>JBARVU010000517.1:0-20855 GCA_049646425.1 Phormidesmis sp. | reverse complement strand
GAATCAGCTTGCGGCGGGTGTATTTGTCCATCACCAGCTTGGCGTACTGGTCGATATTGGCCGCGCTAATGGTGCGATCTACGAGCTGAGCCAACCGGCTTTGGCCGCCCACTTTTTCCAGCGTGCCTTTGTCCTTAAGCCAGGAGGCAATGCCCATCAGGTCGGTTGGCAAGCCTCTGGCCTGCAGGTCGAGCGCCGCCTGATAAATGCTGCGGTGCGCGCCGATATAAAACGCCTCGGGGGCCATGATTTCGGTAACCCGGCCAATCGCTTCTGGGTCGATCAGAATGCCGCCCAGGATCGCTTCTTCTGCCTCGATGTTTTGCGGGGGGAGGCGGTCGGTGGCGGGTTTGAAGCGGGGTTCGGAGACCATGGGAAGAGGAAAGGGGAGAGGGGGGTTTGGGGAATGGGGTTTAAATCATAAAAGGGTAGAGAGTGATTTTACTCCCTACCCCAATTAAGTTAACGAACAGTACATGTGTTCGCCCTCGGTCTTTATCAATTCTTAGTCGGCGACGACTCGGAGGTTGATGGTGGCGGTGACTTCGCTGTGAAGCTTGATGTCGACTTTGTAGTCGCCGAGCTTGTTGATGTCGGGCAGGGTGATCTCGCGGCGGTCGACTTCTTTGCCAGCGGTCTGCTGAATGATTTCGGCGACTTCGGCGGCGGTGACGGTGCCGAAGATGGCTTCGTCTTCACCGACGGCTTTGGCAACGGTGAATAGGCCGATGGTGTTGAGCGCGGTCTTGGTGGCTTCGGCTTCTTGCTTGATCGCTTCTAGGCGCTGGCGCTCTTTTTCACGGCGAAGTTCTACCTGCTTGAGCACGCCGGGGGTGACCCGGTAGGCCAGGCTGCGAGGCATCAAAAAGTTGCGGGCGTAGCCGGGGGCTACTTCGACCAAATCACCGTTGTTTCCTAGCTTGGGAACGTCCTGAGAGAGGACTACCTGAGTTCTTTTTCTCGCCATTGCTCTTACTAATTTTTTCCAGCGCAGTCTACCACTTTACTGAACTTAGGCACCCGCTGCAACTAAAAATTGTCTTTCATGCTGCGAATGCGGCTAAATACGGTGATGGCATCCTGGCTTTGCGCGACTGACTGAAGAGCTGCACTGTCCCAGCGGAGAAAGGGATTGGTGGCTTTTTCTTCCGCTAGCATCGAGGGCACGGTCGGCTGATTTTGGGCACGGGCGGCGGTGATTTTATCCAGGCGCGATCGCAATTCTGCATTCTCCCCGTCAACACTCAGAGCAAATTTCAGATTATTCAAGGTGTACTCATGTCCGCACCAGACCCGCGTATTGTCCGGCAGCTGGCGCAGCTTGCCCAGCGAAATCGTCATCTGCTCGGCGGTGCCCTCAAACAGTCTGCCGCAGCCCCCAGCAAAGAGGGTGTCGCCGCAAAACAGCTCACCCGGTTCTGTGGCACTCTCTGGCAGGAAGTAATAGGCAATGTGGCCTCGGGTGTGGCCCGGAACGAAAAAGATCTCGGCGGTGCGACCGGCAAAGGTAACGCGATCGCCCTGCCGCAAGTAGTACTGCTGCCCCGGAATTCGCCCCTGATCTTCCGCGCCGCCGTACACTTCGGCCTCAGGAAAGCGATCTATCAGCTCGCGATTGCCACCCACATGGTCGTTGTGATGATGCGTATTAAAAATGGTCACCAGCGTCGCGCCCAGCTGATCGAGCTGGTTTAGGACAGGGGGAGCATCGGCGGGGTCAACGACTGCTGCTGTGCGGTCGCTTGGGCTATACAAGACATAAATGTAGTTATCAGAACGGGCGGGCAGACGATAGATTTCCATAAGCTGTCAAAACTACTGTCGTTACTATAGTCACGCTCAAGGGCGGGTGCCTCTGCTGACTGCGGTATTTTTGCTCATGTGAGGCTATCGATAACGGTTTTAGAAGCGGTGCGTTCTGCCATTCCGGGACACGATAAAATGATGAGCCAAGCGATTAAAATTTAAGGTACGGGTATGATGACTGCTGCTCCTGCAAATTCATCTGTGAGCGCACAGGCTTTGGCCGCCATCGATAACAAGCTTTCTAAGCGCTACATCGAGCTTGATCCAGACGGCTATTTCTTGATCTATTTAGACCGTCAAGCCGGGCTGATCTGCGCTAAGCACTTCACCAATACGATCAATGAAAAAGGGCTAGCCTGCGATCCCGAAACCGGCAGACCCCTGCCCGTACGAGGTAAAAATATTCGCCAAGAAGCCCAGGTGTTTTCAGGGCGCACCGCCAAAGAGCTGTGCATCAAAATATTTGAAGACAAAGCCAACCCCTGCCCGATTAGCTACCTCGACCATGCGGCTTACTTAGGCCGTGAGTTTGTCCGGGCAGAGATGGCGCTCATCACTGGCGGGGAATACGTGCAGGATTAGTGCGTCGCTGCCATCACAGGCGCAGCCACATCGGTCAAAATGCCCTCAGCCTGAGCCATAAACAGCATCAGATCCATCACCCGATTGGAGTAGCCCCATTCATTGTCATACCAGGCCAGAACCTTGAAGAAGCGTTCATTCAGCTCCATGCCAGCCTGGGCATCAAAAATGCTGGAATGAGGGTCGCCCGTGAAGTCTGAAGAGACCAAAGGCTGATCGGTATAGCCCAGAACGCCCCGGAGATGACCCAAAGAAGCCTCCCGCATCTGTGAGCAAATTTCAGCATAGCTGGTGGCTTTTTCGGTGCGAAAGGTCAGGTCTACCACTGAAACATCGGGCGTAGGCACACGAATGGCCATACCAGTGAGTTTGCCAGCCAGCTCCGGCAGCACCAGCGTAACGGCTTTGGCGGCGCCAGTGGAGGCTGGAATTAGGTTTTGGCCTGCCCCTCGACCACTGCGTAAGTCCTTACTGTTAGAACTATCCACGGTGGGCTGAGTGGCGGTAGCGGCATGAACGGTGGTCATCAGACCTTCGGCCAGCCCAAAGCTATCGTTGATGACTTTGGCGATAGGGGCGAGGCAGTTTGTGGTGCAGCTAGCGTTGGAGACGATCAGATCGCGCTGCGGATCAAAGGTCTCGTGGTTCACCCCGACTAAGAATGTGCTCACGGTCTCAGGGCTCTTAGTGGGCGCAGAGAGCACCACTCGCTTAGCCCCTGCTTCCAGGTGAAACTTAGCGGCATCGTAAGTGACAAAGCGGCCTGTGGATTCTACGACATAGTCTACGTTTAGCTCGCCCCAGGGTAGCTCTGCCGGGTTGCGAATAGAGGTGCAGGGAATAAAGCGCTCATTGACGACAATGCCGTTGTCGCGGGCTTCTACACTGCCGGGAAAGGTGCCATGGGTAGAGTCGTACTTGAGCAGGTACGCCAGGGTTTCGGGCGGAACCAAGTCGTTGATGCCGACGAACTCGATATTGCTGTTATCAATCGCCGCCCGAAAAACCAGGCGACCAATACGGCCAAATCCATTGATACCAACTTTTAAAGCAGCCATAAGCAGTTGAGGGGGAATGAAGTGTGTAGAGATTTGCAGTGGAATCGGGTTCCCTATTCCTAATCATTTACAGAGATAAAAGATAAGAAGTCAAGAATCTACACTTTTCCTTCAGGGTTGAGGGGCAAGTTGCTTAAGCGATGTAACTGAATATGTCGGAGTATGGAGAGGTGCCACTTATTCGGAATATTTTTCAGGCGGATGGTGATCGCTCTGCCAGTATTGCGAATGGCAGTGCGTTGTCAGCGCTTGAGTTGATTCGTGGAGAGCAGGGGAGAGGGGGAACGTGTTCTGAGACCCTGATTTGCGCTGTACCAGAGACTTGTGACCGATGAGTCAGTCGCCTGCTGCAAAGAAGGTCATTGTCCATTTCCCCGCTTGGTTTTCGAAAAACGCGCGGTAATCCACCGGGCGGCGAACGTACTGCCCTGCTACGTAGCCCGCTTTCCCTTCGGTGGTAGCCACTTTAGCCCACACCACACGGTTAGGATGGGTTTCATCGTGAATAGACTGTGACCGGTCAACTGAGACAATGTGATAGCTCAAGGTTGCGAGCATCTCTGAATCAACCGTTGGTTCTGCTCTGAGTATCACACCACCCCCTATAATCGCAGCATGTTCGAAGGCGCTATATTCTGACGGAAAGTTGGTGAATACATAGGGAGCTACAAATACATCGGTGTTCGCTTCAATAGAATGAGCGCGGGCAAAGGTACCGCCTAGCTTTAGGACAGCCGCTAGCTCAAGCCATAGTTCGCTATCTGCGGCATCGATATTCCACCGCTGCTTGAAGTTTTCGATCCCATTGCTCCGACCAAAACTGTTCTGTATGTCGGGATGGACTACCTCTAACAAGAATGCTGTGTCCTGATTCTCTACTGCCTCTATTAGTCGCGCTCTAAAGTTGTTGAATGATTCATTATCGATGCCTTCGTCAACCGGTAGTAGCCTCGCTCCTGGGGCCATGTCAGGCACCGCTACCGTTTCAGGCTCTGGTAAAACTAGGTTCTCTTCATCAGTATCTGAAGCAATCGTTTCAACAGCTTCGATTGGTTCACCCCATTCTGGCTCGACCGCTGTACCTGTTGTTTCTAAGACGGCTTGACTACAGCCAGCCACTACTAACAGCGCTGCAATTAGGGAAAAGTGCTTTTTCATTGTGTGTTCCCGCAAAAAGGGATCAAGAGCGATTGGGCCAATGTAGATGTGAAACGAGAAAAACTTGAGAAGACGCTGGGTAGAGTCGACGCCTCACGCCTTTTCCATCGCAGTTAGCCCTATCTCTCTTTTATCAGCGATCTATTCCTAAGCAATTCAGCAAAAAAGCATCGGTAAAAGCACGCTCTTTAATCCGCTCGTAGCGCCCTGAAGCGCCGCCATGTCCGGCATCCATATTGGTCTTCAGCAGTAACTTATTATCGTCAGTTTTGCAGGTGCGAAGCTTAGCTGTCCACTTGGCCGGTTCCCAGTAAGACACCCGAGGATCGTTTAGCCCGCCCGTAATCAGCAGGTTGGGATAAGCCTGGGCGGTGACGTTGTCATAAGGAGAATAGGCTTTCATGTAGTGGTAGAACGCTGGTTCGTTCGGATTGCCCCATTCGTCCCACTCCATCACAGACAGCGGCAGGTCAGGGTCGAGAATGGTGGTTACCACGTCGACAAAAGGAACTTGAGCGATCGCCACTCTAAACAGCTCAGGCCGCCGGTTGATCACTGCTCCCATCAACAATCCACCCGCACTGCCACCCGCAATGGCAAGCTGCTCTGCACTCGTCCACCCCTGCTCAATCAGGTGCTCAGCGCAGGCAATGAAATCAGTGAACGTGTTGACCTTGTTGAGAAACTTACCGTCCTCGTACCAGGGGCGACCCATTTCCCCGCCGCCGCGAATATGGGCGATCGCACAAACCACCCCCCGATCTAAAAGCGACAGCCGGTCAGAAGAGAACGTTACCGGATAGGGATAGCCATAGGAGCCATAGCCGGTCAGATAGAGCGGATGGCTGCGGTCGGTGGGGAGGTCTCGCTTGTATACCAGAGAGATCGGGATTTCGATGCCGTCTGGAGCGATCGCCACAAGCCGTTCACTCACATACTGCTCAGGGTCATAGCCGCCGAGTACGGGCTGTTGCTTTTTGAGTACGCGCTGATGACGCTCCATGTCATAGTCGAATACCGAGGAAGGCGTCACCATTGACCCGTAGTGAAAGCGCAGCGTGCGGCTGTCAAACTCTCGCATCAGGCCCCCTCGCACCGAGTAGGTCGGCTCCGGCAAGTCTATCTGTTTGATATCGCCCGTCGAAAGGCTCTGCACGCGAATCGTCGGCAGTCCATTCTCTCTTTCATACAGAACGAGATAGTCTCTGAAAACATCAATGCCAACCAGCATAACATCCTGCCGATGGGGAATTGCGCTCTGCCACTGAGCCTTGCTAGGACTGCGCGCGGGCGCTGTCATCAGCTTGAAATTGATCGCCTGATCATTCGTAACGATGTAGAACTTGCCGCCTTCCGGGTCTTCTTCCCCGTTCGCGTGATGAGCCACCTGGTACTCAACCCCTTTCTCCCGAGGATGAATGGTGCGAAATGTTCCCTCTGGATTACTGGCTTCCAGAACGCGGACTTCAGAGGTGATTTTACTATTGGCACTGAGCAGAATGTACGCCCCGCTGCGGCTAACCTCAAGACCCAGATAAAAGGCTTCGTCCGTTTCTTCATAGACCAGCTCGTCCTGCTCAGAGGGCGTGCCAAGACGATGCCGCCAAACCTGTGAAGGGCGATTGGCCTGATCTAGCGTCAGGTAAAACAGCGTCGTGTTATCGCTGGCCCAAACCATCCCGCTGGTGTTGGGAATACGTTCGGGAAAGGGCTCACCGGTTTCGATTTCTTTCAGTGCCAGGGTGCAGCGCTCATCGCCTTGCGTATCGGTGGCATAGGCTAACAGCGTTTGGTCAGGGCTGACTTCATAGCCGCCGAGTGAGAAAAACTCATGCCCTTTAGCCAAGGCATTTTCATCGATCAGAACTGCTTCGACGCCGCCCGCAGCCTGCTGGCGACAGTGGATACTGTACGGCTGACCCTCTTCTGTGCGCACATAGTAGTCATAATCCCCGTAGCGGTAGGGCACCGATAGATCGCTCTCCTGAATGCGACCGAGCATCTCATCGAAGAGCTGCTGCTGAAAGGCTTCAGTATGCTTCATCTGAGCCTGGGTGTAGGCATTTTCTGCGTCTAGATACGCCACCACCTCAGGATTGGCCCGGTCTCTCAGCCAGTAATAGGGATCTATGCGTTCGTCGTTATGAACGGTCAGCCGTTTGGGTCGCTGAGGGGCCACTGGCGGCTCAGACGATACGGGAATGAAATCAGTCATGGTCACATCTTCTTAACAATTGGCACCTCTGAGTTAGTTTATCCCCCTTTGACGGGTCAGCTCAGAAGGATCGTCAGAGCGATCGCGTCTTTCTATCTAAAGGGAGTTGTCCTCCTGCCGCTAAGAGATCCGATAATAAGGACAAAAAGTTAAGATATAGCCCTAAGAATTAGCTGATCAAAACTGGACAGTGTAGATGAGATGCCACGATATCGTAGTCATTGGAGCCTCAGCAGGAGGCGTGAGTGCGCTTCAGAAGCTGTTTTCGCAGTTTCCACCCAATTTGCAGGCTTCGCTTTTTGTCGTTCTGCATATTCCCCCTGAGTCGCCTAGCATGTTAGCCGCCCTGCTAGATAAAGCCGGGCCACTCACTGCTAAGACTGCTGAAGACAATGAGCTTATTCGCCCAGGGCATGTGTATGTCGCCCCGCCTGACTTCCACATGCTGGTCAAGCCAGACTACGTCCGACTTTATCGCGGTCCGAGTGAAAACCGACATCGGCCTGCTATCGATCCGCTCTTTCGGTCAGCGGCAGTTGCTCACCGGGCACGAACGGTCGGCGTTGTGCTCACAGGCTATCTCGATGATGGCACTTCTGGGCTGCTGGCGATAAAGCGCTGCGGCGGCCTCGCTATCGTCCAAGATCCAGATGATGCTGACTATCCTGATATGCCGACTAACGCGTTAACAGAAGTAGAGGTGGACTATCGGCTGCCAATCGATAAGATGGGAGAGACGATTCGTCATATCGTAGAGCAACCCGCCGCCTATATAGAGACGATTCCCGCAGACATTGAGAAGGAGGCCAACATTGCAGAGCAAACCATGAGCGATATCAGCGGAGAAGAAAGAATAGGCCACCTGGCGCCGATGAGTTGCCCCGAATGCAACGGGCCGCTCTGGCAGATCGATGCAGACAAAATGAGGCGCTATCGGTGTCATGTCGGCCACGGCTTCACGGCTAAAGCGCTGATGGCCAGCCAAGATGCGGCGTTAGAACAGGCGCTGTGGGCAGCGATGCGAACGATGGAAGAGCGCGGTAACATGGCATTAGTCATGGCCAAAAACGAAGAAGAGCGGGGTCGCAGCAAGTCTGCTCAGGTCTATGAGGAGCAGTCGCAGACATCGAAGTCCCATGCGCAGGTGATTCGCAAGCTACTGATAGAAGGCGGTGTGTAACGACTGCTCTACTGACCTCACTGCTCTTTCGTGGGGAGTGAGGTCAGTAGAAAAGTCTTTCCTTCAGCGCTGTTCATGCCTACTATAAAAAACTTATATCGTTATTATAGATCCCAATTATTAGAGCCCAGCCCTCCCAGTTTGATCCAACGATGTCGTCTAATTCTGACAGTTCTTCTTTTAGCCCTGACTCCGTAGAGACACGAGACGAAGGCTTTCACCCCGATCAAAGCAGCCAAGCGAACGGACAGCGGCAAAATGGGCAGGGGTCAGATACCGCTGCAGAACAGCGAGTCGATTCTTTTCTGACCGTTGGCATCGGGGCGTCTGCGGGTGGGTTAGAAGCCTTTCAGACGTTTTTCAGACAGATGGATGAGAACAGCGGGATGGCCTTTGTGCTGATATCGCATTTGGCGCCCGATCACGACAGCCTTTTGTCAGAGTTATTGGCGAAAGAGACGCAGATGAGCGTGCTGCAGGTTCAGGAAGAAGTTCGTCTCCAGCCCAACCAGGTCTATGTGATTCCGCCGAATGCGACGCTGACGGTGGACGATGGCATATTGCGCCTCTCGACTCCGCTGCAGGCCAGGGGTCACCGCGCTCCGATCAACATTTTCTTTCGCTCCCTGGCTGAAGATCAGGGCGAAAATGCAGTCTGCGTGATTCTGTCAGGGACGGGCAGCGATGGCACGATCGGCATGAAGTCGGTCAAAGAGTTTGGGGGGTTGGCGATCGCCCAGGACAGCGAAACGGCCAAATACGACAGTATGCCGCGCAACGCCGCGATGACTGGACTGGTAGACTATGTGCTGCCGGTCGAAGACATCCCCGCCAAGCTGATCGAATATGCGCGACACCGCGAAGGTCTACAGGCAAACCTGGGCGAAGACGGCATGCTCCCTCAAGCCGCCAACTACCTTGAGCAGATTTGCTCGCTGCTGCGAAGGCGCATTGGCCACGACTTTAGCAACTACAAGCAAGGCACGCTGATTCGTCGCATTCAGCGCCGCATTCAGATCACCCAGAATAACTCTGTTGAAGCCTATGTCGAATACTTGAAGTCAAATGCTGAGGAAGTCAGCCTATTGTTCAAGGATTTGCTGATTGGGGTTACCCACTTCTTTCGCGATCCTGAAGCCTTTGATGCTTTGCAGCAGAAGGTGATGGCTGCCCTGGTCGAAGGCAGTGCTAGCAACAAATCGATTCGGATTTGGGTGGCCGGCTGCTCTTCTGGAGAAGAGGCTTACTCGATCGCGATGCTATTAGCAGAGGAGATGGAGCGGCAGGAGGTGCGATCGCAAGTCCAGATCTTCGCAACCGATATCGACGAACAAGCGCTAGAGAAAGCCCGTCAGGCTCGCTACCCAGAGAGCATCGCCGAGCAGATCAGCTCAGAGCGGCTAGATCGTTTTTTTGTCAGGCAAGATGGGCTGTATCAGGTTTCCAAGCACCTGCGAGAAATGTGCATTTTTTCGCAGCACAGCCTGATCAGCGACCCGCCCTTCTCCCGGCTCGACTTGGTTTCCTGCCGCAATTTGCTCATTTACTTCGATACGGAGGAGCTGCAGCGGCTGATTCCGCTGTTCCACTACGCGCTTAGAAAAGGTGGCTATCTGTTTTTAGGCAGCTCTGAAAATCTCTCTGCCTACAGCGAGCTCTTTCGCAGTACCGATAAGCCCCATCGTCTCTTCCAGCGAAAGCAGGCAATGGTTCCTCCGCAGATTGATTTTCCGCTGGTAGACCGTAGCACCTATCGACAGCTATCTCAGCCAAAAGCCCAACCGCCGGTCAGTCGTCAGTCACAGATTACCAAGTCCGTTGAGCGCAGGCTGCTTCAGGACTATGCGCCTGCCTGCGTCATTATCAATGAACAGAATGAGATTGTTTATTTCTTTGGACGTACCGGCAAGTACTTAGAGCCTTCACAGGGAGCCCCTAGCAATGATTTGTTCGATCTTACCCGGCTAGGGCTCCGGCCGGATCTTAGAGCTACTATTCGCGCGGCCAGAGAGACTCAGCGTGAGGCCAGGCGGGAGCAAGTCTCCATTGAGAATGAAGACAAAATCATCACCGTTAATTTGATTGTTTGTCCGGTTAAAGAAGCGGCTGACGACAGCGGCCTGCTGATGGTGATTTTTCAAGATGTCGGCCAACCGACGAGCTATGAGAAGGCCAGGGCTGATGGCAACGAGCCCGAGGGAGAAGCGCCTCTTGTCAAGCATCTGGAAGATGAGCTCCGGGTTACCAAAGAGCATCTCCGATCAACCATTGAAGAAATTGAGACCTCTAATGAAGAGCTTAAGTCAGCGAATGAAGAACTGCTGTCGATGAACGAAGAGCTGCAGTCTTCTAATGAAGAATTGCAGACTTCCAAAGAGGAGATGCAGTCTATCAATGAAGAGCTGGAAACGGTCAACTCAGAGCTGCGCAATAAAGTCGAAGAGCTCGATGCCGCTAATAGCGACATTCAAAATCTGTTTGAAAGTACGCGGATTGCGACCGTTTTCCTCGATGACAGGCTTCGGATTAAGCGGTTTACACCGGCTTCGACCAGGCTGTTTCGCCTGATTGGCAGCGATGTTGGCAGACCGATCACAGATATCTCGCTTTCCTTAGAAGGCGTCGATATTATCGCAGATATTCGCGAGGTGCTGCGATCGCTCATCCCGATCGAGCGGGAGGTTCAGGTCAGGGGGAAAAGCACCTATTATAAAATGCGCATCATGCCGTATCGCACCCTGGACAACATGATTAGCGGTACGGTGCTCACCTTTGTCGATGTGACGAGTCTGCATCAGGCCAGAAAGCGGGCGGAGCAGTGGGCTCAGCGGCAGAGTGCGATCGCCGAACTCGGCACCTATGCCCTCCAGGACAACAGCGCTGAAGCGGTTTGCGAACGCGCCGTTGATATTATCTGTCAAACCTTAGAATCCGATGCCTGTAGCCTATTTGCTTACCAGGCTGAGCACCCAGCCGAGCTAGTGCTGGAAAGCGGTAACGGCTGGCCGTCAGACTATCTAGGGCAGGCGACGATCAGCGCCACCGATTCTCATCCTGGCTATACCCTCACGACTAAACAGCCGATCGCAGTCGAAGATTTTGCGCAGGAGCAGCGGTTCAGTCAGTCCGCGTTGCTGCAAGCGCAAGGTCTCGTCAGCGGCATTAGCACAGTTATCTATGGGACAGAGGGCGTGTACGGCGTATTGACCTCTTACGCGACTGAGGCCGAACATTTTACCCTGGAAGATACTGACTTTTTGCAGGCGATCGCCAATGCCCTGTCTACCAAGCTCCAGCGAGAAAAGACTGCTCAAGCCCTCGTAAAAAGCCGCGAACGGCTGGATCTGGCAATCGACGCTGGCAGTTTGGGCATTTGGGAGATGGATATTGTCACCCGCCAATCAACCTGGAACGACATCGAGTACAGCCTGCTCGGGTTAGCGCCCGATGAAATCACTGAGCCCAGCGCAGACTTGTTCTATCGCTACGTTCACCCAGACGACGTTTTACCGGTTCAAGAAAAAGTAGAGGCCGCTATCGAGCAGAAGACAGAATTCAGCACTGAGTTTCGCATTGCTCGCGAGGGCAGCCCTGAGCGATGGCTCGCCGCCAAAGCAAGAGTGATTGCCGACGCAGCAGGCAACGCCATCAAAATGATCGGCGTCAACTATGATATTACTGATCGCAAGCAAAATGAAGAAGCGCTCAAAGCGGCTGATCGCCGTAAAGATGACTTCCTGGCCGTCCTGGGCCACGAGCTGCGCAATCCACTCAACGCCTTGGCCAGCAGCATTACGTTAATGCAGACTTTGGAGGAGAGAGAGTCGTCAGAGGCCGCAACTCATCAGCGAGCAAAACAGCTTCAGACAGTGGCTAGCCGCCAGCTGGCGCAGCTCACTCGTTTGGTAGACGACCTGCTAGACGTTTCACGCGTTGCTTATCAGAAGATTCAGCTAAACCGACAGCGCATGAATCTGACAGAGCTGTTGCAGGACATGGTCACAGATGCACAAAGCGCGGCGGCAGAAAAAGGAATTGTCCTCAATGCCGTCCTACCTAAGTCGGCTGTTTGGGTCAATGGGGACTATGCTCGTCTGATGCAGGCTTTCTCTAACGTGCTACAAAACGCGATTAAGTTCTCTGCTCCCAACAGCGACATCGATATTTCCGCATTCGTGGAAGTAGAGTGGGTCACCATCCACATTATCGACACGGGCATCGGGATGGAACCAGAAGCGCTCTCTCGGATTTTCATAGCATTTAGCCAAGAAGATCGCAGTCTGGCCCGCAGCGGTGGGCTGGGGTTGGGATTGCCCCTGGCAAAGGGCGTGATCGAGCTGCATGACGGTCAAGTCTGGGCAGAGAGTCCGGGGCTGGAGAAAGGCACAGCGATGAGGGTCAGGCTGCCTCAAATAACAGCAGACGCTGCCGAGGTAGCGCCACCGACTCCTACGCCCTCTGTACCCTCAGGAAGCGCTGAAGCCGCAAGCCAGACAAAACGCATCTTGGTGATTGAAGACAGTGAAGATTCATCCTTTCTTCTCCAAGTTTTCCTAGAAGACATTGGCCATCAGGTAGATCTATCAAACAACGGTGAAGCGGGAATAGCCCTTGCCCGCCAGGTTCAGCCCGATGTCGTCATCAGCGACATTGGCCTTACCGCCGCGATGGATGGCTACGCGGTTGCCCGCGCCATTCGCTCAGATCCGGCGCTAGCGGGCGTTTATCTGATTGCGACGAGCGGCTACGGACAGCCGGAAGATAAGGCTAAAGCCAAGGCTGCCGGGTTTGACGAACACATCACGAAGCCCGTCAATCTCAATCAGCTCAGATCGCTGGTTGCACAAAGCGTATCCTCTAGTCGTGAAGTCTAGATTGGCAAGAGGTGCACCCTCTCTTCAATCTAACCGTGTAGAAGCAAGCTTTGACCGAACTGCGCAGATAAAGGCAATGCTGCGATGCCAGGAAACCGTTTGACCTTTGAGCTGCTGGTTGAAGTGTGATCGCACCTGCTCAACATCCGCAGCAGACATACCGAAGGCGACGAGGCGATCGCCATACTTTCCCTTCAGCCACCGCGCCAACAATTCTGACGTGATCACCACCTGCGTCTGAAAAGCTTTTACCTCAATATCGCAGTCAAATCCTGCCCTCTCAAAACTCTGTTGTAAGTCAGGTACATCCCAGTTCACCATTGGATCTTTGGGATTGTTGTATAGGTGTTCCTCGGCCTCACTGAGCTGTTGGTAAAGGTCGGGTGCTATTTTAGTAGCGTCGAGCAAATGAGACAGTCGCTGGCCGCGTGAGGGGATGGATTCGGCGATCGCAATCTTTCCACCCGCCCCCAAGATCTGACCGAGCTGTTGAATCGCCGCCAGTTTGTCCTCTACCGCCATTAGTGCATTGCGACCAACAATGCCATCAAATGCCATCGGTGCATCGGCTGTCTGCTGCACGACTAACCAATCTGTCTTTTTTACGCTCACAACTTTTGGACGGGACAGTTCATCCAGCAATGCTGACTGTTCGACCAGCGCGCTGTAATCTTTTTCGCGGTGCGTGCAGGCAGTCACGCCGCCTTCGGGCACCCGGCGGACGGCTTCCCAGGTGAGTAGGCCCGTGCTGGCGTTGAGGTCGAGCAGTAGGTGATGGCGCTGCGGGTTGAGGATATTGAAGAGGCGATCGCGCACCTCCCCAAGCTGCTCCCCTAATACGCCTGTCGCCCGCTGCAACCACCGATCCTGCTGTTGCTCAGTCGGGCCATAGGTGAGCGCTTCTACATCAGCCTCTACCAGCGCCGCGAGCTGAGCTTCCCGACGTCGGGCCACCTGTGACTGAATGCCCGCCTCGTAGCCCTGGTCAGACGGCTGATAGAATATCTGCCCCTGCAAGCTCCCCGGTAGATACTGCTGCGCCACCCAGTGGTCGCGATAGGCATGCGGATATAGGTAGCCCGCCCCGTGGCCAAACCCTTTCTTGTCCCGAGTGGCATCGCGCATGGCGTTGGGCACTTCGCCCTCGCGCTCCTGTTCTACCGCCGCCAGCGCATCGAAGAAAGCCATCACACTGTTCGACTTCGGCGCGGTCGCCAAATACAAAGTCGCCTGCGCGAGCGGATAGCGACCCTCCGGCATCCCTACCCGGTCAAAAGCAGCCGCGCAGCCCGTGACGATGACGACCGCATTCGGATCGGCCATGCCCACGTCTTCTCCCGCTAAAATCACCAGCCGCCGAAAAATATAGCGCGGGTCTTCCCCGGCGTAGACCATACGGGCGAGCCAATATAGCGCGGCATCTGGATCAGATCCTCGAATGCTTTTGATAAAGGCGCTGATGGTGTCAAAGTGGGCATCCCCTTCTTTATCGTAGAGAACAGCCCGCTGTTGAATCGAATCTTCGGCCACCGGCAGCGTGATGTGAATCTGCCCCTGATCGCTCGGCGTCGTCTCTACCGCTAGCTCCAGGGCGTTGAGCAGCGTGCGGGCATCGCCATTGGCAACGTTGACCAGATGCGCCCGGGCGTCGGGGTCAATCTGCACATTTCTACTGCCATAGCCGCGTGTTGAATCGGTGAGAACCTGCTGGAGAATTGCCTGGAGATCTTTCGCGACAAGGGGCTTGAGCTGAAAGAGGCGGGAGCGGCTGACCAGTGCCTTATTGACTTCAAAAAAAGGATTCTCGGTGGTCGCGCCGATCAAAATCACGGTGCCATTTTCGACCCAGGGCAGCAGCGCATCCTGCTGTGACTTGTTAAACCGGTGCACCTCGTCTATGAATAGGATGGTGCGCTGACCGTACTGTCCCCGGTGGGTTTGGGCGAGGGCGATCGCCTCCCGAATATCTTTAACCCCGCCTAGCACCGCATTGATCGCCACAAACTGGGCCTGCGTAGTATTGGCAATCACCCGAGCCAGCGTGGTTTTACCTGTACCGGGCGGACCGTAGAAAATCAGTGAGGAGAGCTGATCGGCCTGGATGGCACGGCGCAGCAGACGACCCGGGCCGATAATGGCATCCTGACCGATGAATTCGTCGAGCGATCGCGGCCGCATTCTGGCTGCCAGCGGCGCTTCTGATTCAATCAGTTCCTTCTGATGTTGCTCAAACAGATCCATCGCACCGAACCCTAAAGGCGAGCCTGGGCATATTAGAGACTGCTGCTAGCGCTGGCCATTAAAGTTAGCAGCTCCGTAAAGCCTGCCTCAAGAACAGCCTTATTTAGAGAGACCCAGCAATGCTCGCTAATCAACCTGACCAAGCCGCCTCGCATCTAGACGCTATTCTCGATCCGACTGCCCTCTACAGTGCACTATGGCATAACCCCACACTCGGCATGTATGTCATGGAGGTATTAGAGGAAGGCGCGGACTTTCGTTTTTTAGCCTTTAATCCGGCCGCTGCCGCTGCGAGCCCGGTACCTATCGAGCAGATTCAGGGTAAGCGATTAGGTGAGACATTCTCGCCTGAGATGGCTGAACGATACCGGCAGCACTACGCTAGCTGCGTACAGTCTGGCCAGATGGTTGCATTTGAAGAGAAGTTAACCGTCCAGGCCAGCGACACCTGGTGGAGCCTCAATATCTCTCCTGTAAAGAACTCGGCCGGGCAGGTTTACCAGCTAGTGGTCACCTCCGTAGAGACTACCGCTAAACGACAGACAGAAATCGCCTTGGAAGAATCCCGCCGGGTTTTGCAGCAGGTGATTGATACGGTGCCGTCAGCGATCTTCTGGAAAGATCGTAAAAGCCAATATCTAGGCTGCAATCGCACATTCGCAGATTTTGCTGGCCTGGAAAACGTAGCGGATATCATTGGCAAAAACGACTATGACATGGTGTGGAAGCAAGAAGCCGACTGGTTCTGTGACTGGGATCAGCGCGTGATGACGAGCGATCTCCCAGAGCTGAATATCGTAGAACCTCAGCTTCAGGCAGGCGGGCGGCAGGCTTGGCTAAGAACCAGCAAAATTCCGCTGCACAATGTCGAGGGTGAGGTGATTGGAATTTTAGGCGTTATCGAAGATATTACGGATCGCAAAGAATCGGAAGATCAGCAGGCCCAACTGCTGGCAATTCTAGAAGCAACGCCTGATATTGTAGGCATTGCCGATGCCGCAGGCAACGGTCGCTATCTCAACCGGGCCGGCCAGCTTATTTTCAACATTCTGCCTGAAGAGGCCAGGCAATATCGTATAAGCCACTTCCACACCCCAGAAGCCACCAACAGGTTAGTTAACGAGGCATTCCCTATTGCAGCTAAGCAAGGAAGCTGGCGCGGTGAGTCAGAGATTTGTGATCGCCATGGCCGAGTTGTGCCGATATCCCTAACGATTACTTGTCACAAAGCGGAAGATGGCACGCCGGAATCATTCTCTGCGGTTATGCGAGATATCAGCGATCGCAAAGCTGCCGAAGCCGTGCTCCAAGAAACCGCCGAACGTCAGGCCGTCCTCAACCAAATCACCGCCAAGATCCGCAATTCTCTCGATTTAGATACCGTTATTGCCACCACGCTCGCAGCCGTGCATCACTGCCTGAAGCTGGACTATTCTGGCTTTGCCTGGCTAGATACTGCCGCCGCTGTGCCGGGCTGGCAGATGGTTCAAGCTATCGACAATGCTGATCGCGATATCTCAATGGGCAACCATCCAGATGACTACTTTGGCATTGATATCAATCAGCTGGCTAATCAGGTCATTAGCCGGGTAGATGATGCCAACACCTGTGAAAACCTTGACTATAAAGCAACCTTAAACCGCTTGGGCATTCGCTCTGAGATTCTGGTGCCGCTCCGCACCGATACCAATGAAACGGGCGTGCTGATCTGTCACTACACTGATCGGGCGCATGTCTGGAGCGATGGTGAAATAGAGCTTTTGCAGGCGGTAGGCGATCAGTTGGCGATCGCCATCAACCAGGCCACCCTCTACACCCAAAGCCGCCATCAGTCTCAGGCGCTCTCGGAAGCCCTGTCACAGCTCAGACGAACTCAGGCCCAAATCATCCAGTCCGAGAAAATGTCCAGCCTTGGTCAAATGGTGGCCGGTGTCGCCCATGAAATCAACAACCCAGTGAACTTCATTCACGGCAATCTTCAGCCCGCTCGGGACTACACCCAGGATCTGCTAAGCCTGATTGATTTGTATCGCCAAGCCTACCCGACTCCGTCTGAAGAGATTACAGCTGAGCTAGAAGCCATTGACTTAGATTTCATCGGGCAAGACTTACCCAAGCTGCTCAAGTCTATGGTCGTCGGCACAGAGCGGATTCGCGAAATTGTGCTCTCGCTGCGTAACTTTTCCCGACTCGACGAATCCGCAGTCAAAACAGTGAACCTGCACGAGGGCATTGACAGCACGCTGGTGATTTTGAGCCATCGCCTCAAATCAAATGATCTCAATAAAGGCATCACCGTCGTTAAGCAATACGGTCAAATCCCGCGAATCGCCTGCTATCCTAGCCAGCTCAACCAGGTACTGATGAATATTTTAGTCAATGCCATTGACGCCCTTGCCAAAGACGAACAGCCACAAATCACCATTGCGACTGAACTGGAAAATGACAGAGCCATTATCCGCATCACCGACAATGGCCCGGGCATTCCGGTTGAGATTCAACCTCGCATTCTCGATCCGTTTTTCACCACCAAACCTGTCGGTAAAGGCACCGGCATGGGCATGTCAATTAGCTATCAAATCATCACCGAAAAGCACGGCGGCGAGCTGACATTCACCTCCGCAGCCGGTCAGGGCACAGAGTTTGTCATTAATATTCCGATCTGGCAACCCGAGGCCACGTGATTTCGACTGCGCTCAGCCACCCATTCCCCCGCCTGGTAGAGCCCTAGCGCTTAGCCAACTTTTTCTTATCTACTTTGCGCAGGCGAATAGAGTCAGGCGTAACCTCGACCATTTCATCCGGGCCAATGTACTCCAGCGCCCGCTCTAAGCCCATCTCCATCGGTGACTGTAGCTGAACCAGTTCATCGCCAGAGGCTGCGCGGTGGTTAGTCAGCTGCTTAGCCTTGCAGATATTCAGCTCCAGGTCTTGGGGGCGATTGTTCTCCCCGACAACCATGCCTTTGTACACCTTTGTTCCGGGCTCAATAAAGAAAGTGCCGCGATCTTCCGCGTTTTTCAGCGCATAGAAAGTCGCTACGCCTTCTTCAAAGGAAATCAGTACGCCGTTACGTCGGGTGTCAATGTCGCCAGACATTGGCCGGTACTCCAGGAAGCTGTGGTTCATGATGCCCGCACCCCGCGTTGCCCGCATAAACTCACCACGAAAGCCAATTAGGCCGCGAGCTGGTACCACAAACTCTAGCTGCGCCCGGCCATCGCCAGAGACCATCATGTCTTGCAGCTCAGCTTTGCGCTGACCCAAGCGTTCCATACAGCCACCGACGGCATCTTCGGGTACGTCAAGCACGAGCTGCTCAAAAGGTTCGCAGGGCTTGCTGTTTACTTCGCGGTAGATCACCTGCGGCTGAGAGACCTGAAATTCATAGCCTTCACGGCGCATGGTTTCGATCAAAATGCCTAAGTGCAGTTCGCCTCGGCCAGAGACGGCAAAGCGATCAGGCGAATCAGTTTCTTCAACGCGCAGAGCGACATTGGTTTCGAGTTCGCGCATGAGGCGATCGCGCAACTGCCGCGAGGTCACAAAATCCCCTTCCTGACCGGCAAACGGCGAATCGTTTACAGCAAAAGTCATCTGCAAGGTAGGTTCATCTACCTTAATCAGCGGCAGCGCCTGAGGGTCGGACGCGCTGGTAATCGTTTCACCGATATTGGCATCGGCGAAGCCCGCCACAGCGACCAGGTTACCGGCTGTCGCTTCGGCAATTTCTACCCGCTGAAGCCCTTCAAAGCCCAGCAGCTTGGTGATCCTACCCTTCACGACAGAGCCATCTTCCTTCACCAGCGCAGCTTGCTCGCCCTGACGGATAGTCCCGTTGTGAATCTTGCCGATGACAATTCGGCCCAGGTAATCTGAGTAGTCGAGCGTCGTTACCTGAAGCTGCAAAGGCTTGTCAGGGTCACCGATAGGCGGAGAGACATGGTGCAAAACCGCTTCAAACAACGGCTGCATGTCCTTGTCCTCGTCTTCCATTTTCTCTTTGGCAAAGCCTGCTAGCCCAGAGGCAAAGAGATAGGGAAAGTCGCACTGATCATCATCGGCGCCTAGCTCAATGAAGAGATCGAGCACTTTATCCACGGCAACGTGGGGGTCAGCGCGCGGTCGGTCAATTTTGTTGACCACTACAATTGGGCGCAGTCCTTTTTCGAGCGCTTTCTTGAGCACAAACCGGGTCTGTGGCATCGGCCCTTCGTTGGCATCGACAATCAGCAAGCAGCCGTCGACCATGCCGAGCACGCGTTCGACTTCGCCGCCAAAATCGGCGTGGCCAGGCGTGTCTACAATGTTGACCAGCGTGTCTTTGTAGTGAACCGCCGTATTTTTTGAAAGAATCGTAATCCCGCGCTCCCGCTCTAAGTCATTAGAGTCCATCACGCAGGTAGGGACGGCTTCGTTATCCCGGAAAATACCTGACTGCTCTAGCAGAGAGTCAACTAGGGTGGTTTTGCCATGGTCTACGTGGGCGATGATAGCGACGTTACGAATAGGAAGGCTCATGGGGTCTCGGGGTGTCTGGAAGCCTGCGAAACAGATGACGATTGTTTACGCCCCTGAAAGAAAGCTTAATCAATTGTAACTTACGAGGCAGCGACTAGGGGCCTCAAACCCCGCTAATTTGCGCAGGTTTACCGACCACGTCGGGTTGACTTTACGGAGCAGAGAGGAAAGTCCTTACAGGTCAGGTGATAAACGGCGTGAGAGAGTAGTTACCAATAAAAAGCACCCGAAAAATAATCTTCAAGGCAGATCAACGTCAAACATCGATAATCGCCTCAACAGACGTTGGCAAAGCGGTTCCACAGCGCCGACAGAAGCGAGCATCGGCTTCATGTCCTAGCAGGCCGCAGCCTTCACAGGTCACCCGTAGGGAGTTTTGCACCTTTGTAAATTGCTGAATGAGATTGCCTACCTGGGTTGGAATCAGGGCAATCCCGGTCAGGATCATCATAATCGTGAGCCCTCGTCCCGCTTCTGAAACAGGCGTGATATCGCCGTAGCCGACGGTCGTCATCGTCACCACTGCGAAGTACACCGCATCTAAAAAGGTGACAAAGTTACCGCCGTTTGCTTCGTGCTCCACCTGGTAGATAGCCCCAGAGTAAATGAAGATAATCGAAAACAGAGTGAACAAAATCCGGCCAAAAATCAGCCCTTCGTAGCCGCTCAAGCGCCCAAACCAGGTCTTTTGCTCAAAAAAGCGAGCCAGCCGCAAAATCCGCAGCCAGCGAATCAGCCGCAAAAACCGCGTATCTAAAAAGCCCAGGAAAAACGGCACAATCGCCACCAGGTCAATCAGCCCATAGAGGCTAAAGACAAATCGCACTCGGCTCTCAGCAGACCAGAGACGGATGAAATACTCGGCTGTAAACAAAGCCAAGATCACCTGATCGGCCAGGTGTAACCAAAAGTAAGCTGCCTCGGGCAGAGGGTAGGTCTGGGCGGCAAAGAGCACAGCCGATAGGAGAATGAGAAAGGCGATCACCCCATTCAGCCTCATCCCCCAGCGAGTATCGCTGCGATCAAACGCCTCCCGCACCCGCACCCTCAAACTCATGTCATCCGCCATGCAACCCAAATCACCAGATTATCTTTAGATGCGCTGAATAACCGTAGCAGACCCGATAGGATAGCTAAGTCTATCGATGAACAAAAGCAGGGAAAGTCCGGTGCAAATCCGGCGCTGTGCCGCAGCTGTAAAAGTCAGAACGCCTGTGCTC
>JBARVU010000516.1:0-3149 GCA_049646425.1 Phormidesmis sp. | reverse complement strand
GTTTCGTCTTGCAGGGTGAAAAAGGCCAGCTTGCCAAACACCCGCCGGGCCATAATGCGGCCGGCCACAGACACCTCAAAATCGTCTTCTGCGCCTGCTGCTAAGCTGGCAAATTTGGCCTGCAAGTCTGCAATCGGATGCGTCACCTCCCAGCTGTAGGCATAGGGAATCATGCCTGCTTGTTTAAGCTCTTCTACCTTTTGCAGGCGAGTCGCGCGAATGCCTTCGATGCCAGAATCGCTACTGTCATTGGAGCTAGGAGTGTCAGCATTGTCTTGAGCCATTACAAGAGCCGGTGTATTTTGCCAGTCCTTATTGTATCGGCACAGTGAACGATTGAGCTGAGCATCTATAGGCGCATAGCAGCGACCGTCGGAATAGATCTAGATGAGCTCCCTGGACTAAGAAGAGGCTTTCTTTCTTTCCTGTTCTTTTAAATATTCGTCAATTGCATCAGATATATTGTCATCAGGCCCATAAGTTCGTGGGTTTGGGTTCAGAGCACGAGATTTTTCGAGGAAAGCTTGTAATGCTTCTGGGTCATCTCTATGTTCTAGAAGGTAAGCTTTTGCTTCAGCCGCAGTCATACTCAAGAAGTCTGGCTTCATTCGGGTGCAAATCTCCACTCGCCGTCAGGTTCGATTTCAATATTTATTGCTTCTCTTGAAAGTATTACCAAATTTTTAGTTCGCGGATCTAGCGTTACCAGGTCAACAGAGCAATACGTACTAGTCAGATCATAGCAGAGCTGGACACAGGTCATGGCTTGCGCTGTAGTGTACATTTCATCTCCGGTAGGCTCAGATTAGTCTACCCGCGATCGCTCAAAACCCCGTTCAAAAAGATGTCTGCGAGGGTTTCGGCCATTTCTTTCATGTCGTTCGGTGAGCTGGCTTCGTCTGCCATGGTGGACTGGCTAAAGCCGGAGACGGTGAACATGCCCAGAAAAATTCGCGCCACCGTCCGGGGGTTCATCTGGCGGTATTCGCCTCTGTCCATGGCGGTTTGGAAAAAGGCTTCGGCCACGTCGGTCATCTTATCGATCACGTCGGTCTGGATGCGATCGCGCAGCTCCGGGTGAAACTGCGCCTCCATAAAGCACACCCGCAGGATATCGGGATTGGCGTTGAGGCTGAGCATACGCTTGCGCATGACCTGAGCGATCGCTCTGGAGCTGGCCATTTCACTCAGCTCGGTGAGCAGGTCAGTCAAAATGTCTACCCAGCCCTGAGTCGCCACCTCGACTAAAATCGCCTTTTTATTTTCGAAGTGGCGAAACAGCGTCCCTTCGCCGACGCCTGCGGCCTGGGCCAAATCCCGAGTGGTGGTGCCGCCATAGCCGCGCCGGGCAAAGAGCTTTTCTGCCGCCTTTAAGATGCGATCACGAGTGTCTTCGGGTGACGGTGCGGGCGAGGGACTGTTGCGGGTGTAAAGCTGCATCGTCAGGGGCAATAAGGGTCAAAGATACTGTTCACACTACCCTCAATGCCCAGCGATTGCCGATAAAAGCGCGGTTGCGTTCACAAAACAACACTTGCCTGCTGATTTGTCGCAATATTATTGAATATTGTGAGAGATCTCTGGCGCTGACCATCGCCAGTGAATCGAGATATCGTTAGAGAAATCCAGGATGCATCTGAAGTGATCAATCGAGATAATGCCGAACGGTTTAACCCCTTTGGTGAAGCCGACTGCGAATCAGAAGTCAAGCTGCTAAAGCAGAACTACAGCCGCTATTTTTTCCACCACACTCGCTTTAACCAGCTCGCGCTTGACCCCAGTGTGTTTCTGATTATTGGGCGGCGCGGCTCGGGGAAGACGGCGCTCGGTCAGTTTTTCTCCTTCCAAAAGACGATGAACGGGGCGATCGCCATCGACGTGGACGAACCTGCCGCTTTTGAAAAAGTCCTCGAAGACATTACCCTAACGGCACCCCACAGCCGAGAAATTTCCGTTCCCCGGATTGCCAAAATTTGGCACTTAGTGGTGTGGTCGGTGATTTTTCACGAGCTAGGAGATCTCGACCCGCGTATTCGCACCGCCTGCATTTTCGGTCGACCAGAAGGCAAACTGTCTACCTTTGTGCGCCACTGTCTGAAAGCTCTATTAGACCGACTAGTCCAAAGCGAAGACGACTTGCTCGACGAGCTCGAAAGCATCTTTGCCGATGGCCGGGTGCGCGCTGGCATGGCGGCGGTGCTAGAAGTTGCCCGCCACCGTCAGGCGATTGTCGCTTTTGACACGCTAGAAAATTACGCCATCCACGACCCCACCATGATGCGAGCCACCGCTGCTCTGATCGACTGCGGGTCACAGTTCAATCGCGACTTTGCCCATCAGGGCGTGCATATCAAAATATTTGCCATGGCTGAAGTGTTTCCGCATCTCAAGGAGGAGGTGATTCTGAATCCGCTCAAGTCGGTGCGCAACGAGGTGTACATGCACTGGCGTCCCAAAGATCTGATGCGGCTGATCAGCTGGCGCTTTTACAACTATTTGCAGGCGCTCGATCTGCTGCTGCCAGAATCTCGAACCATCGACTGGGACAACTCTACCGACGTGCTCGAAAAAATGTGGTATCCCTACTTTGGCCGCACCCTGCGCAATGAGCAAAACCTGCCTGAGCGCACCTTTCCCTACGTGCTGCGCCACACCCAGATGCGACCCCGGCAGCTGATTGTGCTGTGCAATGCGATCGCCCGCCACGCCACCGCTAAGGGCACCTTTCCCCGCTTCCATCCCGACAGCATCGTCGCTGCCATCCAAAGCTGCCAAAACTCCCTGGCAGATGAAGTGATCAACTCGTACAGCTCCGTATATCCCAAGGTGGGTCGCATCCTCCAAGCGCTCTCCGGTTTACCCATCATCTTCAAGGGCAACCAGCTCGATAAGCGGGCGCCGGTCACCGCCTCCGAATGGACGCCCGGAGAATATTCGCCCCACAGTTTCCGGCAGCTGGTGTCTGAACTGGGCATCGTGGGCCGCGCCCGCCACCTCAATACCGAAGCAGGCTACGCCGAAGCGGATTTTGAATACAGCACCGAAAGCCGGCTGCCGCTACTCTCCGACAATGTTTGCGCCATTCACCCGATGTTTTACCGTAAGCTCAACGTTCGCTACGAGCCTCAAGTCAGAGTATATCCTTTCCC
>JBARVU010000515.1:0-10380 GCA_049646425.1 Phormidesmis sp. | reverse complement strand
GCAAACCGCCCCACTTTTCCTGACACTGAGCCCGCGTTTCCTGACCGATTACCGCATGAAAGTCTCTCACAATCATGGGGTAAGGATGTGGCCCAGCAACGGAACCGAGAATGTAGTGTGTTGTTTCTACATTCGTGACCCAGTCGCGAATAGCTTCAGAGGTCGCATCCTTTAGGGTGCCGGTACCGGCTTCTACCGGCCGGACTTCTGCGCCTAAAAGCCTCATCCGAAAGACGTTTAGCGACTGTCTTGCCATGTCGTGAATGCCCATATAGATAATGCATTCGAGCCCAAAGCGAGCACAAGCTGTGGCCGTGGCGACGCCGTGCTGTCCGGCACCCGTTTCCGCGATAATTCTGCGCTTGCCCATGCGTTTGGCCAGGAGCGCCTGCCCCAACGCGTTGTTGATTTTATGAGCGCCCGTATGGTTGAGGTCTTCTCGCTTTAGATAGATCTGAGGGCTAGACCCATCTGGGCGAGCATAGTGGCTCGTCAGGCGCTCCGCAAAATACAGCGGATTGGCGCGGCCTACATAGTCTTTGAGCAGCAGCTTGAGTTCGCGCTCAAAGGTCGGATCTGATTGGTAGTGTCGAAAGGCGCTTTCTAGCTCACTGAGCGCAGGCATCAGCGTTTCGGGCACGTATTTACCACCAAACTGTCCAAAGCGCCCAAGCTCATCGGGCTGATCGGTTCGTTGAACAGCGGCACTGGGTTCAAAAGTACTGACCATTACAGAATATCCTCAATGTGGTTTCAAGTTGTTTTTGCGGGGAGTCAAGAGCGATTAAGCTGTGACTGCCATCATGGACTGTTTGAGCTGGCGGCAAAAATCTTCAATCGACTCAAGCCGTTCCTGAGAATCTACGGTGAGCCGATTGACAAAGGCGCTGCCGACAATTACTGCATCCGCGCCGCTCGCCTGCATCTGCCGGGCCTGCTCGCCAGTGGAAATGCCAAAGCCGACGCCGATGGGCTTGGAGGTATGTGATCGCAACTCTCCCAACAGGCCGCTAATATTACTACCCATCTGCTGCCGCATACCGGTCACGCCGGTCACACTCACCAGGTAAACAAAGCCTTGGGAAGCTTGGGCGATCGCCTTCATCCGCGCTGGCGAACTCGTGGGTGCCACCAGCAAAATCACCTCTACGTCGCGCTCTGCTGCCGCATCTAGCAAGCGCTTCGATTCCTCTAGAGGCAGATCAGGGATCACCAGCCCCTGCACCCCGGCAAGCTTGATACGGTCTAAAAAAGACTCGACGCCGTGGTTCAAGATCGGATTGTAGTAGGTAAACAAAATTAGCGGCGATCGCAGCTTTGGCCCGACCGAGCTGACCATTTCCAGCACCTGGTCGAGCTGAATGCCTCTTTGCAACGCCCGAGTCGCTGCCGCCTGGATTACGGGGCCATCGGCAAGCGGATCAGAATAGGGCACGCCCAGTTCAATCAGATCTGCGCCGCTGCGGTCTAATACCTGTAAAGCAGCAGCGGTGGTCTCTAAATCGGGGTCGCCCGCCATAATAAATGGAATCAGCGCACATTGCCGCTGTTGGCGCAGCTCAGTGAATCGTTCCGAAACAGTTGTCATACAATCTCTCTCCATAAAAATTCTCTCCAAACTATCTTTCATACCACCGCAGGCACTGACGGCAATACCATCCTCTGCGCAAGACTCAGCAGTGTTTTCACCGCCTGCTCCACATCAGACTGTCTGATCAGAGATTCTCCTACCAGCACCGCGCTCGCTCCCGCTGCTGCCACTAAAGCTAAGTCTGACGGCGTATGCAGCCCTGATTCGCTTACGACCGTCACGCTGCGAAGCGCTTCTCTAAAGTCGTCCAATAGCTGCCCGGTGGTGGCAATATCAACAGTAAAGTCTTCTAAATTACGATTGTTGATGCCAATCATATCGAGCTGGGGTAGCGTCAAAACTCGCGCTAGCTCAGTGCGGCTGTGGACTTCTATGAGTGATCGCATCTGCAAGCTGCGCGCTAGCTGAGAAAACACTCGTAAATCCTGGTCGCTCAGCACTGCCGCAATCAGTAGCACCGCATCTGCCCCTGAAGCTCGGGCCAGCCAAATTTGGTAGGGGTCAATTACAAACTCTTTGCACAGCAGCGGGAGCTTCACCTGCTGGCGCACCTGCCAAAGGTAGTTAAAGCTTCCTTGAAAAAAGGTGCGGTCGGTCAGTACTGACAAACAGGCCGCGCCGCCGCGTTCGTAGGCTTGGGCGATTGCCACTGGATCAAAGTCCGTTCGAATCACACCTCGACTAGGGGAGGCTTTTTTCACTTCCGCGATCAGCCCTACTGGCCCAGGCGCAGCGGCAATTGCCGCCACAAAGTCCTGAGTAGGCGGCATCTGATCGATTTGCCCCATCAGCTCACTTACCGGCAGTTGGGCAGACATCCGCGCCACCTCCCGCTCTTTTTGCCAGATGATCTGCTCTAAAATGTTTTCGGGTTCATCTGTAGCAGCGGCCAGCCGATAGGCATACGGCCCCTCACTTGGGCGAATCTGACGACGAATTTGCATGGCTAGTGATCTCTTAGGGTCATCGACGAGCTAGAACAGTTTTGGGCGATCGCACATAGGCATTGACCACGTTGTGGATAATCGTTAGCCCGGTGTTGTTTGCCAGCGTCATAATCGACTCTGGGTGAAACTGCACCGCCGCAATCGGCAGCGTCTTATGCTCAATTGCCATCACCACATCGTCTGCCGACCGCGCAGTGATCGTCAGTTCGCTGGGCATCTGCTGGGGCAGCGCATGGAGCGAATGATAGCGACCTGCTTCAAAATGCCGAGGCAGATTCTCAAAGAGAACAGAGTCAGCAACCACAGAGATGAGAGAAGCCTTGCCATGCTGAGGAACGCTGAGCACACCTAGCTTGCCGCCAAACGCCTCGACAATTCCCTGCAGGCCAAGACACACACCAAACATCGGAATGTTGCAGCGAACGCAGGCCATAATGGTCTGCGCCAGATTGAAGTCGCTAGGGCTACCCGGCCCCGGCGAAAGCACCACCAGGTCTGGTCGCTCGGTCTCTAGGCGATGCTGCGGGAACCCGTGTCGCCAGGTGGTTACATTGGCTCCAGTCTGCCGCAGGTAGTTGGCTAGGGTATGTACAAAAGAATCTTCATGGTCAATCAGCACTATCTTGACCGGCACGGCGGGCGAACTAATTGCCGGTTCGGGAACGAGGGGGCTGAGGGCTGGCTGGCTGATCACGCTGGCCTCTCGCAGCGTCTGCATCATCGCCGCCGCCTTGACGAGAGTTTCTTGCTCTTCGCTAGCAGGATCTGAGTCGTATAGCACAGTCGCGCCTACCCGGACTTCTGCGACCGAGTCCTGGAGGCGAATCGCGCGCAGGGTCAGCCCGGTGTGCACGTTACCGTTGAACATAAATCCACCGACAGCGCCGCCGTACCAACGCCGAGGGCTGCGTTCGTGTGCCTCTAGAAAAGCGATCGCCGCTCGCTTCGGAGCGCCAGTGACCGTCACCGCCCACATGTGAGACAAAAAGGCATCGAGTCCGTCAAACTCGGGGCAAAGTATCCCCTCGACATGATCGACCGTGTGAATCAAATGACTGTACAACTCTACCTGACGGCGACCAATCACCCGCACCGACCCCGGCTCGCAAATTCGAGACTTGTCGTTGCGATCTACATCGGTGCACATGGTCAGCTCTGACTCATCTTTGAGTGAATTCAGCAGCAGCCGAATTTGCATAGCATCTTCAATCGCGTTCTTGCCACGGGTGATTGTGCCGCTGATCGGGCAGGTCTCCACGCGCCGACCATCCACCCGCACAAACATCTCTGGAGAAGCGCCGATCAAATACTCGCCGCCCAGGTTAAAGATAAAGCCGTAGGGGCTTGGGTTAATCGCCAGCAGTCTGCGAAAGAGATCGGCAGGAGACGCCTCACAGCGCTCGTAAAAATTCTGGCTGGGCACCACTTCAAAAAGATCGCCCCGCCGGAAGTAGTCAAAAGCCTGATCAACTAACCCAGCGTATCCTGCGGGTGGGTAGTCAGCGGCTTTGTGGACGGGCTGGCGATCGCCTTTATAGTCCACCCGCCGACCGTCGCGCGGCAAGCCACAGGTACTGCCGGTTTCACTCTCAAAGTCATAGCTGAGCTGAAAAGCCTGCTGCTGGTAATGGTCGACCACTAATATCTGATCAGGTAGATACAGCACCAGGTCGCGCTGATCCGCCGCGCGATCTCGCTGGCGGCCAATTGGCTCGAACTGATAGACCAGGTCGTAACCCAGCGCGCCATACAGTCCCAGATATTCGTCTTCACCGCTGCCGAACGCCGTCATAATCGCGCGAACAACTGTAAAGACCGAAGGCTGCTTACTGCGCGCTTCTTCGGGGAACCATCCCTGAGCAGGTGAAATCAGCCCGGCAATGTGATCTTGACTGCGGGTCACTGCTTTTAGCTCAGAATGCTTGCACAAGTGCTTTGCTAAAAAGTGAATTAAAAGTTGACCGCGTTCGTTAAGCGCTCTCAGCGTAAACGAGCTGTCTTTAGTTGTCAGCGCCAAGGGCGGATTGACAAACCCGATTGCCCAACGTTTGTAGCGGCCTGGATACTCGTAGCTACTGGCCAGTAGGCCACCCACCTGTGAATCTAGCTTCGACAGAATCTCTTCGGTTGCCGCCTGCATCGGCAGGACGACCGTAGTGCGAGAAACTTCAATATTGCCAGAGGTCTTATATACGCTGGATTTAACTGCACTTAACATAGAAATAACAAATTAGGCCGTATGACCATAGCCTAATGAACAAGTCTCCAAAACTTCAATGATGTTTTTTTGGGTTGACATAACAATCTTTGGGGAACGCACTACCTTGCTATCACCTTAATAAACAATTAAGGTGTCGATTGTCCGCCTGTTATTCCTCTGTCATCTGCGGCTGTGTCATCACTGAGCCAAATGCCGGAGCACCCGGCGAGCAAGGCTATTAAGCGATCAGCGTCCTAATTGATGAACATCCAAAAAATGTAATGCAATCAAAAGAAATCTCATTGATCTTCTCCTTTTCATTCCTTACCTTCTATAGGAGAGCTGAATCTTTATCCCTGTAGATAGCGTGGGTTAAAGCGTCGGCTCCCCAAGTTTCTGGCGTAAACGTAGATGCGTAACACACTGCCTGTATCTCTGGAGTATCCCTAGCAGACGTGCAGGAGAGAGACATGTCGGGCAGGCATCCAGTCAGGGTTGCGCAGTCAAAATTGGTTCAGTCTATTGATCAGTCGTTTGTTGTCGGTTCATATTATTACTAAAGGATTAATCAATGGTTCAGGATTCTGCTCAAGCGGCACTGGCTGAAGATACAGCTTCTCCGTATGAGCCATACGGTCGCAAGTTTTCTTCCGACAACGGTAGCAGTGTTGAAGCAAGACAAGTAAGCGTTCAGCTTTCAGTCGCTCAGTCAGTTGTTCAGCTACTAGAGGAGCTAGGCATTGTCAGCGCCTTCGGCGTTTCGGGTGGGGCGATGGCAACCCTCTGGGCCGCCATGTCTGACAGCCACCGTATTCAGGTGATTCACTGTCGCCACGAGTCAGGGGCGACCTTTGCGGCAGCCGAGGCTTCTTTGGCCAGCGATCGCCCAATCGCTGCCTTCTGCACCGCTGGCCCAGGTCTCACAAACGCCCTGACGGGGATGTTTGCCGCTCGGGGAGAAGGTGCCAAAGTGGTCTTACTCAGTGCCTGCACCTCTACGCCGCAGCGAGGCCGTTGGGCCATTCAAGAAACCAGTCCTCATTCTCTGCCTACCAGCGGGCTCTTCACGAGTGGCGCCCTCTTTAACTATGCAACGGTTGTGGAGTCGGCTGAGCAGCTGCCCCAGATCGCTCGGCAGCTTGCTCTCGGCTTCTCCAGGCCGGAAGGGTTTGTCGCTCACCTGAGCTTTCCGACTGCGGTACAGTCTCAGCGAGTTAGCGCCCCCCTACCGCCAACTCAAATTTATCCCCGCAGTATTCACACTAGCCCAGCTATCCTTCAAGCCTGCGCCGCCAAACTATCAAGCGCCCCGTTCGCTATCTGGCTTGGATATGGTGCCCGTCATGCTTCTGCCGAGATTCGCGAACTTGCTGAAAAGACCGGCGCAGCTGTTATGTGCTCGCCTAGGGCCAAAGGAATCTTCCCAGAAAGCCATCCTCAATACGTGGGCGTAACTGGCTTAGGAGGCCATTCCTCCGTGTTCGCTTACATGCAGGAGCAGCCCCTTTGGACGCTAGTGCTAGGCACTCGGCTAGGCGAACCGACCTCTTTTTACAGTCCGGCGATGATGCCTGCCCGAGGGTTTATTCATGTCGATATCGATCCTCAAGTTCCCGGCGTAGCCTACTCAACAGCGACGACCGTGCCGGTTCAGTCAGAAGTCGGCGCTTTTGTCAGGGGATTAATGCCGTTAGTGAAAAGCGACTATGCGTCAACCGAGCGGCCTCACCCGCTGCCAAACCCTGAGCAGGCAACGATCACCTCAGGCCAACCCGATTGCGTCAGACCCGAGATCTTAATGCAGGCCATCCAGCAAGAGATTGTAGAGGCGAGCGACGCAGTCATTTTGGCGGAGTCGGGAAACTCCTTTACCTGGGCAACTCACTGGCTGCGGTTTGATCAGCCTCATCGGTATCGGGTCAGTACGGGCGTTGGGGCAATGGGCCACGCCATCACGGGCGTCGTTGGGGTCGCCCAGTCAAGGGGCGGTAAGGCTGTTGCCATTACCGGCGACGGTTCTATGCTGATGAACAGCGAAATTAGCACTGCCGTCAAGTACAACATTCCAGCCGTTTGGATTGTGCTCAACGACGCTCGCTACAACATGTGCTTTCAGGGTATGGCGCTGCTTGGGCTCAAAGCCGATGCGCTCATGCCCCAAACCGACTTTGTGATGGTTGCTCGTGGTATGGGTGCGAACGGTGTCCATGTCAACCAAGAGTCACAGCTTGAGGAGGCACTCAGGCAGGCGATCGCCTCTCCTGGCCCGTTCGTGATCGATGTGCATATTGATGCTTCTCGCCAGGCCCCTTCCAAAGGACGCAATCAAAGCCTGATCAAGCAGGGAACAAAGACCCCAGAAACAGCACCTGCGGCCTCATCTAACGGCGACCAGGTTTCTTTTCCGTTGGTCTGAGCCGCTGGTTTGGACTCAATGGTTTTGGATCAGTGGGTTAGCGGCGATCGCTCGACCCACACTACACACCCACCCCAGTGCCCCACAACGGTAGACAACAGGAATAGACCCTTGAAACTATTTGAAATGACAGAAACAACCGGTCACGAGCAGATTCTCTTCTGCCATGACCAGGCATCGGGCTTGCGCTCTATCGTCGCGATTCACGATGCCAGCCTGGGCTTTGCCATGGGGGCTACTCGCCTCTGGCCCTACGCTACCGAAGCCGCCGCCCTGCGAGATGTGCTGCGACTCAGTCGAGGCATGACCTACAAAGCGGCCTGCGCAAATATCCCCGTTGGCGGCGGTAAAGCGGTGATCATCGCCAAACCAGAGCAAAAGACAGACGCGCTGCTTCGAGCCTACGGACGGTTTATTGACCGGCTTAACGGTCGATTTGTCACCGGGCAAGATGTCAATCTAAACGCGCAAGATGTGCGGCAAATCTGCAAAGAAACCCGGCACGTTGTCGGTACCCAAGAGCGCAGCGGTGGCCCGGTAGCGGCGACTGCCTTGGGCATATTGCTAGGCATTCAAGCCGCCGTAAAATTTCAGCGACAGCAAGCTGACTTGGTGGGCTTGAAGGTAGCAGTACAGGGGTTAGGTAACGTGGGCGCCGCGCTTTGTGAGCAGCTTCACGAGCGCGGCGCAAAGCTATTTGTCACCGATATCAATCCCGATAGAGTCAGCGATATCACCCGCCGCTACGGAGCAACTGCAGTCGAGCCAGAAGCTATCTACGCGCAAGCGGTAGATGTGTTCTCTCCCTGCGCACTAGGCGCCATTCTCAACGATCAAACCATTCCAAAGCTCAGGGCTTCGATTGTCGCAGGCTCTGCCAACAATCAGCTGGAGGACGAGCAGCGCGACGGTCAAGCGCTTTTTGAGCGCGGCATTTTGTACTGTCCGGACTATGTGATCAACGGTGGCGGCTTGATCAACGTCTATCACGAGATGATCGGCTACGAGGAGCTCAAGGCTTTTCAGCATGTCCAGGGCATTTACCGTACCCTCATCGAGATTTTTGAACAGTCTCGAAAGCTTGCGATCACGCCCAATACGTCTGCTTATCATTTGGCCGATCAGCGAATCGCCAACGCCAAACAAATCAAAATTCTTCAGAGCGCCTGAAAACAACTATGGAAGACAACACTTTTGCAACCTCAGCGTATATTCAAACCGATGTTGAAACCGCCTTTGAGTACCTCTGCGAACTTCAAAACTTAGACGAATGGACACTATTTAGTCAGATGATTGAGCAGGTAGATGAAGATACCTGGCTAGGAACAGCGTCTGGCTATCAGCACAACCTGTACTACCACGTGAAGCGGTTTGACAGTCCTGACCTGCGCGGCATTGAGTGGCACTGTGGCCGCGAGTACAAGCAATACTTTCAGGTGTATCCGGTCTTTTTGTTCCCGGCAGACTACGTCGAACCGGGTTCAGATGAAACAGGCGTTTATTTCCACTGGCTCAGCTTTGTCGATCCGAAGCGCCGGACGCCGATGATTATGCAGGGCATTGAGACCGTTCACACTTCAGAATGCCGCTCGCTTAAAGGGATTATGGAGCGCAAAAACGGGCTGAGTGAGGCGGCTGTCGGGCGCTACAAAACTGAGACCTACAGCATTTTTGTCGATGCGCCTTTGGAGATGGGCCACGATTTTCTCAAGGACGCCCGTCATGTCGACGCTTGGACGCATTTGCTGCGGCCCAAAGGGGAGGCGACGGATGAGTTTGGTGAGTTTTTAGACGAGTATGATCAGACGGTAGAGGTTTCGGTGCGATCGCATCAGCTCAGCAAGTTTTACCTGCTTGAGTATAGCTATCACTACCCAGAGTACGACTTTACCCAGCGCTGCCCGGTTGTCATTATTCCCTGCGCTTACGCCTTTGGAGATCCGACTGCCGAAGGATTCATCCTACATCGCATCACCTTTTGGCCGGTCGAAGGTCGGCTCCGCCACGGAAAACTGCAAATTCAGGACTTCGGTGCTGAAAGCATGAACATAAAGCGAATGTTAGAAGCGAAAGCAGGCAACTTAGAATCTTTCTCAGCAGGTATGAGCTACCGGCCCAAGACAGAAGAATCCGCCAAGCAGGCAGCGGTCACTGTTAAGCTATAGCGTTTTAGCAAGCTTATGCGAGCTTCAGCTCTTTTCAAATGGCCCTCTGCACATTGGCCCTTCTTCTGACCTCAGGAGGAGGGCCAATGTGCAGAGGGAGTGTGTCCCTTGAGCGTTAGCAGCAGGCTGCCAACGCTAAGACCCAAAGCCCAAAAAAGCAAGCAACCCACTCACATAAAAACACTTTAGGGAATGACCATTCTTTAGGAGAATGTTTGTTTATTTGACTATTATAACGGTCTCTTGTTTTTCTCAAAATGCTTTCCCAGCAAGGGTTTAAAGTTACTATGAAGACTGTTCTAAAGGTGCCTATGAGAATGAAAGTGAGTCTTTTTTTGTGATAGCTTATAGGCACGAGTTCAGTTCGAGGCGGCATCCCTTCTTATAGAAACTTGAGGTAGCGTTTCAAGCTTTGGCCTTCTGCCAGATAGTTTCTTTAAAAGATTTGAAGCATCCCAAAATAGAATTCCGCTAGAAATTCTTTGGTCAAACAAGCCAGTCGAGAGAAAGCTTCAAGAAGCATACGTGCTTTGCGCGCTTCCGCGTAGTCGCTCGACGCCTCTAAAGTTTTTACGTTTCCCATTGCCAACCTTTCGCCACTCCTTAAACAGCAAATGCAAATCAGACGACTCTCTTCTTTCTTAGCGCTGAGTGTAACCCTCTTTTCAGGGGGAGGTATCGCTAGAGCTGCTACCCTTTCTGTCGTTGCCGATGGGCTCAATCAGACGCGAGGCTTCAACTTTGGCCCCGACGGTACGCTCTATATTCCAGAACCTGGCGTCGGCGGCAGCAGCGGCAAATGTCAGCCCTCTCCAAGCACCTTGTTTCAGCCAATCTGCGAAGGCAATACCGGTCAGCTGACGGCGATCGCCGCAGATGGCACCAAAAGCATCCTATTCAAAAACTTTCAGTCTTTGGCGGAGCAGCCCTCTCAGAATCAGGGAGCCGGGCTAGACGATATTGGGTTCGACAGCTCAGGCAACGCCTACCTGCTAGCCGGATTTGCCGGATACCCTGGCAACCGCGATAAAGAAATCAGCCAGCTAGCCACCAAGTTCCCA
>JBARVU010000514.1:0-11519 GCA_049646425.1 Phormidesmis sp. | reverse complement strand
GTATAAAGGGGGCTCGGCTGAGTGGCAAAGGCTCATAGACGCCATGGTTTTTGACCCGATTCCGGCGCTCCGGTCAGCCTCTTGGGGACTCGGTCAGGTGATGGGATTCAATCACAAAAGAGCAGGCTGCGACAGTGTCGAACAAATGGTGGTTGAAGCTCATCAGGGAGAAAATCAACAGCTGCGCCATATGATCACCTTTTGTAAAACAGACAATCGGCTGTACACGGCGCTCAGATCCCAAGACTGGCTGACCTTTGCGCGTATTTATAACGGCCCTGGCTTCAAAAAGAACAGATATGATGAGAAGCTAGCTGCGAGCTACCGTCGTTGGAAGAAACGGTTGGGCTGAATGACGGATGGCTAGCCACTTTCTCATTTCCAAGGCTGCTATCTACAGCGCGTGACGGATAGAGAGATCGGTGCTGAATTTTCAATTGTTATGGGTGGGTTACTGGTATGGAAACGAAGCTAGAAGCCTTTAAAGGCTCTAAATTCATCGGTAAGACAGTGCTGGCTGATGTCGAGTTTTTGCCAGCTTTAGAAAAGGTCAATCGATTTGCAGCCGATCACGATCTAGAGATTTTCGTGACCAGTTCTGCGCGTCAGCATGGCGCTTCGGTGGGAGGCGCTATTGTCAGGCCCGCGAGCCGATCCAACCACTTAGTCGGCCATGCGATTGATATGAACATTCGCCACGGCGGCAAACACTTCAACAGTCTGAATCTGAAGCAGAGCAACTTTTCTCTGTTGCCTTTGGCAATTCAGTCGTTTATCAACAGCATTCGCAAAGCGCCTCTACGCTGGGGAGGTGACTTTAACGATCCTGTGCATATTGACGACGGCTTAAATATTCATGCGCCAGCGGTCTGGAGTGAAAAATTTGACACAATTCAGCGTGATCTAATTGCTTTGACGCAGCCTGGCTTTATTCCCGGGCAGGCGAGGCTGCTTTTTATGACAAAACCTTTTATGAGAGGGGAGGACGTCCTCGCCCTTCAAACGGTATTGATTCGGCGCGGCTTCGATCTGATTCCTGATAAAATCTTTGGCCCCGGTACCGATGCGGCAGTTACGGCGTTCCAGACCCGGGAGGGATTGACCGCAGATGGCATCGTCGGCGCTCAAACGCTGAAGGCTTTGGGGCTATTGCCAGTGACTGTGTAGGGCTTTTAAAGAGTTTTCTACCGGCAAACGGTATGAAGCTGGCCTGCGGAGACTCCTGAAACCAGCAGGTGCTTGAGTCAATGACCGTTGATCTTTAGAATTAGGAAGTATTAAGGAAATTAAAATTTTTCGAGAGAAAAATACCGGGAGGAACTATGGCAGAGCGTCCGATTATTCTTGGCATTGTAGGCGATAGCGCCGCAGGAAAAACCACCTTGACTCGCGGCATTGCTCAGGTGTTGGGAAAGGACAATGTTGTCGCCATCTGTACCGATGACTATCATCGCTATGATCGCAAACAGCGCGCTGAAATCGGCATTTCTGCTCTTGATCCAGACTGCAACTACCTCGATATCATTGAGCAGCACCTGCAGACGCTCAGAAATGGTAAGGCTATTCTAAAGCCGATTTATAACCACACCACGGGCGAATTCGACGCGCCTGAATACATTGAGCCTAAGAAGTTTGTGATTGTCGAAGGGCTGTTGGGCTATTCTACCAAGCTGGCCCGCAACGCCTACGATGTAAAAGTGTATTTGGCCCCACCAGAAGACTTGCGCGCTAAGTGGAAAATCAGGCGAGATACGCGCAAACGCGGCTATACCGACGAGCAGGTATTAGAAGCGCTGCGTAAGCGTGAGCCAGACTCTGAAGCGTTTATCCGACCGCAGCGACAGTGGGCCGATTTTGTGGTTTCGTTCATTCCCCCCAAGGATGAGGCTGAGGCAGGTAACGACCTGATGCTGAACGTACAGCTGGTGCTACGGCCGACGTTGCCGCACCCAGACTTTACGCATATTCTCGACGATAATGGCAATGACCTTGGCGATGCGATTCGCCTGACGCTAGATCGCGACATGGGCAAGCCGGTTGATGTGCTCTGTGTGGATGGTCATGCGACTGAAGATCAGGTGCAGCAGCTAGAGCGGGTTTTGTGTGAGGAAGTGCCTTATCTAGGTCAGTTTTGCAGCCTTCAGGGTAACAAAGACGTGGGTAAGGTTGTTGGGACGACGGGCGAGACGCTGCAGAGCTATCCGCTGGCGCTGACTCAGCTATTGATTACCTATCACATGATGAAAGCAGTTGACCGGTCACAGAGGATGTAGAACCCCATCCATTCGGTTTCGACGTAATGGAGGGTACCTTTCGAGTGGCAGATTGAGGAATCAGTGCCGTTGCATGATTCTCTCGACCGTTCGTACAGACCGGTGAGTGGTCTTTACCCTCCCCTCTATGTCATTTTAACTGGAAATTGAGGGAATAATAAGCAAAACTCTATAGCATAGAGGGTTATACAAAGCTATATCTGATGCTTGTTGTGTTGCTTGATAGATTCTTTCCCTCAAAAAAGCCCTTTTCTGCAAACCGTTTTCAACTCCTCCGGAACTTTTCGATAGTAAGCCTGAGCACATTTTTCCTGGCTACTGGCCTGCTTGCTGTCTTTTACCGACAACAGGCAGTGAAGGATCTGGTGGTTGCAACAGAAGAAAATAATGTTTCAATAACCCAGATTTTTGCTAATACGCTCTGGTCAGAATATGGGCCTTTTTTATCCTCAACCCATATTCTGAGTGATGAGGCGCTCGTGGCACATCCTAGAACTCGTCAGCTACGCGAAGATACCATCAGTCAGTTTGGGGGCCTATCTGTCGTCAAAGTCAAGATTTTTGATTTGCAGGGGCGTACCGTCTTTTCGACCGATGACTCGCAAATAGGAGCTGATAAGAGCCAATCAGCGGGTTTTCTATCGGCCAAGTCTGGTAAAGGAGTTAGCCAGTTGGGGCATCGGGATACTTTTGAAGCAATAAATACTACCTTAAAAGATCGCCATCTGCTCTCCAGCTATCTTCCTATACGTAGCAATGGTTCTGCCGAAGAAATTGTGGGAGTGTTTGAACTCTATACTGATGTTACACCTTTGTTTCAGCAGATCAAGAAAACTCAGCGTAAAGTTGTTCTGGGCAGTTCGCTGATCTTACTCGGGCTTTATTGCATACTTTTTTTCTTTGTCAAAAGAGCAGACTATTTGCTAGAAAAACAATATCAGCAAGTGGAAGATTCTGAAGCTCGCTATCGACAGCAGGCATTTGCCCTTGAAAAAGCTTTGGTTGAGCTACGACAGACTCAATCAAAAATGCTCCAAAGTGAAAAGATGTCCAGCTTAGGACAAATGGTTGCCGGTATTGCCCATGAGATCAACAATCCGGTCAACTTTATTCACGGTAACTTGAGTTACGTTCATGACTATGTCCAGAACTTACTGAAGCTGCTGAAACTGTACCAGGTCAACTATCCCGACCCCGTTCCTGAAATTCAAGCCGAAACTGAAGAAATTGAGTTGGAATTCATTAAAAAAGATTTGCAGAAAGTTCTGTCCTCAATGAATGTCGGCAGCAGCCGAATTCGCGAAATTGTTCTGGCTCTCCGAATTTTCTCCCGACTAGACGAAGCTGAGGTCAAATCAGTCGATATCCACGAGGGTATTGAAAGTACCCTGATGATTTTGAATCACCGCCTTAAAGCGAGCCCAGAACGACCGGAGATTCAGGTGATCAGAGAATATGGGACTATTCCCCCTGTCACCTGCTATGCAGGGCTGCTCAATCAAGTGTTTATGAATATTCTTGCTAATGCTATTGACGCCTTGGAAGAACAGGCGAAGCAGCGAACAAAGCAGGAAGCTATCGATAATCCTAGTCAGATTACGCTACGAACCTCTTTAATCGATGATAAATGGGTGCAAATTGCATTTACAGACAACGGTTCCGGTATCACCCAGGAAATTCGGGAGCATATATTCGAACCTTTCTTCACAACTAAGCCTGTCGGTAAAGGAACAGGCATGGGAATGTCTATCAGCTATCAAATTATTACGGAAAGACACACCGGTAAGCTAGAGTGCTTTTCTACCCCTGGGCAGGGAACGGAGTTTATAATTCAGATTCCTATTCAACCTCAAAAAGTGGAAAAACAACGAAAGTCGTTGATTTCATGATGCTAGCGATTTATAGCGTTAGTTACTATGCTGACTATAGATATTTGGCTATAATAGAGAGAGCAGTCCTGCCGATTCTTTGAGAGTGACCAGGCTGTTAGCACAAAGAATGCCGGAAGCGGCCACTGCGGGTACGCCAATGCCCGGCAGCGTGCTATCGCCAACGCGGTAAAGCCCTTGAATTGGTGTTTTGCAGCTGGGGAACCGACCAGTTTGGGCAGAAATAGCAGGTCCGTAAGTCCCCTGGTACCGCCGCAAAAATCGGCTGTGGGTCAGCGGTGTGCCAATCATTTCTAGGACAACGCGGTTTCTGACGTCTGGGATGATTCGCTCTATCGCTCGCCATAGCGTCTTCGCTTTTTCTCTTTTCTTACGCTCGTACTGCTCGTCTGTCGGGCCAGCCTTCTTCCATCCTTCAAAAGGTTCCAAGGTATAGGCGTGAATCGTGTGGTGTCCGGGTGGGGCCTGCTTGGGATCTAAGACTGTTGGAATAGACACCATGCAGGTATTGCCGGGTGCGGCGATATCTATATCGCTATCGTGAACCACGACATGGTGAATGGGGACATCTTCTAATCCATCGGCGCGGATGCCTAAGTGCAGGTGCATAAAGCTGTCGACCGCTGGCGTTTCTAAAGCTTTGGCGCGATCGCCCTCAGGCAAATCCGACGGCTCAAGCAGGTGGCTATAAGTGTCCCAAAGGGTGGCATTGGAGATAACGACCGGGGCGCTCAGCTGCTCACCATTTTTCAGCCGGATGCCTTGGGCCCGACCCTTCTCGGTCACAATTTTTTCTACATGTGCGCCTAGCCGCAGTTCACCGCCCCAGCGCTTGAGCCCCCGAACCAACGCTTCTACGAGGGCGCCACTGCCGCCAATCGGATAGTCGATAACGGCGTTTGCCCGCTCTCCAAACATAAACGCCATCTCTGGAGCAACAGTGTGCTCGCAGGTCATCCCTGAGAGTAAGAAGCATTCCAAATCGAGCAGTCGTCGCAGCCACGGGCTATGAACAGACGCTGCCATCACCTCCCCCATTGAGCGACCTAAGTCAGGTAGGGTAGGTAGCATCTGGGCCACTGCTTTCGGATAGCGCCGTAGCAACAGAGGCAGCAACTGCCAGTCGGCCCGCAGCGCCAGCGTGGGAATGGTTTTGAGCGGCGTGTAGATCTTCAGCAGCCGCGCCTCTAGCTGGGCGAGCTGAGCGGCAGCTCCAGGGCTAAACTTTTCAACTGCCTGACGGTACTTCTCGCCATCGCCGTATACTGGCAGTGTTCCTTCGGGAAAATGGTAGTAACCAAACGGATCGTAGGGCACTGCTGCTAGCTTTTCACCTAGCACCGCCAGTACCTGCGCAATCGGATTTGCCGATGCTGGATCAGTTAAACCACAGTAAAAAGACGGGCCAGAGTCAAAGGTAAAGCCCTGCCGGGTGAAAGCATGCGCCGCCCCCCCCGGTAGCGTATGGCTCTCACAGACAATTACCCGTCGCCCGTAGCGGGCTAGCAGTGCCCCGGCTACTAGTCCGCCCAGGCCACTACCGATGACGATGATATCTGCACGCTGCATAAAAACTCTCCCTACGCACACTGAAGCTGCATCAGTGTTCTTTCGATATTGCCTAAGTGCTGCTGAACAATCGCCTCCTCAGCCGGATTAATCGCGGACAGCGCCTGTAGCCGCCAGCGATTGGCAGCTTCTAGCTCTCTTAGCTCCTGTTCGATTTTCTGGCGATCGTGCGCCTTCTCTACTTCGCTCAAGTTTGAGTCAGCCTCAACTTGGGCAAGCTGCTGATTGAGCAGGGTTAACTCGTGCTCAGCAAACGCTTTTACTGCTTCGATCTGAGCCTGTACCCCACCCGCCTTGACCACCGAGTACACCTCCATCAGCCGGTAATAGGTCTGCAAATAGGTGTCATCGCCCTTCGGTAGCATGACCTGCATACCTTTTGTGCTAGCCAGGCGTTTGCGCTGCTGCCACCAGTCGAGCAGCATGGGAATAGAAACGCTATTGAGGGTAGAAGGTGGTAGAGGCATAAAGGGTCTCAACTAGACTTATTTTCTAAACTAAGGTAGGCGCAGAATGGGACGGTGGCTAGAGATTAAAATCGTATCGATATTTACATATTAGAGCGCGATTTGGGACTGGCTGGCGAGCTCAGTTCACAAACGGACAAAGCATGACCAGGCAAAGCGAAACAGACCCCTCCAGGACAAGCATCTTGGCATCCTGAGCACGCGGCACCCAGAGGCAGATTCAGAAGAATAAGTCGGCCGATCTAAATTATCGTCATTATCTTTATTGGCACCCAGCGATAGGCTAATACCAGATGTTTGAACATCACAGCAAGATCTTGAGCGATCACCATCTATTAACTATTTCTAAGTACTCAACAGATGGCAGTGACGTTCCCAACGTTTTCTTTCTATAGCAGTTGCTATCGAGCAGGCTCATAGGAATCGAGCATGTCCGCTAGACATTACAAATAGTTCTGCATTCTTTCTGCGGAGCGGTTTGCATTGCAAACAAAGCATTTGATGTAGATATAATCGGTAATTTTTGAATGGCAGACAACAACAGCGCAATGGCTCCTGAAGGCAGCGCAGCCCCACCGAACGGTTTTCAAGGGGGGCCTCCTCCAGGATTTGGCGATCCTTTAGCACCTGCCGAGGGCTATGAGTACGACTTTGAAGACAGCGGATTGCCGATGCGCACTCCCTTCGACGGTCTGATTGGGTTGCCCGGCATCGATAGCATTGGTGACATTTTTGGCGCAGGCGGAGGCGACACGGACGCAGGCAATCCATTTGCTGGTAACGGAGCAGGCGGCAATCCTTTTGGCGGTGTAGCAGGCGATCAGGCAGGCGGTAATCCGTTTGCTGGCGGTGGTAATCCCTTTGCCGGGATGAACTCAGATACCGGTGAGGGCAATACTGACAATGGCAACGGCAACGGGTTTGCTGGCGACAGCAATACCTCGGATGGCAACGGCAACTGGAGCTTTGGCGATCGCAATCAGGTCACTGGCAACGGCAACTGGAATCTTGCTGGCAGCGACAGCGTTCCTTTTGATTTAGATCTGATCGGCGGCGGCAATCTTTTCGCAGGTGGGGGCAACCCAGCAGGCGGCGGGGGTAATCCCGTCTTCGCAGGCGGTGGCAGCGAACCGGCTCCGGCAGGCGGCGTGCCAGACGCTGCGGGTGATCCAGATGCTAACGACAACACAACTAATGGCAACGGTAACTGGTATTTCGGTAGCGATAACGAGACTAACGGTAACGGTAACTGGAACTTCGGCAGTGGCAACAGCAACGAAGGCAACGGTAACTGGAACTTTGGTAATGGCAACGACATCACCGGCAACGGCAATCGTCCGACCGGCGATGGTAGCACTGTGAATGGCAACGGCAATAAGGTTGAGGGTAACAATAACAAGGTTGATGGCAACCGCTTCAATATCTCGGAAGAGGGCATCGAAGTGTTTGGTAACGGCGATCGCTACTTCAGCACAGACGCTGATGGCAATACAACCCTAGTAAACGACGAATCCGCAGGAGATCCAAATATGACTTTCGACTTTGATTCCATTGTTGGTCAGTTTCCTAATAGCGCTCCTTCATTTGATATAGATAGCCTGACCTCCCCGAACGGAATGGCGATGCCCGCAGAAGGCGGCGATAATTCGGCTGGAGGTGATGCCGACCTCAATGAGCTTATCCGTCAGAGTCCCTTTGGCGTTTTGCTAGATTTGCCTACGATCAACGGTGCCGAAGATATCTTCGGTAATCTCGGTGATATGGGCGGAGAAAACCCCTTTGGCGGCGGCGAGGGCGGCAGCAATCCCTTTAGCGGCGGCATGAGTGACGGTGGCGCTGGTGGCAGCAACCCCTGGGAAGGCTGGGATCCGCTACCAGATGGGAAGCCCTTCATCGTGGGCGATGAGCCAACCGTAGCAATGTAGCGGTTTCCCCCCCCCACACATTGAAAAAGCTGAAGTTCCCCCGAATGGCCTACAGGCAATCATTTGTGGGAACTTTTGAATCAATGATGTATCTGTGGATCAAGATTACAGGGTCTCGTCCAAGAAATTTGCAAGGAAATCGACCCGCTAATTAACGCTCGCTCAAAGCCAACAGTCTCGATAATCTTCTGCAAACGTTCGAAAAGAGATCGGTGATCGCCCCAAAACATCAACCACATCGTCAAATATCCTGCCTGCCATGCCGAGCTTAGCCGTGGTGTAGATACCGCTCATCACCAACGTCAGGTCTAGCGGCGCTTTGCGTTCGAGCTGCCTTGCAATAAACTGAAAGACAGACGGATTCGCGTAGATAATAGGACGCGCTAAAACGTCTGAAAGAATTTCAGCAACCTGATAATAGTTCAGCGCTTCACGTCCGGTCAGCGAGTATGCTTTGCACTTGTGTCCTGATCCAGTCAGCGCAGCTGCGGCGACTGCGGCGATATCGCGAGCATCGACAAAGCTGGTTTTTCCTTGACCTGCTGGCACGAAGATCTCGCTGTCTGCTTCAATTTCTCGACGGTGAACGCTGCTTAGATTTTGCATAAAAAAGCTGGCTCTCAGGAAGGTATAGGCGATGCCAGTGCTTTTGATATAGTCTTCTGTGGCGCGGTGAGGGAGCAGCTTGTTTTGCTCAGCGCCCAGCACGGAGAGGAATACGATTTGTTGGATATTGAGGGCGATCGCCACATCGACTATTTGCTTTAGTCGGCGGTCTACCGCTTTGACTGCTGGCGGCCTCATCAAAAAAAGGCTGTTTACTCCGTTCAGGGCTGGCTCATAAGTGGACGGCTGAGCGAAGTCAAAAAGTACCGATTCTGTTCTATCCCAGCCGGTTGACTCAGGTGTTCTCATCGCTAGCACCACTTGATTCGCCTGGCGGTCAATAAACTGAGCGATTTCTGAGCCGACTCTACCGGTTGCTCCGGTGACAAGAATACGCATACGCAGCCGGTTTCTCTTTTTAGCTAAGACCTCCCTCAGAGTATGGCTGCGCTGCTATGGCAACATCCCAATCTAGGTAGAAAGTTTGCTCAGGCAGCCTGTAGCCCCACGATCATTTTTGAGGTGGGCATGTCTTCTGAAAATAAGGATCCAATCCCTGAGTAGCATCGCATCCTGTACAGTTAAAAGGGCGTTCAAACCGGCTGCGATATGGCACTCAAAGCGGCTTTATTTAGCTTTAATGGCATTATTATCAATGATGATGACATCCGTCAGGCGCTGAGCGAACAGATTTTGCTTTCCGAAAATCTGCGGTTTAGTCAAGATGATTATCTGGAGGTGTGTTTGGGGAGAAGCGATCGCGCCTGCCTCCAAGCCTTGCTCGCCCAACGCGGTCGCAGCGTCAATGACCAAACACTGGACAGGCTGCTCAGCCAGGCCACTGCCGCCTACCAAAACTGGCTCGACGGGCTTGATAAGCTACCTATATACCCCGGCTTAGAAGATCTGATTTTTCGCTGTCGGGCAGCTCAGATCAAGATGGCGATCGTCACCGGCAGCGAACGACAGCCAGTCACCAGCGTCCTGGCGCGCGGGGGCCTAAGTAAACACTTTGAAATTATTATCGCTGGCGACGACATCCCGACGGCGCTGAGTAAACCGGCCCCCGACAGCTACTTGAAAGCCCTTGAAAAGCTGAATCAGGCAGATGAAAATTTGAATTTGCAGCCGGATGAATGCATCGCGATTGAAGATTCTTTTACCGGTATCGACGCTGCTAAGGCCGCGCAAATCCCGGTGATTGGCGTCGCACATACCTATCCTAACCACATGCTACAGCGGCGGGCTACCTGGGTAGTAGACTACTTGCGAGAGATTAACTTTGACTGGATTGGTGAGAAGTTTGGGGGCGATTCTGCTAGAGAAAAGCCGCACCAGAGCCTCACAGATGCGCCGCTTGTAGAGGAGGCTGCCGCAGACGGGTCAATCGATTGACGCCGATCCTGTTACTGACGCGTTGCAGGCTGACTCGTCTTTGCCTTACTGTCGAAGCTGACTGGCCAGCTTCAGCAACGGTATCCCGCTTTGTGAGTACTGCGCTTGTGGCAACCTACTATAGGCAGTATGGTCCGCCCAGCCGCAAGACGCCTTGTTAGCCATCGGTGACCTAACCGATGATCTGACAGGCTATCTGTCTGATCACGGGCCTCACTCGTTCGCTATCGTTAATCAAATTTCATGACTTCTCTTTTTCCTAGAAATGGCGTAGATAAGCGGGGCGGTAGTAGCTCAGAAGCCCCGCCCGATGTCTCCCATTGGAAGGTGCGCCCCGCTGTTTGGCTGCTGCTGCTGTTTGCGGCTGCCCTGCTGATTCGCTTTACGCATCTCGATGCCAAGCCCGCCTGGATGGATGAAGTGGCGACGGTCATTTTCAGCTTGGGTAACTCCTCCCGGATGGTTCCGCTGAACGACATTGTCAGCCTGGATGAAATTTTGCGGCCTTTGCAGGTCACCCCGGGCTCTACAGCGGCTGACGCAGTGACCAACCTGCTGGCTGAAGACAATCATCCGCCTGCCTACTTTGCACTAGCTCATGCCTGGATGGCGATCTTTGATCATTTCTTTGGCCGCGCGGATGGCTACGCTTCTCTGCGGGCAGCGAGGGCACTCTCTGCTATTTTTGGCGCTTTAGGCGTGCCTGCGACCTATCTATTGGCCTGGTTTAGCTTTCGCAGTCGATTGATAGGTATTCTCTGCGCAGCGCTGATGGCCGTGTCGCCTTTTGGCGTGTTTCTCGCTCAGGAGGCCCGGCATTACACGCTGGCCATCTTGATGGTGGTTGCTTCACTGTGCTGCTTTGTCTTAGCAGTGCAGGCTTTGCGTCAGCGGGCGGCTCCGAGCGGGTGGCTCGTTTTCGCCTGGGTGCTGATCAATACGCTCAGCATTGCGGTGCATTACTTCAGTGGCGTCACTATTTTGGCAGAAGCCCTTGTGCTGCTAATGCTGCTGATAAAACAGTGCCGGGAAGCGGTGGTAACCTGGCGGCAGGCGCCTTGGGTCAGAATTTACATAGCAGTGGCGGGAACTTTTGTTGGCGCGGCGGTATGGCTGCCGATTTTGATCAATTTCTACGGCAGTCCGCAGTCCAGCTTTTTAAGGTCTGGCCCCGCAAGCTGGCAATACTGGGTAAACCCGGTGGTACAGTCGGCTGTGGGCTGGCTATATACAGTGCTCTCTCCGGTGACCAGTGGCTACAGCTGGCAGGCGGTGACGGCGATGGTGATGACAATTTCGTTGACGCTGCTGCTGTATGTTCCCTGGCTAATGGTGCAGGTGACGCGATCGCTCACCTTCCAGCTACACCGGCCTCCTCTCCGCACCAGCCTTCAG
>JBARVU010000513.1:0-10833 GCA_049646425.1 Phormidesmis sp. | reverse complement strand
CGTTGAGGTCGTGAGCCTACGTTCAATGACCAGTGATAACCTGATTAATGTTTCAGATCGCTATATCGATTTGGACAGTGTTAAAGACGATATTCGCAAAAGTTCGCGGGGTGGTAGTGTTACTCCTCAGCACAACTATACCTATCGTCCGCTTTCAAACATCTCTGTACTCAATGAGTCTGAAGCTCATCCTTAGAGAGCGTTGTTGGCGCGTTTGTAAGGGAGCGGAGCGTTGAGAATTAGTCGATGGTATCGGTGGACGGCGATCGCTGCGATGGTGATTGTGCTAATCGTTGCTATGCGAACTTGCACCTCAAGTCGCACCCTGGTAGATCGAGCGTCGGGTGGCCCAATCGAAGCAGAGCTGAAGCTTCAAACTGTTACGCTCGAGCAGCCTGATGAAAATGGCAATTTGCTGTGGCGGCTCAAGGCCGAGTCAGTGACCTATAGCCCGGATAATCAGCGGGCGGAATTGACAAAGTTGGTGGGCGAATTTTTTCAGGCCGGTGAGATGATATACACGGTGACGGCTGATAGAGGAGAAGTTTTTCAGAACGGCGAGACGCTGTTTTTGCGCGGCAACTTAGTGGCTAAGCGCCCTGAAGACGAGCTAACGCTAGAAGGCGAGACGCTCAAATGGCAGCCCAAGCAAGATCTGCTGGTGATGGGCAATTTTGATGACGAGATACTGGCTGAAGCGGCTACCCTGCCCTCTCCCACGAATCCGGATCGAGCGCCTGTGACCGGATTTAATCCTCAGATTGAGGCGGCAGCTCAAGTCGTCACCGTTTCCAGCAAAGAAAACCGAGTCGACCTCACGGGCGGGGTCGTGGCCAAAAGCAAAGAAGTCCCGTGGATGACCTTTGAATCTAACCAGCTCACCTGGTTGACTCGGCAAGAACTGATCGAGACAAGCGAGCCGCTCAAAGTGGAGCGATACGACAGCAAAGACTATAAGTCGATCACAGACCGTGTGGTCGGTAACGCCGGGGAGGTGCAGCTTGCCGAGAACACCGTCACTCTCAATGGCGCTGTCCGGCTAGATTCGCTCACTCAGCCGCTGATCGTGCGAAGTGAGCAGGCGATATGGGATTTGGAGGCTCAGACAGTGGCCTTAGATCAGCCTGTCAACCTGGCGCAGCCAGAGCGCAAAATCACTGCTTCTGCTAGCCGAGCTAATCTAGACTTGGCGAAAGAAGTCGTCTATTTGATTGGAAATGTGCGGGCTAGCGGTGAAAAAAACGATGCCCGGCTAGCCGCAGATCGGCTGACGTGGCAAACCACAACGCAAGCGGTAGAAGCTGAGGGCAATGTCAGCTATCAGCAGGCGGCGAATCCTGAAGTGTCCATGACAGGCCCTAGAGCAGTTGGAAACTTTGCACAGGGGACGCTGGCAGTGACTGGCGGCGAATCGGGTGAGGTGGTTACTGAAATTAGGCTAGATGAGCTTTAGTGCCCCGTCTAGTTCGAAGCAGCGCTGTCGAACAGGGGTTGGTTGCGCTGCTGGTCTCCGAATTCATAGGGCGCTTGACCGATTCTTACGGTCGTCTGTAGCTCCGGTGGAATTTCGGTAGCCTTGCCCCACTGCTGCTCGATCGCTGAGACGATTTGATCTTGGCGCGATCGCAAACTATCTAGTCCAGCGCCATAGTTAAGCAGCGAAAACCACACAATTCCTTTGTCTCGGGTCGGTAAGGCACCCGCTAGCGCACTGACCACTGCCAGCGTGCCGGTTTTAACCACGGCATTGCTCGGTAGAGTGCGATCGCTGACCGTGCCACCATCTGCGCCAACAATCGGAAAAATATCGGAGAGGGTAAATTTCTGCGCTGGCGTAGAGGTTCCGGCAGCGGATTGCAGCTTCGCTTGAATCGCTTGCAGCATGGCGACGGCTGCTCTAGGAGACATTTGATTCTCTTCTCCGAGCCCAGATCCATTGACGAGCGACAGTTCTTCTGGAACAACTCCAGCCGCCGCTGCCGCTTTTTGTACCACCGCTGTCGGCCCGCCGAGGGTATTGGCCAGCTGCTCAGCCATGGCGTTATTGCTGTAAATATTCATCGCCTTGAGCACCCCGACCAGGGGCATCGAGTTGTGACGGACGAGCCAGCCACTCACCTGACTTTTCCAGCTGCTGGCGTCTGCTTTGACTTGTCCACCGATCTGAAACGTCGGCTGAGGGGTATCTGGTGCCATATTTTGATGGGCAGCCTGCGCAGCATAGTCCCAATCTGCCGCGTTAAACGCTTGCTTCAGCAGCAGCCCCGACTTCGCTGGGCTGGTTTCAAAGTTCATGGTGAAGTTTCCCGCGATGATCAGATCGCCTGTGACCTGGCGAATGCCCATCTGCTGAAGCGTATTGGCCAGGGCGATCGCCTCTTCCCACACAAACAGCGGATCGTTGCCCCCTTCAACCACTAAGTTGCCTACGACCACGCCATTTTCAATTTCCCCTTGCCAGCCGACCAAGGTTTCAAACTGATGCTGCGGCCCCCAAGTCGAAAGGGCTGCCAGGGTCGTGGCGATCTTAGTCAGAGAAGCTGCTGGTCTGCGGATATTGCCCTGATGCTGAGCCATTGGATAGGCCCCGGCTGCGACCCAAACTCCCTGCTGGTCGGATACGTAGCCCCCTGAGGAGAGTTCTGACAGATAACCTGCGACTATAGCGTTGGCTGCCGGGTCATCCGCAATCAGCTCTCTTACCCAGGCCGACTCCCAGCTTGGGCGAATATCGACCGAACCCAGGTCGAGGGCTTCAGCAGGCTGCCAATTCGACGCCCCCCAGCTAACGCCAAAGAGGGCACCCAAGATAGAACTCAACACAGTCGGTAACAAACCACCCAAAAACCTTGGCTCTCCTGACTTTGATATCTTCACTTTAGCCTTGAAACTCGTTCCTCAGCAGTCTCTATCTGAACCTTAAACAATTCGGCAGATTTGTGCCTGCGCGCTCCCCCAAAGCGCATCCCATGAAAGGTTCTTGCCAAAGATACAATGGACTTCAGTACTTTTGTACAGCGATTTTGTATAGAGTACTACCCGCCCCCTTATTGCCTGTGACCATGACCCGGCCCGATCAAAATCAAGCCCTGAGGCGTTTGCCTATCGTAGCGGGTTCTTTGGGGGGGACTTTGCTCCTCATCAACCGGCTGACCACCCCTATGTTAAGCGATTCGCAGTCTCGCGGCGATGCTTTGGGCGTGATGTTGAGCGCGCTGCTAATTTTGACAGGACTGCTGTGGCAGCGCGTTCAGCCCAAATCGCCGGAGGCGGTCACGCTGGTAGGAGACGAAGGGTTTGACCTCGATCAAAGCCTGCCTGAGCAAGTTCAAATTGAGCTGGCTTGGGCCTCACACCTGCTGCTGACCAACACGGCGACAGGTAGTGTCGTCGCTTATTACGACAGCAAAGTTTTGCTCAGACGCGGCATTGTAGGAGTCAATGCTTCTCTCGTCCCAGGCACAATTGTCCAGCGGGTGCTAGACCTGAAGAAACCGGTTTATCTGGTCAATCTCAATATCTATCCGGGGCGCATCGAGTTTGACTATTTGCCAGAGAATACCCAGGGAGTGATCTGTCAGCCTTTGGGCGATCGCGGTGTGCTCATATTGGGAGCAAACGCCCCTCGCAGCTACACTCAGCAAGATGAGAACTGGATTGCAGGGATTGCGAGTAAAATTGGCGACACGCTGGATCGATCCGCTCAATCCTCCGAAGGAAACGCCCTCAAGAGAACTGCACTCGGCAGTCCCTGATACTTTTTCAGGGCCTTATTGGGCCTTCTCATCCAGCACCCGCACGGCGACCGTCGAACCGTTGAAATGATAAGATTTGCCTTCAATTTCTATCGGTGTACCGATCTTGATAGGCACGCCTAGAACAGGGCCATCTGGGGTAATTTGCGCTTTGCCGCCGAGCGTGATCAGCATGTCAGCGGTGTAGCCTAGTTCAGGGCGAGGATCGGGGTAAGACTTAACCGTGCCGTCGGGCTGAGGAACGGCGACACTGCGAGGCAGCGCGAGTACGTTTTTAACGTCTATTTGGCCGTAGGGCTGATTTCGCACAATGATCTTTGTAGAGGTTGTCTTGGCGAGATCGCTCAAAAACGTTTCCGGATTAAGGACGGTCAGACCTCTGGCGATGACATCGACTTCTATCTCTTGCGTTGTCGAGCCGACCTGCGCGACCGAACCCCGTGCACCGGGATAGAAAAAGATGCCGACAATCACCATGACAATTGCCAGCGCTGCCCCTAAGTCCAAGAGACTGAGCTTGCCAAAGAGCCGTCCTTGAGAATCTAAAACTGCCATTACTTCACCTGGTACATACTGCGATTACACAGACTCAATCTGTCATATTGACCACAGTATTTAACCACACTTTAAAGCAGCCCTTTCTAAATGAGGCAGTTGATAGGCGCTGGTTGTTTTGAGATAGGAATACCTACCATAGCGTCCGTGGGTGATCGCTGCGATCTGTCCACAGGGGGACTCTCGGCAATTCGAGAAGTGTCACAATTTAGAGCACACTTCCAATCTGTATTGCTAGCGTTGTCAGTAGAAAGTATCTATCTGGGAGACTGGTGATAGAGACCAGTTCCGAAATCCAGTTTTGACTGAAACAAAGCATTCACCTAGCAGCCGACAGCCGATCACTATGTTCAATCTTTTATCGTTTAAAAATAAGGTTTACCGCCGCCTCGTGTATGGATTGATGGCGACGACCCTGGTTCTGGGGATTGGGGTGACCACTGCTCAGCCCTCTCAAGCCGGTTGGTTAGATCTGCTGATCCAGGGCGCGAGAGTGTACCAGCTCTCTAACATGTCGGATGCGCAGGAAATTGATCTCGGCAGAGGCATCAACAGTCAGCTGATCAACGGACGGCAAATTAGGCTGTACCAAAACGCTAACCTCAACCGCTATGTCAACGAGGTGGGCCAAAAGATGGCTCGTGTGAGCGATCGCCCTGACATCCCCTACACTTTTCAAGTCGTCCAAGACAGTGCGGTCAATGCCTTTGCGACGATGGGTGGCTATGTATATGTGACGACGGGTTTGCTGGCGGCGGCGGACAATGAGGCAGAGCTAGCCGGTGTTATCGGCCATGAGATCGGCCACATTGCCAATCGTGATGCGGTTCAGCAAATGCGGCAGGTTGCCATCACTCAAGGCATTACTGGTGCTCTGGGAGTCAACCGTGACCGGCTGGTGAATATTGGCACCCAGATCGCGCTGCAGCTACCGGCCAGCCGGAGCGCTGAGTACGCAGCAGATCGCCATGGATTTGCTGCGATGGGCCGTGCTGGTTATGACCAGTCTGGGATGGTCACCTTCATGCAGAAGCTCGTGCGACAGAGTGCTCAGCCAGAGTTTCTGAGCACTCACCCGGATGCCCGTAACCGCGTAAATTCGCTTCAACAAATGCTAGACAGTTCGGCCCTGCCCGAGGCGAATGCCGGGCTGAACGAGAGTGCATACAGCTCTAATATCAGTTCGCTGCGCTAACGTTTATGCTGTAAGCCTGCTATCGCGCTGCTTGATTGCAGGCTTGCCGGTAGCACTGCATGCCCCAGAACATTAAATGGCTATCGACCTGTACCCTGGCGGCCAACGCTGGGGTTCTTTGCTGTAGCAGCGTATATAGCGCCGGGCCGTCGCCGCCAGTAAGGACGGCCTGACCGGTCGGATACTGCTGCCACCAGTCAGTTAGATAGTCAGCGAGGGTTGAAGTTGCGCCATATGCCAAACCGCTGGCGATCGCCCCAGCCGTATCAGTGGCCCATCGCTGGGGTAATGCCGTCGGTTGGGAACGTAATGCCGATTCAAATAGCGTTTGACTGACGGCGATCGCCTCATCCAGCGCGGCGGTTCGTAGGGCTAATGCCTCTCCTTGCAACCGCAGCCCGGGCAAAATAGCACCTCCATACAGAGTGATTGAGTTTGCAGGGGCGTGGCCGGTCTGCGGCGGCGTTTGCGGACCGCCCGCTGTAAACGTTAGCGCTGTACCCCCATCAATTACTAATACTGGCCAGCCCAGTGTGCTGCCCGCCCCAAGCAGATTGACTGCTCGATCCAGTCCGAAGGTTGGATAGAGGCCAGCCATCGGAAAGTTTGCTCGCTGAACTGGTTGGGCGGGCGCAGGAGACTTCATCCACAGCGCTGCCTGATCCGGGACAGCCGCTGTCATCCATAGCGATCCGGGTGGCAGGGGGGATTGAGGCAAGTCAGCTTTTTCGGTTGGGGTCAGATCGGCGATCGCCTGCCAGGCCGCTGCGCCAAAGCCAGCTTCCTTGAGGGCACTGACCCTACCGGCAGAAAGGTGAGGCGTATGCCAGACCCCGACTAACCTTTGCTGCTGAAAAAACCCCCAGTGCAGGCGGGTATTGCCTATCACCAGCGCTAGCCAGACGGCGGGATCGGGACTACTCACTGCTGCCAGTTAGCTTCTGAAGCTGCTTAATGGCCCTGGCCATTTCAGGCAGTCGTTTGAACAGAATTGCTGACCGCAAATAAATTTTATGGGGAATAGCAGGCATCCCAGTCACGGTCTCGCCAGGGGCAACATTGTTATGAATGCCTGCTTTGGCAGAAGCGATCACGCCATCGCCGACAACGGCCTGATTAGCAACCCCAACCTGCCCAGCCAAAATCACCCGGTTGCCAATCGTCACCCCGCCAGCCATTCCCACCTGCGCCGCCATCGCCACCGCTTCGCCGACCTGACAGCCGTGACCAATATGCACCAGGTTGTCAATTTTAGTATTGCAACCGATTCTAGTTTCACCGACGGCGGGTCGGTCAACTGTAGAGTTGCAGCCAATCTCAACGCCGTCTTCAAGCACAGCATTGCCAGACTGATGCATCTTCTCCCAACCGGTGGCCGTGGGCACAAAGCCAAAGCCTTCGGACCCAATTACCGCGCCGCTGTGAATCACGCAGCCGGCGCCGATCTGGGTGCGCTCATGGATGACGCAGTTTGCATGAAGAACGGTGCCAGCACCAATGCTAACCCCTGGATAAACCACGACATTGGGATGAATGCAGACGCGATCGCCGACCGTAACGTGAGGCTGAATCACGACATGAGGGCCAATCGCCACATCCTGACCCACGACAGCCGTCGGATCGATCACGGCGCTGGGATGAACGCCCGGTGCCAGCCGGAAGGGCTGATAAAACAAAGCGATCACCCGGGCAAACATCAGCCGAGGATTGTTGACGCTAACCCAGGCAATCTGGCGATCACTCGCTTTCTGCTGCAATACCGGATCCGCAGGCAACACTAGTGCCCCTGCTTCGGTTGTCGTTACAGCATCGGCGAACTTCGGTCCTTCTACGTAGCTCAATGTACTGGCGGTCGCTGCGTGAACAGGCGCTAGCCCTTCGAGGTCGGGATCGCTGGTCTTCTGCGCTAGATCACCCCCCTCCAGACTCGACGCGGTGACTGCTTCACCCAAGGCTGTGACAATCTGGCTAAATTTCATCGTCTTCCCCTCTACGGGCACACCTACGTTGAAATTAAGCTACCAGAAAGGCTGCGCACTCTACATGAGATGTTTGAGGAAAAAAGTCGGCAGGCTGCACCCGTCTGATCTGATAGCCACCCGTTTCACACAGGGTTTGGAGGTCGCGAGCGAGCGTTGCCGGATTACAGCTCACATAGACAATTCGCTCGGGCCTAATGGCGATCAAAGCGTCCAGTACCGCAGGTTCGCAGCCCTTGCGCGGGGGATCTAGCAAGACAATATCTGGCTTCTCGTCCAGCTCGGGCAGCAGCGCGGCGACATCGCCAATTTTGAACGTCGCATTCTCAATTTTGTTGAGAGCGGCATTCTCTTCCGCCTGAGTCACCGATTCAGTGAGAGACTCCAACCCAATGCAGCGCTTCACCTGACGGGCCAAGGGCAGGGTGAAAGTCCCGACGCCGCAGTAGGCATCCACTAAGGTTTCTTCGCCGGTCAGGGCCAGTTCGGTTTGAATGTGCTCAAGCAGCCTTTCTGCCTGGGCAGTATTGACCTGAAAAAAGGTCGTGGGCTGAATGTGAAAAATCAGACCGGCAAAGGCTTCTTCCAGATAAGTCTGGCCGGTAATGCAGTAGGTATCTGGGCCAAAAATAGCGTTCGTTCGCTTCCAGTTGAGATTGACCAATACACCGACCACATCAGGGTAGCGAGCCATCCACTGCTGTGCCTGCTCATGAATGCCCTTGAGTTTGACCGAGCGGCTCACCAAGGTCAGCAAAATTTGGCCGGTCCGCCGTCCGATGCGTAAAGACAAATGCTTTATATGCCCTTTGTGCAGCCTTTCGTCATATATTTTCCACTGGCGATCTTGAATGTCTTGCTTGACTTCTGCCAGCAGAGGATCCAGGCGGCTGTCCTGCACAGGGCACTGATTGAGATTGACGAGGCGGTGAGAGCCTTTGCGGTAGTAGCCTGCCTGAACGGCGTCGATCTGCGATCGCCCCAGTGGATAGGTCGCTTTGTTCCGGTATCCGAGCGGTTCCTCGCAAGCTAGCACCGGATCGACCTGCACGTCTTCCAGTTTGCCAATACGCATCAGTGCGTCCGTTACTAGATGGTGCTTGGCCTCCAATTGCTTGGCATAGTCCACCTGCTGCCACTGACACCCCCCACACTTGTCCGCCACAATGCAGGCTGGCCGCACTCGCTGCGGAGAGGGCTTAACGATCCCAGCCGGGATGCCAAAGCCATGGGTTGCCTTGACCTTAGTCATTTTCACCCGCATCACATCTCCCGGCACCGTATTCGGCACGAAGACAACGCGATCTTGCCAACGCCCGACCCCATCCCCCCCATTGCTCAAATCGGTGATGGTGACCTTCAGCGTTTCTCCCTGCTTCCACTGAGGAACTGGCGGTTCAGTCGGCCAGGTAGTCTCTGCTCCCTTTTTCGGCTGGTTTTCGGACATTGTCTCCACACCTCCAGCAGCAGCGTCTAGCGGATCTTGTTGAGGCGAAGGGGTTGAAGATGGCATGGTTGTTTATCGATTCAGCCTTTCAGTATGGCGTATTTATCCACTGACGTTTTCTCGCCGGGACAAATCTTCGCTGCCGGGTGAGGTCAGTATTTCGGTGGTATTGCCATTTGAGAGCAGGAAAATTGGCTCTCTTAATATTTCTTGAGCTCTTTCTCAGGCTCGGGTTAGCGGTGTGTCGCTTTATTTTTACTGGGTAAATTATTAAGAAACTAAGGTCAACTGCTTTCCTTGTCGCCCCTGAAGTCGCTAAACTGTGAAATATCAATAGAGTTACCGCAATTAAAAAACTATGTCTGTTGTCAGCCAAGTAATCCTTAATGCAGATGATGAGTTGCGCTACCCCACTAGCGGCGAACTCAAGGGTATCGAGAACTTTCTAAAGACCGGCAATCAGCGCATGCAGATTGCTCAAACCCTAGCGGATAACGAGAAAAAGATTGTCGATCAGGCCAGCCGAGCCCTCTGGAAAATCCGCCCTGACTTTATCGCCAAAGGTGGCAATGCCTACGGTCAAAAGCAAAGAGCCCTTTGCCTACGGGACTATGGCTGGTATCTGCGCCTGATTACCTACAGCGTGCTAGCTGGTGACAAAGACCCGATTGAAAACATCGGTCTGATTGGTGTTCGCGAAATGTACAACGCGCTCGATGTCCCTGTTCCTGGCATGGTAGAAGCGATTCGCTGCCTGAAGGATGCCTCTTTGCCGCTGATGAGCGAAGAAGATGCCGCTGAAGCTAAACCCTATTTCGACTACATCATTCAGGCCATGTCTTCCTAGAAGTTCAAAGGTAGGCGGAAGCAGCTAAGCGGCTTCCGCCAAATAGACCTATCTGAACGGGTAAAGTGTTTTTGCGCTTTGCCCGCTTTTCGTAGAGCGAGGGCTGCTGCTGCCCTGCATAGCTGCTTTTCTTCGCTTCTAAGTCCAGTATTAATACACCTGTACCTTCAATTGAGATATCCTTGAGCCACAGCGCGTTAGCTAGCTATGGTTTACTCCTCTAACTCTGACTCTCCCACCTGCTTAGGCAAAGTGGTCAAGTCTAACTCTCACTGTGACTACGTGGTGCAGCTCGACACCCACAATGATGTCGAAAACCCGCCCGGCATAGAAGACTATGGGTTCGGCCAGTTCGTAAAATTTGACAGCCACCGCCACTGGGCCGTTGGCATCGTTTACGACTCACAGCTATTCAACTCTTCTTTTTTGAACAGTGGTCCTCGTCTGACCAGCGCTCCTGATCCGGTATTTACACCTGACCTGATTCAAGACACCTGTATATTGCTCAATGTGGTTTTAGTCGGCAGCCTGAAGGCTGGGAAACCTCATAGCTATGGTCTGCACGGCATTCCCCGCTTGATCGTGCCGGCCAATACGCCTGTCTGTCGGATGGAGACGCCCGAGATTCACAATTTCCACCGGTCCGCTGAGGGTAAGCCACAGTTTACCTACTATGGTCATCTCCTACGGGCAGGTGGAGGTTTTGCAGCTCAGCTCACTCAGCAAGTACTCGATGAGCTGATTGCTACAGAGCTATTCTCAGATGCCGACCAGCGAGCGCTTCAGGTACTACGCAAAGAACTGTCCTGGAAAAGTACGATGAGCGCAATGCGCTAGCAAGACAGCGTCTCTGCGAAAGCTACACCTTAGGAGGGATATCCAGCACTATGAACATTAGAGGCTTGTAATACTCCGTTACATTCGGTATAGTAGTGACATCGGTTGAGACAAGGCTTTCTTTTTGAAGCCACCGCCTTAACCGTATACGTACCTAACTACCGGAATAATATGACTACTACCCTCCAACAGCGCCAAAGCGCCTCGCTGTGGGAGCA
>JBARVU010000512.1:0-10871 GCA_049646425.1 Phormidesmis sp. | reverse complement strand
CCGTAAGGGCAATACACCCGCACCCGATGGCCTTGCTTGACTAGAGCGGTGGCAATGGTATCAGCCATACCGTACAGCACCTGGAACTCGATGTGGCGAGAGGGGATGTTCAAGGTTTCGGCGATCGCCAACGCATGTGCCTGCGATCGCATATTGTGACTGCCAATCGCCGCATACAGCACAGTGTGATTCTCCAGCAGCAGCTCGGTCATCCGCTCAAAATTGGCGTCGGTTGAAGACTTGTGATCGTAAACCGGGGTTGGCCAGTGATTTTGCCTCGCAGTAATAGTCTCCTGATCCCAGTAGGCGCCTTTGACCAGGCGAACAGTGATGGGATTGCCGCGCTCCTTGGCCCACTCGATCAGACCTTTGAGATCTTCATAGCTATCGCGCAGGTAAGCCTGTAGGGTAACGCCCAGATCGCTGCGGCCTCTAAACTCATCTTCCATCAGCAGTAGCTTCAGGGTCTCCAGGGTCGCATCCTTGTAGCGATACTGCTCCATGTCGAAGTGAACTGCCGCCCCGAGTTCTTGGGCCCGGCGCAGGAGGGTGCGAATGCGATCGCTCACCTTCTCTCGCGATCCTTCTACGTCGAGCGGGTCAAACTGCGAGTAAAATGCCGTCAGCTTCATCGTCACCTGCACCTTGGGCAGCGCCTCACCGTCCGCCATGTCAACCTGAGGCACAGTTGACCAGCTCTTGGCGGCTGTTGTCAGCCGTTCCATCAATTCCAGATACTGATCGAGATACGCCTGCGCTTCGGTTTCGGTCACCACCGCCTCGCCCAGCAGATCCATCGTAAAGGTCATGGACTGCTTGCGAATGCGCTCAATACTTTTCAGCGCCTGCTTGATGTTCTCACCGGCTACATACTTACGGGCCAGCGTCTCAACCGCGCCAGAGAGCGTCGTCGCCGCTACACCGGCGGGCATTGAAGCGGGATCGGCAAAGTTCAGCAGACTTTTCAGCGCCTGAGGCACTTCAACGCTGTCGTCACCTAAATACTCTTGCAGGTGACGGGCAATTTCGGGCTTTGATCTCAGGGCAGGCAAACAGTCGATCAGGCGAAACATCTGCACCCGCAGGCCGGGGTTGTCCATCGTCCAGCCCAGCAGCTTGTCGTCCCACCGCAGCTGATCGCGTACTTTGGCGAAAATGGATTGCTTACCCTGACTGTCGGCCAAGAGCTGACGGGCGATCGCCTGCGTTTTCTCTTCGTAATCAGTGTGAACTGAAGCATTGGCCTCAGCGCTGGGACGAGATGCGTTGATAACCATTTCAAAAATCTCCTACAGTTCCCAGATCGCTGAATGGGAGATTCAGCAACCCTCTATTCTACGGCTCAATCTTGCTTGTTCTCAGGCCCAGCCTTACGACGGGTGGCTGCCAATCATCTGGCTCCCTACGAACCCGGGGCAGAGGCCCCGTTTAAAGCTTCGACGCCTGCCGCAACCGTCGCCGTCATTGCCGAGAGTGACTTGCCAGCGTAGGCAGTTCCTTTCGGGCTAGAGACGATCAGATCTTCTTCTAGTTTAACGCCTTCAGAAACAGGGTTACGGGCTTCAATCAGGGCGATCGCGCGGCTGACGCTCTCCGGCAAAATCACCACCAGGCCGTCATCCGGCGCATTGTCTAAGGCCCACTCAATGGCTGCTGTTTCGTTCAACATCGTTTGGTGCGGCTCTGCCAGAGCGCCCTCAGGGGCCTGCGCGATGCCCTGAGCAATCAGGTCTGCGACTTCGCCAGGATCGCGCCCTCGGGTGTCTTCATCTTCTTTCACGATCACCTGATCGAAGATCTTAGCTGCCAGCTCACCGAGCTCGATAAAATCTTGATCGCGGCGATCGCCCGGCGCCCCAATCACGCCGATGGCAGTGCCGGGCCAATTTTTCACGAAGCTGCCGACCGCCGCATATCCGGCCGGATTGTGGGCGTAGTCAACCAGCGCATGGTAGCGGCCCAGGTTGAACAGGTTCATCCGACCCGGAATTTTCTGTGCTGATACCTGGAAACTTCGTAGCCCCGCCCGAATCTCTTCTATTTTCACGCCCTGCACAAAGCCTATCAAGCTGGCTGCTAGCGCATTTGCGATCATGAAGGGGGCCTTGCCACCCATGGTTACCGGCACGCGCTCAGCTTTCTCAATGCGCAATAGCCAGTCCTGCTGCAAGATGGAAATGTGGCCTTCTTCGTAAACCGCTGCGACACCGCCGTTTTGGACATGTGATCGCACCAGTGGGTTATCCGCATCCATCGAGAAATAAGCCACCTTACCCTTGACGTGATCGGCCATTGCCGCCACTCGCTCATCATCCGCATTGAGCACCACGTAGCCATTCGCATGAACCGCCTCCGCCACCACGGCTTTGAGCTTAGCTAGCTCGTCAATCGTATCGATATCACCGAGTCCCAAATGATCGGCGGCGACATTGAGCACAACGCCCACATCGCATCGGTCAAAGGCCAGTCCTGAGCGCAGCAAGCCGCCTCGGGCCGTCTCCAACACGGCTATCTCAACAGTCGGATCTTGCAGGATCATCCGCGCGCTTTGCGGCCCGGTCGTATCTCCTTTTTCCAACAGATAATCGCCTAGATAAATACCGTCTGTTGTAGTAAAGCCCACCGTGTCATACACCTGACGGAAAATATGAGCGGTCAGCCGGGTGGTTGTGGTTTTGCCGTTAGTCCCTGTAATCGCCACGATTGGGATCCGAGTGGGTTCTCCCGGTGGCAGCAGCATCTCCAAAATCGGGCCTGCCACATTGCGCGCTACCCCCTGACTGGGAGACACGTGCATCCGCAAACCAGGGGCAGCATTGACCTCGACGATCACACTATTAACCACCCGCATCGGCTGAGAAATATCCTCAGTGACCACGTCGATACCCGCCACATCTAGCCCGATCAGGCGAGAAGCTCGCTCAGCAATCCAAACGGTCTCAGGATGAATTTCGTCAGTGCGATCAATCGCAACGCCCCCAGTGCTCAGATTCGCCGTCTCTTTGAGGTAGCAAATTTGGCCAGACTCTAAAACGGTGTCAAGGTCGTAGCCCTGAGCGGCCAATAGTTTGTCCGTTGTGCGATCTAAGTGAATTTGAGTCAAGATATTGTCATGGCCTTCACCCCGACGCGGATTGCGGTTTTCTATCTCGACGAGCGCTTCAACCGTGTTTTTGCCGTTGCCAACGACGTGGGCAGGAACCCTTTCCGCGACTGCTATCACCTTGTTATTGACGACTAAGATGCGGTGATCCCGGCCTCGATAGTAGTGCTCAACAATCACCCCGTCAGAAACATCGCGAGCCTTGTCGTAAGCAGCTTCAGCGTCTTCCCAAGTCTGAATTTCTAGCGTGATACCGCGACCGTGATTACCATCTAGAGGCTTGATCACAATCGGATAGCCGCCCAGGTAGTCGAGCGCGTCTTCTAGCTCTCGCAGCGAATAGACGACAGTGCCCTTCGGTACCGGAATGCCTGCATTCCCGAGCATCTGCTTAGTGCTTTCTTTGTCACAGGCAAGCTCAACCCCCAAAATGTTGCTGTGGGCCGTCAGCGAAGCCTGAGCCCGCTTTTGGTACTTACCATAGCCAAACTGCAAGATCCCGCGTACGTCCAGCTCAAACCAGGGGATTTTGCGAGCTTCCGCCTCGTGCACCAGGGCTTCTGTCGTCGGCCCCAAAGATGCGGCTGCGCTCAGTTCTCTGAGATCTTCAAGATCTTTTTGCAGCTCTGTATTGGGATAGCTGCCGGTTTCAATGATGCTTTGACACAGTCGCACTGCGGCTCTAGCGGCGTAGCGTCCGGCCTCTTCGTGCTCGTATTCAAAAACAACTTGATAGATGCCTGGAGTTGCAGTTTCACGGGTGCGACCAAAGCCGACATGCATGCCTGCCAAGGTTTGCAATTCTAGGGCAATATGCTCAACGATATGGCCCATCATCGTGCCTTCTTGCACCCGGCTTAAAAAGCCGCCCCGACAGCCCGGTGAGCAAAAATGCTCCACCAAGCTAGGCATCGCAATCACCATGCCATCGTAAAAGCCCGGGATCACATTTGAGGGGCGATCAGCTAGATCTTCTAAGTCCAGTCTGACGACAATGAGTTTGGTATAGCTAATGCTCCAGTAGTTCGGGCCGCGAAGCGTTTGGGTTTTGAGGATTTTCATAAGTTTTCGAAGACGGTTAGTCTGCTACCAATGACCTTAAGTACAACTTTAGTGTTTTCTAAAGCGCGTTTTAAATTGCTGCTTGGGACTATCGTTCTGAGGAAATATGGGGCTGTGCCAGGGATAGCGGCACCAACCAATGTTTAGCAATACTGATGCCGCAAATGTCCGTATCTGGCATCTTTGGCTTTTTGAGGCTGTCTAGGTACCGGCTTTGTGACTGTCAGTTCCTAAGACCTATTAATCCGTAATTCCTTTGCCTTCTGGGGTCTAATCCCCGTTTGCCAATCGCCTCGAACTAGAGAATGGCGCGGTTCTTGTAATCATACTGGTCACCCTGATTTAGCACATGTACCTTAAGGTTATGCAGACTGAGCGGAGCGGCTTCATCGGCAGCAGCGGCCCTGGTGTGGGTTAGGCTACCGGGATCGATAATCGTGATAGTGCCTTTGCCCAACACCTGAAACGTGCCTTTGCCCGTCATGGCGATGCAGGTATCTTCGTCGATACCAACGCCGAGTTTATCTGAATGAGCAGCGATCGCACTCAGTAGCCGCGCCATCCGATTGCGATTGTGAAAATGCTGATCGATCAGGAGTTCAGGAACAATTCCCAGCCCGTCGGTCAAGTCGACCAGGGCCGGATTTGGCGATTCGCCGCTGCTGCCGCCTGCGATCATCTTTTCGCCCATAATCGCAGCCCCGGCACTGGTTCCTGCGAGTACCATCTCACCGGCCTTAACCTTCTCTTTAATCGTATCGATTAAAACCGTATCAGCGATTAAATCGCGCAGTCTGAGCTGATCGCCCCCCGTGATAAAAATGCCGCTGCAATCTTTGAGCACGTCTAGCCAGCGGTCTTCCTCACACTCTTCGCGATAGCGAATGTCCAATATCTGAACCTGTTTGGCGCCCATTTCCTGGAAAATTTGGTAGTAGCGATCGCCCACAATTGTCGGCTCTCGCGACGCCGAAGGAATAATGCCGATAGTCGCGTCTTCCCCGCCAGCGCTTTTAAAAAAAGCCGATAGGATATCGCATCCATTGACTTTATCTTCTGCCCCCCCAATGATCATCACCGGGTACTGGCTAGAAATTGCCATAGACTTTTGAGCCAAACGAAATTCCAGTTCCAGCATAAAGCGATACAAGGTGTTTATTAAAGACATTGCGCTAGAGCAAAGGCCGAAACTAACGGATCGCTACTGAGCTTCGCCATCGAGCTACGACGAGCTATAGCTCGTTAGTAAGTCAAATTTAGTTCAAAACGCCTCTCTACACATCACAGTATCAAGAGGCCCTGACACGATTTTGTATTGAATTTAACCAGATTTCGTTACTTCTACGGATAACGATAAGTGCGGTGAGGGGCTTTGCGATCGAGTCTTACAATAGGGAGGATAGGTACGTTATCCCGTAAATAAGCCGCATACGCCATGAGTGAAGCAGAAATCAATCAGTCCCTGGAAGCGCTCCATACCGAAATCGGTAAGCTCCAAACCCCCGATACCGAAACAAAAGCAACGCTGCTGGCGTTGATAAACGACGTTGAAAAGCAGCTGCAAAATCCCGACAGCCCTGAACACAAAGATGCTGCGGTCCAAAAGCTACCAACGCTAATCGAACAGTTCGAAGCCGAGCATCCTCAAGTCACGACTGCGCTCGGGCGGCTGCTGACGACGCTCAGCGGTATGGGTATCTAGCGCACCTGGGCGTGACAGTGCTTAGACGGTTTATGGCTGCCGCACCAGCAGGGCTGAGTGGGGCGGGGCTGATACGGCGGTAGAATATCGCCCCCGATATAGCGCCAGCTGCCATTCACCCGTTTGAATCGTGATTTTTCATGGAGCTGGGCTAGCTTTTCAGCGGGGGCTACGCTCAGCAGGGCGCTCACCGGTCGATAGGCCGCGACGAACTCTACTATCCCGGTTCTATCGTTTGCTTTACCTTTTTGCGTCTTGACGACGAGCAGGTTGACCCAGCGGGTGCCCTTGATCGTTTTGGCTAGGTCGACGCGCTCGTCAGCTGCCGAGGTCGCCCGAACATGAGTCTTTATGAGATAGTCAAGGTTGCCTTGGCAAAACGCACTGTAGCGCGATCGCATCAGAGCCTCAGCCGTCGGAGCTGTGGCCTCACCCGCCAAATAAGGGCCGCAGCAGTTAGCATACTGCCGCTGACTACCGCACATACACTGCTCACGCATCATGCTACCCCGTGCAAAGTCAACTATCTTTTACCGCCATCGACGCTGATCAGCCCAGGGCCATAGGCGATGACCATCATCAGCCCGCCAATCAGCGCCAGATTCTTTAAAAAGCTGGACAGATCTGAGGGAATGGGATGAAACAATAAGGTCGTAGGGATGAGGAACAGGATAATTAGCAAAGCTCCGATCCTAGCCTTGTAGCCTAAAATCAGCGATATTGATCCCAGCAGTAAGAACGCGATCGCCCCGACCGCTAAAACCTGCGGTATTGGCAACCCTTTGCTGGCAATCGTTGGGACAAATCCAGAAAAATTCATCAGATGCCCTATCCCTGCATTCAAAAAAACCAGCGCCAGAAAAATACGTGCGGCCAAAGGTACGTAAGTCATAAATATTCTCAGTCTATAAACGGCTAAAGTCTTTTCTAAGTTAACGGTTGCCCGTTGAATAATGTTAACGACTCCTGAAAACTCGCGGGCACAATAACGCAGCTACAATGAGCCATAAGTCAACCGATCACCCATGCCTCAGATCTCGCCAACCACCGACGCCGATGCTGCTGCGGGCATTCCTCAAGTCCTGCCCGGGATCGATCTCAGTCAGCAGCAATGGGAGGCGCTGCAAGCCTTGGAAGACTTCGTGCGCAGCGACGAAAAAATCTATTTGCTGACAGGCTATGCAGGCACTGGCAAAACCACGCTGCTGCAAGCCCTGATTGCCCGACTTCAGCAGCAGCGCGACAGTAGAGCGATCGCCCTGACCGCGCTCAGCAACAAAGCCACCAAGGTATTGCAGGCAATGGCCTATCGCTGGGGCTGTGAGGTTGACTGCATGACCTGCTGCAAGCTGCTCGGGCTGCGGCCGGTAATCGATAAAGAGACCGGCGGTCAAAAGTTTGAACCGGACAGAGATCGTAAAAATCTGACCACTGAGTACGATCTGGTCGTCGTAGACGAATGCTCTATTATCAACCAGGAAATGTGGGATCTGCTGATCAATTCGGTTTCTAAACTGACTCAGGGCACTAAGCTTTTGTTTGTCGGCGATTCAGCTCAACTGCCGCCGGTCGGCGAGGAGGAAGCCCCTTGCTTTGAGCGGATTTTTCACCGCAGCGACCTGACTGAAGTGATTCGCTATGGCGGGGCGATTGGTCTACTCGCAGAAGACGTGCGGACGCACTTGGACAGGCCGACGATGCCCAGTCCGCAGAGCGATCGCAACCCCGCCAACACCGAAGGCATCTTCACCCTGCCGCTCCCACACTGGGAAAAGCTCATGCTGCGCGCCTTTACCAGCGCTGCCTACGAAAAAGACCCCGATCAGGTGCGCGTCCTCGCCTACACCAACGCCCGAGTCAACTATCTCAACAACAAAATCCGGGCGGCTATCTATGGTGACAAAGCCGCTCGATTTGTCGCGGGGGAAAGACTCGTTGCCAAGAATGTTTGCCTGGGCAGAGACAGCATTTTGCTGCAAACTTCTGAAGAGTGCACGGTGCTAGAAGCCTATCTGACTCGCTTTGAAGGCTGGCTAGTGTGGGAGCTAGAAATAGAGACAGAAGAACACCAGGAGCGTAAGCTCAAAGTCCTCCATGAGGATGAACAACAGCGGCTGAAAGGTCTTCTTTCAGACTACGCAGAGAAAAAACAGTGGATGTCCTTTTGGGATTTCAAACAGCTCTTTCACGATGTCAGCTACGCCTACAGCCTAACTGTACACAAAAGCCAGGGCTCCACCTTTCAAGATGTCTTTGTAGATGTGCCGAATCTGATGCTGAATCGCAAAGTCACCGAACGCAATCAGCTGTATTACGTCGCCTTTACTCGCGCCGCCAAACGACTGTTTTTATGCCAATAAGATCGCATTAAAAATGTTCCTGCTTGATCGCTGTCTCGAACTGAATCAGCTCTACTGCTTTACAAATATACTCACAAAAACTGAGTAGTTGGCAGTAAGCTAATTTGGCTAATTGAAATAATACTCCAAAAATGCAACATTCTCTTGTCTCAAAGTCACTTGCTGTTCTTGGACTAATAATTGCCTTTTGTACGCCCGGCTACACTCATCCGTCAACCTCTACGAATGAAGCGGCCCAGTCTTCTCAGCAGACCGGCGAAACGCATACTTATCCGGATGTTCAACAAGCTTTTGAGACTGCCGTCCAACCTGCGCTAACTCAGTCGATTCAAGATGTGCGCTATCAAGAACTGACTGAAGCCACCCAAGCTTTTTTAGCTTTACTTAATGAAACTCAGCGCGCCGCAGTTGTTCTACCTTTTGAGGATCCCTTTCGTACCCGCGCCTTTTGCTACGTCCTCGCCCGCTGCAATGATGACTATGTTGGATTACGGATGTCAGCGCTCAATCCAGATCAGAAAATAGCGCTAAACAACCTGTTGATGAAAAGTTTCAGCGGCGCGGGCTATTCGAGAGCGATCCAAACCATGAACCGCGAATGGCTGGTCGAAGAGACCGAAAATGCCCACCGCGCCGATCCTGAGCAATATCCGACCGTGGGTAGCCCGCTCGTAGCCGAATGGACCCCACCGCTAAGACGCAGCGCCCCTGAATACTACATCGCGTTCTTTGGGGAACCTGCTTCTATGAATCCTTGGGGGCTGCGATTTGAAGGCCATCACCTCAGCTTCAATCTTACCTTTGGGGGCGAAGGTGAACAGCCTACAGTCGGTACCGCGCCCATGTTTTTTGGCTCCAGCCCCATGATCGTTTCAGCTGCGCCAGCTGTAGAAGAAGGCGAAACCACCCGCTATCCGCGCTGGCAGCAGGAAGAAGGGCAGCAACTATTGCATCGTGAGGCTTGGTTAGCCCGTTCCTTCTTACAGTCTTTGGATGAACAGACCCGTCAGCCGGGAACCTGGTCAGCACTTCCCGATGTTGTCTTAGCGGGGGGAGCGGATGTGCCATTAGATGCCGCTAGCTATTTAGAAGGAGAGCAAGCGGGTATTGCTGTGGCTGAGCTCAGCCCTCTACAGCAGGCGCTGATGTTTGAATTTGCTTTAGAGTTTTTGCAGCTGCAGGCAAACCAGCATATCGACGTAGACGCCTTCAAAGCGAACTTAGCTGACGCTCGCGTTTGGTGGTTTGGCGATATGGACGATGAGCAAGCCGATCTCTATCTTCGCGTTCAGAGCGATCGCTATCTAATCGAGCTGCTACAGTCCAACACTTTCGGCGTTGTCAGCGAAGTAGGTTCCAACCATGTGCATGCTTCCTTTAGAGACTTAACCAACGACTGGGACTACAACTCTTTAGGGGCACATCTACGCCAGTTCCATGAGAGCGCTACCGGCGTTCACTAGCCCAGACAGTCGTATCTTCTAAACCGATCAGGCAATGGGGCTGCATATCTCGATCAAGGTGCCTTCAGTCGCTCGCACGTAGGCAACCATTTGGCCCCAGGGCTTTTCTTTGGGGGAGGAGAGGGCGATCGCCCCTGCCGCGATCGCCCTCTCATAGGCCGCCGTCACCTCCTCACTGACCAGCGCCAGCTCTATCCCAAACGGCTCTCCTCCAGCCGATACCCTTTGATACTTTCCTGACAAATTTATCTCTTCTAACCTCAGTTCGGGTTAAGCCGCACCTGGCAAAGCCCATTCTAAATGAAGTCCGGGCTTTTTCGGCTGGTGGCAATAGGCAATTAGACCGCAGATAATGTTGACAAAGCAGTTGGTTGGGCTACGGTGCCGTGAATGCTCAATCTGCGAGATATTCTTGAGCTGGTCAATCACCGTCTCAACGATAGAGCGCTTGCGAGACAGTAGCTTGTCGCTTAAGCGCATCAGATGGTTCTCCATATTGCGCCGAGGTTTGGCAAAGAACTCAATATCAAAGGTTTCGAGCAACTGCTTGGCGAGCTTCGCGCTGACATAGCCTCGGTCGGCAAATACTTTGCCCCACAAGCCGCTGAGCAAGTCCATGACCGGCTTGCGATCATCAGTATTGCCCGGTGTAATGGTGATATCAAGCAGGTCGCCGCACTCGCTCACTACCAGATGCAGTTTGAAGCCATAGAACCAATCAACCGACGTTTTGCCGCGAGCGGCCATGTCTTTGAACACTTTGTGCTGAGAGATGCGGCGGTTATGACAGACTTTCAGGCAAGTCGCATCGACGAAGCTAATGCCCGTGCACTCTCCGAAACAGTACTTCAGGTAGCAGCAGAGGGGTAGCAGAGATGAGGGTGTCCAATCGACCAAGCGGGTGTAGCTCACAAGCTTTGGAAATGCCTGATTCCAGTACTTACAGACATGATGCAGATAGTAGTGTTTGAAGGTTCGATAGTGGCTTTGGTGAAAGCCTATCAAAATCGTCATGACTTCGCTGAGGGCGAGCGACCGCTGACGCTGACGTGTTTTGAGACTGTATTGAATTTTGTGTAAGCGGTCTAGAATCCTATCAATCCAGGAGACCGCCCCATGGCTCGTAAGAAAAAAGAACCGAACCGCGTCGATGACCTACTAGACGAACTGCTCGAAGACTG
>JBARVU010000511.1:0-1982 GCA_049646425.1 Phormidesmis sp. | reverse complement strand
TCATGAGAAAGGTAGGTGTAGACAGTGCGCTTACCCATGCCCAGATGATGAGCAATATCTTCGATTTTGTACCCTTGTGCTCTCAGGGCATGAACTTGATGGTAGTTTTCTAGACGCTGGGCGCGTTTTTCCTCGCGTCGCTGTTGACGTGAGGTTTTCGGCTCGGGTAGCTCAGGTAAGTCGATGCCAGCCGCCTGAAGCTGGGTGGTCTCGACCGATTTGATGGCTTTCGACTTCCCTTGGAAGGCTTTTTCGAGCGTTTCTTCCAGGTTTTTCAGTAAGTGAAAGCGATCTGCCACTTGAATGGCCTCGGGTGCGCCTGCTGTCATTCCCCGTCGGTAAGCTTTGGAGCGGTCGCGCGATAGGATTTCGACACCAGGATGGGCCTTTAGCTAGGCTGCTAGGGTCTCAGCCGTACGGTCGGGCAGCAAGGCAATCGGTCGATGGGTTTCCAGGTCAACCAAGATCGTGCCGTAGTGCTGGCCTTTGCGAAAGGCAAAGTCGTCGACACCCAAGATACGAGGCGTTTTCATCGGCGGCAACGGTAAGCGTGAGAGCAGATTAAGGAGCGTGCTGCCGCAGCAACGCAAGCCAAATTGAACACACAAGCGGGCACCTGCTTGTCCTCCTAAGGCAAGGGCGATCGCCTGTAGGCGCTCGACCAGTCGCTGTGTTTTTCTTGCCCATGGCGCGGCAACTTCGGGAAATCGTTCGGTAAAGATGCGACGAGGGCAGGCTGGATTGGCGCAAAAGAACTTACAGACCTGAACGAGCAGCGTCAGGCTGAAGGCAATACAGGGCAGATCAGCTAATGTGCGGCTGTAGCGACTGTGGATGCGATCGCTCGGCTGGCCACATATCGGGCAAGCCGCTTGTGTTTGGGTAGACGTTAGGTGGAGGGTCAATTGATGACTGCTGGGCACCAGGTCGTAACTATCAAGATGAAGCAGATGTAGGCTGGGGAGCAGGCATTGAAGCAGTTCCATTGGCAAAGTGTCCGATAGCTAGCAGCTTCAATAGTTTCCTGCTATTTTCCTTGGCTTCACCAAAAGCTCGGAAGAGCCCGAAGTCATAGAAATATGCACAGCCGATAGGCTTGAATCTGCTCTGCATCGACAAGACGTAAAAGGCTTTACTCATGGCAACTATACAGACAGCGAAGCGGCAGCTACAAAAACTCAAACAGCTTCACGCTTTCGTCGCTCCGATTGTAATTATTCCAATTATTTTGACTCTGATCACTGGCTCCATTTATCAAGGGTTTGACCTGGCGGGTAAAGGGGGAAGCGTAGATTGGTTACTAGATATTCACAAGGGTCACTTTGGGCCGGTTAACCTGGAAGCTATTTAGGGCTTGCTGAAAAAGTCAGCTTTTGTGGGTGTAGCAATTCGCGATCGCTAACGCTAACTTCCATGTTGCACGGGTAGGAATAGTCTGGGAACCCTCTGAAGGTGATAAATGCACTCATGGTTGTTTGGAGCGCCTCATAGGGCTCTATCAGATACTTTAAGACACTTCGCCCCCTGGTAAATAGCCCAAAAAGCAAGGCTAAGAGCTGGCGGAGCCAGCGCTCCAGGTTGAGCACAAGAAAGGTGATGGCAATCGCGCACTGGGCAGTCTCAGCCAGTTTCGGCATCACTCTGGCCAGAGAGAAGCGGCGCTTGGCTTGGCCAAACTTGCCTTCCACCGCGACCCGCACCGCTTCGTCCGCTCGGGCCTGTTGTTTGAGTTCAGCTTGGACGGTGGGGTCTTGCTGGGGTCTGCCCAGCGGTGGGCCACTCAAGCGAATGCCCCGTGCCTGACACCAACGACGGTTGTCCCGCGTGCGGTAAATCTGGTCAGCATGAACCGAGACCGGATAGCGGCCAAAGCGCCGTCGATAGGACTCTACCTGGTCTTGCAGATGAGTCGATTCATTGAAGTTGTCCCAACTCAGGACATCGAGGAACACACAGCCCTGCACACAGCTGACCGATAGCTT
>JBARVU010000510.1:0-7189 GCA_049646425.1 Phormidesmis sp. | reverse complement strand
GCGATCGCCACCGCCGAACAGCCCGACGCCATCCTGCTGGATGTAATGATGCCCAGGCTAGATGGCAAGGCCGTCCTCAAGCTGTTGCAGGCACAGGCCGAAACTCAAGACATCCCGGTTATTTTTCTCACCGCTCAGGCCCGCACCTCTGAACAGGAAGCGCTCAGAGATCTGGGGGTTGCAGGCATCGTGACCAAGCCATTTTCTCCAAACACGATTGCAACCCATATCAAAACCATTCTCGGCTGGTCAGATTGAACGAACACCCGGTAGAGGCTCACTGTTCAAACAGGGGACCTGTCTGATCCAAGGGAATCGGCTCTAGCGGCTGCAATTCACCTTCAAGGGCCTCTTCTCCGCCCACACTGATGGGCGTATTGAACACCTCAGCCCCAGCGAGGTTGATGTCTGCCATCGTGGCGCCAGTCAAATCTACATTGTAGAGATGGGCGTTGGTGAAGTTCACCCCAACGAGCTGAGTATTCGCCAGATACGCATCGGTCAAGTAAGCGCCGGTGAGGTTGGCCCCCGTGAGGTCTGCGCCTTCAAGATCCGCGCCTTCGAGGTTGGCATCCGTGAGGTCAGCCCACTGCAAGTTTGCATTCCGCAGGTCAGCCCCAATTAGATGGGTCTCGGTAAGATCTGCGCCTGTCAGGTCACAGGCCATGCACCTATTGGTCAATACCAACCGTTGGACATTGGCTTGCTGAGTAGGTGTCGGGAGCTGCATCGGCGGTTCTGCCAGCGCAGGCGTGGCGATTACAATTAGTGCAAAAGCCCCTGTCTGAATGCGTTGCGCAAGCTTTTGGGTGAATGTAGTCCTCATGAGACCTCCTCCTTTCAGTAAGCAGGGTTGTGAAGCGAGTCTCACTGAAAGATATTTTATTGGTTGGATGTACGCATCTATTAATAGATACGTTCCTTTGGTGCACCTATATTATGGCACAGTTGCTTCCTAGAAACAACAGATAAAATCGTTCGTTCTGAAGGGCAAAAAGAAAGGAAAGACTTCCTCATAAGTTCTTCAAACCATTGATATAAGCTAAAAAGTAGTTGCAGCCGTTGACAGCGTCATCTACAGTGCTCACCCTTTCTTCAACCTGTTGTGTTAGCGGTATTGTTGAGTGGATATGGAAGCGCGATCGCCGCTCACCTATCCGCATTCATGTTCGCAGCCTGTGGGTCAAACCCTGCCGGAAAGTGAGTTTTGTCAGGATCGTAGTCAGCTTGTTGCAACCTCGCCGACGTTAAGCTGATATTCGCAAAGTCGCGCTGGCCGTTCTGATAGGCTTGCAGCAGGGCTTCAGCCGTCCGAATTACAGAAGCTGGCATCGATTGAGTCATCACTTGTTTATACGATTAAAAAATGGAGAATGAGGCAGGCACTGGCAAGAATCGTCAGAATTGTGACTTTAAGACCACTGCGATCGCAGCTTGTGCCGCTGGTTAATATACTGATCGACCGACAGGGCTGCCGTGCAGCCTTCTGCCGCCGCAATCACCACCTGACGAATCTCTTTACAGGCGACATCGCCAATGGCATAGACACCCTCAATTGAGGTGGACATGTCTGCTTTGTTGATCTTAATACAGCCCTTCGGCGTCAGCTCAATCTGCTGACCCAAAAAGTCTACAATCGGCATATTGCCATGCAGATACACAAACGCGCCGTCTACCGCAATCAGCGACTGGCTGCCTGCCGCATTCTTGACCGTTACCCCTTCGACAAAATCACTGCCAACAATACCCACCAAGTGCCAGTTATCCATAACTTCGACCGTTGGCAGCGCCCGGACGCGATCCCTCTGCTCAGCGGAGGGCGCTCTCCCCTTCAAAAATAGATAAATCTTACTGGCAAACTTAGCGATAATCGCGAGTTCTTCAAACACATCTGGCGGCTCGCCAATTACGGCAACCGGCTTGTTCCGATAAAAGGCAGCATCGCAAACGACACAGTAGCTCACGCCTTTACCAATAAATTCAGCCTCTCCTTTAAGCCTGGGCTGGTGCCCCATCGAACCCGTGGCGATAATCACCGCCTTGGCCTGATACACCTTATCGGCAGTAATCACTTCTTTGAAATCTTCTTTAGCAAAATTCACCCCGAATACCTGAGTCTGAATAATCTTGGCTCCGAAGCTTTCAGCCTGCTGATGAAACCGTCCTAGCAGTTCCTCGCCAGAGACCACTTCTGGCACCCCCGGATAGTTCTCCATCCGATGGGTCATGCTCAGTGCCCCAGCGGTCGCGCTCTTGTCCAAAACGACTGTCTTCAGGTTGGCCCTGGCCGCGTAGATGGCCGCGCTCAGCCCAGCCGGGCCACCACCGATAATAATCACGTCATATACTGTCTGGCCGCTTGCCTGAGCGTTTGGATCAGTAGCTACCGCTGCTAGCATCGTTCTTTCCTCATTGCTTTTCTAAGAGATATGTAAGTTCATTACATTATCCAGGCTAGAGATCAGTTGTGAAGAATCTGTGAGGGCACCCCATAAAAAACCACTCTCCAAGAATGCAGGAGAATAACTTGATTTAAAGACCTGTCACTCACTTGAGACAGAAGGCGGCAGCGCTAGACTAGCTGATCTCCGTCGTAATGATCCCACCCGTGCCAGTGCAGATCGTCGCCCTTATGCTTGAGTACAGGACTTTTGCGATGGCTGTTATTGAGACTGCAGCTAGTGCCTTGAGCTGGGCTGGCTACATCGGGCTCAGTCAGACAAATCACAGGAGAGGCTACGTGATCGCTCTAATGTTTTTGTTGATTTCGTGAGCATACTGTTCGCCATTCAACCCCACTACCAGATGCCATATCTGGGGCTGAACTCGCATGATGGCCTTGACGCCAGCCGCTTGCAGGGCAACCTCATCGACAATGTCGGCATTGGCAGTTTCTACCCGTAATCGGGTCAAGGCAACCGGATCTAATGACCGAATGTTGCTGATACCGCCTAGCGCGACGACGATGCGCTGCGCTTTTTTAGCCGCATTCGGATCTGCCTCAACTTTAGGCAGGATCTCCGCAGCGTCCATGGATTCGGATGCGGTCACAGCCGTAATCTCATCGGCTTCAGGCCCTGCTGTCTTCAGATACTCAGCCATGTCGGTTTTCAAGTTTTCTGACCGTGGCCCGAAGATGGCCTGAGCGTTGTTACCAATCTTCAAAACACCCGACGCGCCCAAGGATTTTAGTCGAGCAATGTTGACTTTGCCCATATCTTTTACCCCGATCCGCAGCCGGGTAATGCAGGCATCTAAGCTATCAATATTGCTGCGTCCTCCGAAGGCGAGTACCAGCTCTTTAGCCATGGCCTCATCATCTTTTGGCAGTCCCGATGAGACATCCCCGGTAATTTCTTGTTCTTCTCGGCCTGGGGTTTCAAGGCTGAAGTACTTGATTACAAATCGGAAGCTGAAGTAGTAGAGCGCGGCAAAGAAAGGCCCGAAGGCAAGAATGAGCCAGACCTTTGTACCCAGCGTGTAGAACATCACAAAGTCGATGAACCCATGCGAGAAGGTAAACCCCATGCGTCCGCCTAGCGTGACAAAGAGAAAGTCTGCAAAACCGGCCAGGACGGCATGAACCAGGAACAAAACGGGCGCAACGAAGACGAAAGAGAACTCGATGGGTTCGGTAATGCCAGTGAGGAAAGAGGTGAGCGCAGCCGATAGCATAATACCGCCAACCTGCTTGCGGTTTTGAGGCTTGGCGGTATGCCAGATGGCGATCGCCGCCGCTGGCAGGCCAAACATCTTGAACCAGTAAGCCCCGCCAATAATCCCGGCGGTCGGATCGCCCGCAAAAAAGCGGTTAATATCCCCCGTCACCAGGTCGCCGGTAATCGGATCGACAAACGAACCAATCTGGAAGAAGAACGGCACATTCCAGACGTGATGCAGCCCAAATGGGATCAGCAGCCGCTCGACAAAGCCATAGATAGCCACTGTGATGGGAATATTTCCACCTTCAGCAGCGGCTTCTGCAAAGCTGTTGATAAACCCACCGATCAGCGGCCAGATCAAGCTCATTAAGATGCCGACGGCGATCGCCGCAAAAGCTGTAATGATCGGCACAAACCGCTTGCCTGCAAAGAAGCCTAGATACTGAGGTAGCTTAATGCGGAAAAATCGATTGAACAGGTATGCAGCCACACAGCCGATGATCAGGCCGCCAAATACCCCCGTGTCTAGAGATGGAATGCCCATAATCGGCTGCAGTGATTCCGGATCTAAATCGAAGAACAAAACTGAGGAAATGCCCAGGGTTGCCAGGAAAACAACGAAGCCGACAATCGCCGCCAGGGCCGATACGCCGTCATTAGCGGTGTAGCCAATCGCCACGGCCACCGCAAAAATAATCGGGAGATTCGCAAAAATAGCGTCTCCTGAACTCTTCATAATTTCGGCGAGCCAGGCGGGAATCCAGCCAAATTTAGCACCGGTAAGCACGCCCTGCTCGATCTTTTGCAGCTCAATCAGGCGAGCGCTTCCTAAGCCCAGCAAAATGCCCGCCACGGGAAGAACTGAGACCGGCAGCATCAGAGACTTTCCCATCTTTTGTAGCAGGCCGAATGTGTGATCCCACCACTGCTTTAGCTTTGAGGGTTCTGAGGAGACGACGGCACGGGTCATGAATATGTCCTCGCAAGAAATAAAGAGAGAAGAATTGAAAGATCGGGCGGGTTAGGAGTGCGTTAGCCTTCGTCTGCTGAGGGCGATACCAGATCGCGCACTTCTGCCGCTGTCTCTAAGCCGAGTGCTTGGGCTGCTAGCTTTTCACAGCGCGCCAAGGTGAGCGATCGCACCTGCGCTTTGATGGCTGGAATCCTGGCAACGCTGACGCTCAGCTCCTTGACGCCTAGCCCGACCAAAATCGGCACCGCCTGCGGATCGCTGCCAATGCCACCGCACAGGCCCACCCATTTGCCATAGCGCCCAGCCCCTTCAACTGTTTGACTGATCAGGCGTAACACCGCTGGGTGCAGCCCGTCGACAAAAGGCGCTAGCTTAGGATGTCCGCGATCCATCGCCAGCGTGTACTGGGTCAAATCGTTGGTGCCAATCGAGAAAAAATCAACCTCTTTGGCCAACTGTTGCGCCATAATAGCCGCCGAAGGCACTTCAATCATGATGCCAACTTCTACCGGCGGTACGTCCAATCTTTTACGCTCTTCCTCCAGCATGGCCTTGGCCATTCGCAGCTCTTCAATCCGGCCAATCATAGGGAACATCACCCGCAGACGGCCCGCTGTAGAAGCGCGCAAAATCGCCCGGAGCTGAGTCCGCTGTAGCTCAGGCTGATCGAAGCCAAACCGAATGCCCCGCTCGCCCAAAAAAGGATTCTCCTCAGCGGCCATTGCCAGGTAGGGTAAGGGTTTGTCTCCGCCCACGTCCAGCGTTCGCACGATCATCGACCGGTCGGGGCCGAGCACTTCGGCAATGCTGCGATAAATGCCCGTTTGTTCATCCTCACCCGGCGCTTTGGCACGCTCCATAAAGATAAATTCGGTACGCAATAGTCCAATGCCTTCGGCGCCGAGAGCAACCGCTTCTTGGGCGTCTTCCAGACTGCCGATATTAGCCGCTATCTCTACTCGATAGCCGTCTTGAGTGATCGCAGGTTCAAAGGCTCGCTTCAGCTCGTCCGCTTGTTTTTCTTTCTGCTGGGAAATGCGCTGCCGGATACGTCTGATTTCAGCTTCTGGGGCATTGAGGCGCAGCGTCCCCTTAGTGCCGTCGAGAATGGCAGGGGTGTCATCTATCAACTCTAGAACGCGAGGTTCTGCGCCAGCGATCGCTGGAATCCCCATCGACTGGGCCAAAATCGCCACGTGAGAAGTAGCCCCCCCGGCTAAAGTACAAAGTCCAACCACTCGCTCACGGTCTAGCGTTGCCATATCAGAAGGGGTGAGATCTTCGGCTAGCAAAATCGTGTTGTGAGGATACTTGACGGTTCTGGGTTCTACTCCGGTTAAAATTCGCAGCACCCGCCGACCCACATCTCGAATGTCATTCGCCCGCTGAGAGAGCAGCTCATTGTCTACTCTGGCCAACGTTTCGGCCTGCGTCAGGTAGGTTTGCTGCCAAGCAAAGGCAGCACTTTTCCCTTTGTTAATGGCACTAGTCGTGGTGTCCATTAGATCGGGGTCGTCTAGAATCTCCTGGTGCGCTGCGAAGATAGCGGCTTTGCTAGGATTGCCCTGCCCGTGGACGTTTGCACGAATAGATTCCACCTCTAAGCTGGCTTTAGCGATCGCCTTCTCCAACTTTCGCCGCTCCACTTCGGGAGACTCTCCCAATTCATCGACACGGATCGTTTTCTCCTGTACCTGGCAAGTGCTGCCCACCGCTAGCCCCGACGAAGCAGACACGCCCAGAATGAGGTTAGGATCTGTTGATCTGGGCTGGGGCGGCGGCGCTTTCAGGTCTGACTGAGCAATGCTGGCCGGGGCTGAAGCGGCCACTGACCCTGCTTCGCCCAAGCCAGCGCGGATTGCCGTCGTCAGCTCTGTAATCGCTGTTTTGGCGTCTGCGCCTTGGGCTTCTAACGTAATCGTGTCGCCGTTAGCCACCTGAAAGCTCATGATGGCAATCACGCTTTTGGCATTGGCGCGCTTGTCGTCCCGGCAAAGCGAGACTTTAGCCTGAAACTTTTTAGCCAGGTTGGCGAGTACCGCTGCTGGCCTGGCATGTAGCCCGGATGGGTTGGCGATCACAATCGGCTCTGAGGTCACGCGCTCACCTGTCTGTGCTTCAGGTGAGTTACGTTCCTCGCCCAACACCACTTCCAGGAAAACGTCTCGCTCGGACTGCACCAGCCCAGACTGATAGACCAGTTCGGCGACGCGATCGGTATTTGTCACCACGACCTGAGTGAGCAGGCTTTTGGCATGCAGCGCAATGTAGTCAAGGTCAAACTCAATCAGCGGGTCGCCAGTATGGACGCGATCGCCCAGTTGAACCTGGGGCGTAAACCCCTTTCCTCTCAGCTCTACGGTATCTAACCCGATATGCATCAAAATCTCGATGCCGTCATCTGATCTCACCGTCACCGCATGATAAGCAGGATGAAGCTGGATCACTTCACCCTCGCAAGGAGACTTTAAAACGCTGGAGGTCGGATCGATTGAAATGCCGTCACCCACCATTTTTTGGGCAAAGACCGGATCGGGAACTGACTCAATCGGCA
>JBARVU010000509.1:0-2492 GCA_049646425.1 Phormidesmis sp. | reverse complement strand
GTACATAAGGGGAAAGGTCGCGATTTCTTCCGCCAGTACCCAGTGTGTCGTTTTAAGATGGGTGACGAGTTCACGGAAGGCCCCTAGACCCGCTGAGCCCAAGCCGTAGTTAAAGTAGGTTGGCAGGTCGTAGAGATTCTTAGTAGAGAACAGATGGTTGTATTCGATATCTGTGATGGGAATCCGTTTCACAAATACCTGGGATTGCCCTACAAAGATTGTTTGATTGGTTCCCCACCCTAACTCGCTGTCTTTCAAGCATGATCGCAACTGAACAGTATCCATCTGAGCGATATGTGCGCTGAGCCGGAAGTATTTTTCTTTTCTCGGGCTGATAGAATCATTCATCTTTTAGCTCGCTTCGTCGATGAACCGGGCTAGCGATATCAGGCGGAAAGGCGCAGGCTGCTAACGGTATGTCTCTGAGCTACTGGCGAGAATTGAATGCGGCAAAAGGGCTGAGTTCCGGCGTTTCCCAGTCGGCATACCACTGGGCCAGATGAGGGCGGAGGGCCTGGGCCAGGTCGCGGTAAACGGCCCTGTCTGGGGCGGCCTCTAGCTGGGCGGCGGCTTTTTCACCGAGCGATCGCACATCAAACCCGGTTGGCTCCCCCTCTTCCAGCACAATTCGACCATTCACGAGCACCGTATCCACATCGGTACTACGAGCCCGCATCATCATCACCGATAGCGGATTGGCCTCTGGGGCGACGTAGGGCCAGGTCATGCGATCTATCTTCACCAGCACCATATCCGCCTGATAGCCGGGGGCCAGTTTCCCTAAAGAATCTTCTTTTCTTAACAGGTTAGCGCCGCCTGCTGTCGCCATTCGGAAGATCTCCCGGTAGCTAGGGGCGGCATCTTGAAGGTGGGGCGATCGCTGCAACCGAGCCGCCAGTCGCATTTCAGCAAACATATCCTCATCGTCATTCAGCGTCGTGCTATCCATCCCGAGCCCCATCGTCACGCCACCCGCCAATAGCTGAGTGAGCGGCGCTACCCCTGCCCGCAGCCGCAGATTAGAGCTGGGATTGTGGCTGATAGAAGCGCCGGTTTCGGCTAGAATTTCGATATCTTGCTCGCTTGCCCACACCCCATGCGCTAGCGAGAAGCGAGGGCTGAGCACGCCCAAATCATGCAGGTGAGCAATCACAGATTTGCCATGAAAGCGCGGCCCGATCATTTTCTCAGGTAAAGATTCTAAAGCGTGAGTTTGCACGCCCGTATCTAGCCGCTCTGCGGCCTCAGTAATTTTCAGCAGCAGCTCATCGCCCACCCACTGCGGCCCCGGCGGGCCAAACCACACGTCAATATGAGGGTGCGACTGATACTGGCGCACCGCGTCGCTTACAATCTCCAAATAGTCTGCTGGCGTCAATCCCTGCTTAGGCGGGGTGAGCGACTGTACCTGCTGACGCAGTTCTGTCGGCAAGCTGCCCAAAAAGGCGTCGTCTTGACCTGCGCCGTGGACTAAAAAACTGTCGTACCGGGCACCGGGCGCTAGGGCGACTCGCAAGCCCACCTGTTCGTAAGCGCTGAGCTGCTTTTGTAGATCGACTCTGCTCGCTTCTGCCGACTCGCCGATGCTGGAGACATCGACCACAGTGGTAATACCGCTTTTGAGCAGAGCGGCGGCACTGAGCAGCGTAGCGATGGTAGGGTCTTGTGATCGCCTTCCATGCTTCGCGTACAGCCACAGCTCCAAAAAGTCATCTTCAATGCCCAGCAGAGAATTCGGCACCCCGTTGCTGTGGTGGTGCGCGTTGATCAGTCCGGGCAGAATGGCATGTTGAGTTGAGCCTAGAATCTTCGCGCCGGGATAGCGATCGCTCAGCGTCTTCCAGCTTTCTACCGCCAGAATTCTCTCCCCCTGCACAGCGACGCCGCCATCAACCAGCACCTCGTCTCCGGTAAATACCCAGCGACCTCGAACCAATTGAATCGGCTCGCTCGTCAGCGGCAGGTTAGAAGTCATCATGGGCAAACACAGGTAAGCGGAGCACCTGTCAAAATATCAGCTGGGCGATCGCTCGTCATCACTCAAAAGAATGGATCGGCTGCGGAATTACCTGGTACAGAATGCCGTACAGCACGGCGGCGACAACAATCCCATTCACCGGGCCAATGCCAATGCCCGCATTACTCGTGATGTAGGCCACCGCCGAGCCAGCGACGTAAGCAATCACGCCCGCCCAGTTGAAAGCCGGTAGCCGGGTAGCCAGCCGAGGAAACCGGCCCCGGTGACGCAGCCAAAAATCGACCATAATAATTCCCCCAACCGGCGGAATAAAGGTGCCCAGCAAAATCAGGTAAGTAGGCAGCAGGTCGTAAATGCCCGACAGCGTAAGAATCAGTGCAAAGGTCGCGCCGCCCAGTACAAAGGCATGGCGCTTGTTGGTGCGGAACATATTCGCCCCCGCTACCGAAAAGGCGTAAATGGTGTTGTCCTGCGTCGTCCACACGTTGAGAATCAGCAGAATCACGCCCCCCGC
>JBARVU010000508.1:0-15187 GCA_049646425.1 Phormidesmis sp. | reverse complement strand
CGATAACCTCGTTGAGCCTAGCTGAGGAAAGCCCGATCACAGTCGCGGAGATCGGTGAACTGTTGCTGATTGAGCGACTGCGGCCCTTTTGCGCGGAAGCGGTGGGTGACGATGCGGCGCTAATTGAGGTGACACCGGGTTATCAGCTCGTAGTGACGACTGATCTGCTGGTGGATACCGTGCACTTTAGCGATCGCACCACCCCTCCTTTTACAGTTGGCTGGCGGGCAGCAGCGGCGAATCTCTCTGACTTAGCGGCTATGGGGGCGACGCCTTTGGGCATCACCGTGGGCTTGGGTTTGCCGGGGAGTACGCCCTGGCCCTGGGTGGAAGCGCTGTATCAGGGTATGTTTGACTGTCTATCAGCGCATGGCGGGGCCATCGTCGGGGGCGATCTCGCTCGCGCCGAGCAGCGGACGGTGGCGATTACGGCTTTTGGGCAGGTTCGCCCCAGCCGCGCGATTCGGCGAGATACGGCGGTTCCAGGCATGAGCGTGGTCGTCAGCGGCCCGCACGGAGCCTCCCGGGCTGGATTAGCGGTGCTGCTCGGGGAGATAGCCTCGTCATCGGCTACGGCGCCGGACTGGATCAAGGCGCATCAGCAGCCAGTGCCCCGATTCGACGTCGTTGATCAGCTTCATCAGCTCACGCATGAGACTCAGGCAATTGTGGGAATGGACAGCAGTGACGGGCTGGCGAATGCGCTGCTGCAAATCAGCCATAGCAGTCGGGTCGGGATGGTGATCGAGCGTGATCGCATCCCGCTACCCCCCCATTTAAGCGCTGCCGTCGGTGCTAAGACTGCTTTAGACTGGGCACTGTATGGCGGCGAGGACTTTGAGCTAGTACTGTGTCTGCCGCCGGCCTTAGCGCGGCAGGCTACGCAGCGGGGGTGGGCGATCGCCATTGGCACCACGACTGATACCGGCATCGTACAGCTCAGTTCAGCGGCTGATGTTCCTGCTGTGACGCTCACTCATCAGGGCTTTCAGCATTTTTGAGCAGCTGCTCAAAGGCTAAAATCAGCGGCTGCTTGCAGATTGCCCGAGGCAACCCCTTTCACCGCCCGCGAAAATGCACTACACTTGCAAGGTTGTTAAGATTTTGTAGATACCTACTCTCATGGCGGTTCCCAAGAAGAAAACTTCCAAATCCAAGCGAAATAGCCGCCGAGCGACCTGGAAGCACAAGGCCGCTCTCCAAGCTCAGCGCGCCCTGTCTCTCGGCAAGTCTGTCCTGACCAATCAGTCCAATAGCTTCGAATACCCCTCCGATGACGACGAAGACGACGAGGAGTAAAGGGCAAGCTGAGCGCAGTCGGAGCCCTCTGCTCAGTGCGCTTTGATATTTTGAGCAGCGAGGGTGACCGTTTTCTCAATCCGCTGTTGTCGGGTTGGTGCTTGTTTAGCCATTTTGATCCACTGCAAAATGCCTTTCTTAGCAGAGTCACTGAACCCTTCAAAGTACTTTGCTGCCGTTGCGTTATCCGCCAGGGCTGCGGCGAGATCGTCTGGAACGATCAGCGCCTCGACATCATCTAGAAACGTCCAGGTGCCATCGGCCTGGGCCTGCTGAACTTTTTCGAGTCCGGCTGGCCTCATTAGTCCGTCGGCGATCAGTTTTTCGACTCGGGTTTTGTTGAGCTTCGACCATACGCTCTGGCGCTTCCGAGGCGAGAGTAACAGCATAGTGCGGTCTGCATCTAAGCGGCGCGGTAAGCTGTCGATCCAGCCGAAGCACAGGGCCTCTTCGACAATGGCGTCGTAAGCGAGATAGCGATTTGCGGTAGTCGCGTCGCCGCTAGCATCGGTGTGCTTTTTGTAGGTGACCAGCCAGATACTTTCCTTTTGCAGAGGGTGAGCGGTCAGCCAATCGCGCCATTGCTGCCGACTGGTCACTTCAACTTTCTCAAAGTCTTTCATGGCGGTAAGTGCGGTTGGATTGAGGTGATCGCCTAGCTCGCTGCAAACGTCAAAGCAGCCCCATTCATGCAGTAGCGTTTGCCAGTGGGCTCGGGGCCATCGTCAAACACATGACCCAAATGTCCGCCACAGCGACGACAGTGTACTTCTGTGCGGGGTATGAGCAGAGACCGATCTATAGAAGTGCCAATCGCGTTCTCCAGCGGCGTGTAGAAACTCGGCCAGCCGGTACCGCTTTCAAATTTGGTTTCAGAAGCAAAGAGCGGCAGATCGCAGCCAGCACAGTAATAGGTACCTGGCGCAGACTGCTTGTTTAAAGGGCTGCTAAAAGGGCGCTCTGTATCGTGCTTTCGCAGAACGTTGAATTGCTGAGCGGTCAATACTTTGCGCCATTCCGCTTCGGTCTTAGTCACCGCAAACTTGGCGTCCGCATTAGCTGGCACAGATGAAGCTTTTGAAGCGTTCTGGGCCGATGACTGGACGATCAGGTAGCGAGAGAGGGCGATCGCCCCGACAAAAGCAGCCCCCGTCTGTAGAAAATAGCGTTTTTTCATTGCTTGGTTTGTCTTGCTTTCGGTTATCTTCTAAAGTCCTCTGCCAATTTCTTCTCGATTGGCCAAAAACTCTACCCTTACAGGTTAACTAGTCCAGATAACAATTCGCTGAGAGCAGAATAAGGAAAGCCGAATTAGAAATCTTGGTTCTGCCTTAAGACACCGTTTGTACGGCCACCCGAGCGATTCGCTTCAAAATTTTCGGGGCGCTGTAGAGTTTCTGCTTAGCAACAAAGGGAGCAAACACCCGCGACAGCGCATAGTAACGAGATCTGACCGACGCCTCGGCGCTGACTTTGAACGGCGGATCGTAGAAGCCTGCGATCGCCAGCAGTAGAGATGCCAGCAGCGACGTCACAGTACCTTCTAGTAGCTGCCCTTCAGAGCGCTGATACAGATAACGCTGCCTGAGCTGATCGAGATCTGTCATCTCACTCGGCGCTAGCGCGGGTAGATCGGTCTGCCACTCAAAAAAGAAGGTCTCATCTTCCGTTCAAGCCAGGTCAAATCGCTGTTCTGCTTTAGCCAGCGTCCTGGCTTCTGTGATTGCGACAGTCATTGGGCCAGCCGTGAGAACACGCCCATGCTACCAAATTGCTACAAAGCCGCGCTTACAGGCGAGAAGCTAGTCGGATCACCGACGATTTCTAATCCAATGGTTTCACCCGCAACCATAATTGAGGTGATTTTTACGTCAACCGGTAGCTCTGCCAGGTCAGCGAGGGGATTGATCGTATCAGAAAGGCGCTGAGCAGCGATCGCGCTCAAATCTATCCCGGCTGCGCTGACTTCATTGACATCAAAGCGGAGCTGAGTGCCCTCTCCTACTAGCTGGCCGCTTACCGCGACAGTGATGCCAGGGGGCAGGGCAAAATCTCCGATCTGAGGGCGCACGCGCAGCGTTGCCATGTCGGGCGATTGCAACATTACCTCAGCCGAACGCACGTTCCGATAGGTCTCTAAGAAATCGGCCAGATCGTCCGTCCGGATCACCGCTGTCAGACGAGCCCCTTCGATTTGAGAGAGGCGCTCGGCCCGGCGGTCATACACCACATCTGCCAGCACCAGCTCCAGCCGTTCAATCACAGGCGCACCTTCAGGCCGAACCCGCTCGCCTACGGCCACAACGCTTTCGGCACTGCCCTCGCTGACCCGCAGCCCTTTAATCTCTACATCGTAGTGGTCAGCAGGCCCCACATATTTGGGTAGCTCTCGCTCAATGCCCTGCGCCACCAAGCTGGCAGGACTACAGCTCACCAGCATACCGGACATGCCGACGGCTGCCGCCCAGACGACGGGTCGGGCAATGCCTCGTGTTAGCTGCTGCCAACTGGGTGTAAGTCGGATTGCCATGACTGCTCTCCAAATGCGGGTGGCTGAATCAAATGGCTCATGATAGACATCAACAGTAAGCTTCAGCGGGTTGTCTATAAGCTGCCCGAAAACAACGTATTAACATCTATTGATTTACTATCTGATGTACGATGTCAGCCGTCGTTGACTTTTTACAAAAATATATCAGCGGCTACAGATACGCATCCCTCAATAGCGTTGGTTGAGGGCACAAGCGGCAATGCCCGCTTGAAGCCTCCACAACCTTGAATTACTGATAGCCCAGTCCTGCTTCACTATGTGGATAGAAGAACTACGAGCGATTTTGCGGGGAGCAGCGGGCAGCTTTTTGTTTGGCATTCCGCTGCTGTATACCGTTGAGGTGTGGGCGATTGGCTCTTCTACCGACTCGCTGCGGCTGCTGTACGTACAGGCTGTGACATTTGTCGTGGTGCTGCTGCTAACTCAGGTAGAAGGCTTTCGGCGATCGCTCACCATTCATCCTATCGAGACCGTCCTCGAAAGTATCGAAGCGCTAGGGATTGGCATTATTTGCGCGGCGATCGCGCTGATTTTACTGCGCCGGATCACGCTGGAAACACCGCTCTCTGAAACGTTGGGCAAGCTAATTTTTGAAGGCGTGCCCTTTTCTCTAGGCGTCACGCTGGCGCGATCTACCCTAGAGCGTCGCCGTTCGCTTCAGCGTCGTACCCTCGGTTCCGAAAAGTCTCTGCTGCCTGCCACCTTTCGCGATATTCTCCGCGACACTCTGGTCGATATTGACGCGACTTTAATCGGGGCCATCGTGATCGCCTTTAGTATCGCCCCCACCGAAGAAATTCCGATTATTGCCGCTGCCTTGCCGCCGCTCTGGCTGCTGCTGATCATGACCGCTTCTGTGCTGATTTCGTACATCATTGTGTTTGCCTCTGGCTTTACCGACCGCAGTGAGAGAGCCCAGCGCGGCCTGCTGTTGAGCCCGCTGACTGAGACGCTCGTAGCCTATGTTGTGGTATTGATGGCTTCGGCGCTGATGCTGATCTTTTTTCAGCAGCTCAGCAACACCGATCCCTGGCAGGAATGGCTAGGCAATATAATTGTGCTGGGTCTGCCCGCTTCGGTCGGTGGGGCAGCCGGCAGAATTTTGACATAATGGGCGAGGCTTAACGTTGACCATAGGTGAAGATAATCCGGCTGTCTCAGAGGTGCCTACCGAAGTCGAGTCCCCCATAGAAGCTGAGCGGCAAAAGGCGCGATCGCTGGCCGAATGGATCACGCTGACTATCTGTACGGTCGTCTTGGCGGCGATTGTGGCGCTGGTACTCTACGACTGGCAATTCAACAGAAATTTGCCCCCTGCCTTCCAGGTAGAAATCAACCAGACCGTCCGGTTTACCGAAGGTCGCTACTATGTGCCCTTCACGCTGCGCAATACGGGCGGACGGATTGCGCGCACCGTGCAGGTGATTGCAGAACTCCATACCGCCGACGGCGATGACGAATCGGGGGAGCAGCAGGTTGATTTTCTCTCTGGGAACGAGCGGAAGCAGGGCGGGTTTGTTTTTGAGCACGATCCGCAGGCGGGGGAGTTGGTGGTGAGGGTGGCGAGTTTTGGGCTGCCGTAGGGAATAAGGCTAGACGATCAGTTGCCAGAGGATGACGCTGAGGGCTAGCGTGAGGCTGTGCTGGGGGATGAGCTTGAGCCAGGGCTGACGGGCGATTTTTTGGGTGAGGAGAATGCTGAGAAAAGCGCCGAAGATGAGCGCTGTGCCCTGTAAGAAGGCAATTACCGCCGGATGGGCAACCATTTCGCCGCCTTGAGCGGGGAGTCCCCAGGTCGCCCAGAATACGGGCACGATTTGTCCGGCTTCAGAGAGCCCTAGCAGCAGGAAGTGGGCCAGGGTGGCAAATAGCACTAGCGGCAGATAGCCATAGGCCAGCGCTAGGAAAGTTCGATTGGGGCCTGTCCCCTGAAGGCGCGATCGCAGCTGGTCGATCAGGAGGGCGATCACGCCGGGTAAAAATAGGGCGATGACTGAGGCGATCGCATGTCCGCCAAAGCTCTCCAGCAGCCGAGCATCTCCCAGCAGCCAGGTCGTGAGCTGTGGCAGTCGATGCAAGAACACTGCTCCCAATAGCAACAGCAACAGCGCCACCTCATAGCCGCTAGTAGTATGGCCCGTCCAGAGCTGAATGCCGGGGGGACGTAGGTTTAGTTCAACCGATTGATGCGGGCAGGCTTTTAGGCAGGTCATGCAGAGCACGCAGTTGCGATTGTCAGTGAGCTGAGCCGGGTGCGAATAGACCGGACAGCCACTCGTTGCCTGCCCTTCACCTTCGGCTGGCCCACCTTTGTAACAGTGATAGGTATTGCACGTGGCCGAACAAATGCCCTGCTGCGCCCTCAGCTCCACCATCGAGAGCTTGGCAAATAGTCCGTTCATGCCGCCAATCGGGCAGAGATAGCGGCACCAAAACCGGCGCTCAAACAGCACTGAGCACACAACCGCTCCCGCCGTGATCATCAGCAGCAGCCAGCCCGAAAGATAGGCCGTATTCTCCAAATTCCATAGCTCTTCCCACAGTAAAATCAGCGCAAAGCCACCGTAGAGGATCCAGCCTCCCCAGCGCTCGGCCCAAGCCCTGGGCCATCCCCGCAGCTGACGCGGCCATAGCTTCAGCGACACAAACTGGGCAACTTCGCCATAGATCATAAACGGACAAACCGCGCACCACAGCCGCCCTACAAAAGGAAAACCAATCAAAATCAGCGGCCACCACCAGGCCCAAAAGAAATTGAGCGCAAAATTTTGATCGCGCGTCTGCGGCCCCCACATCAGCACCGCCACGACAATGGGATAAAACCACAGCGTGAACCAGTAGTTAATCCGATCTGGCCACCAGGCGCTGCGGGCAAACGCCCGCAGTTGAGGATAGCCCTTGAACAAATTGAAGCGAAACCGCCGACTCTGTTTTTCTTCGGCCCAGAAGACTTCTTCTGTCATCACGCTGCTCTGGCCAGACTGTGAAACCGCCCTTTCTACCATACTTTCGAGCTCAGTGAGGTTGCCCGGAAAGTCATAGCTTTGCAGCCGCCTGAGGGCTTCTGGTGCGAGCTTACGCTTACACAAACCGCGCTGCTTGCACAGCAGCTGAGCAAAGTAGTTCACCTGAGCCTCAATATCGGCCTTCCGCACCCGCAGCGGCGGCACCTTAATTTGCTTTTGCGAGACCTGCGCAAACTCAGGCAGCGCTTTCTCTGAGATCATCAATATCCACGCAGCAGACGCTCGCAGCGGCAGCGGCACTTCTCCCTCACGGGTCACTGGCCGGTACTGCCCCGTTTCGACCAGCTGCAAAACAGGCGCCTTTAATTCCTCGTCAAGATCTTGCACATTGTTCAGCAGCAGCGTACCGCCCTCCAACCAGGCCAACAGTCCAGGCTGACTCTCTCCTTTACCAAACAGATCCTGTGCTCGCAATGTCTCACAGTTTACCTGAATCAGTGGCGCAGCCTTATTTGCCGACCCAAAATGAATCAACGCTGCCAGATTGTCCTTATGCAGCCCAGGCTCCCCAAAAATCAAAACAGCCCCCCGACGCCCTCCTCCCCCATCTCCCCCTCTCTCCTTCTCTCCCATCTGCGTCGCTTCCCGAATATTCTGCCGCAGCCGTACCACATACCGACTACTCCCCACCACGCCGCGCTTCACCCGCGTCACCCGATAGGGCAACAATGCCTGCTGCCGTTCCTGCTCATAGGCAAGCTGTTCAGAGACTTCTTCCAACGCCCCTGCGAGCAGCCGTGACAGTTCTTGATTGAGCTGCGGAAACTCTTCGGCTAGCTGCTGGAATCGTCCTTTGCCTAACCGCCAAAGCACGCAGTCTGTAAGGGAATTAATAGTCTGAGTAGTCTCTTCCGCAAGCAGCAGTTCTCGCAGGTGCAGTACGGCACCCGGCTGTAGCTCGCTCACTTGAGCAGCGCTAGTCTTTCGGGTGCGATAGCTTTCTAATCGTCCTGATTTGAGAATGTATAGGGCGTCGGGGGACGTGTCTTCCAGGATGAGGCGGCGATTGGCTGCAAAGGGAATTTCTTTAAGACAGAAGGCGATCGCCGCTACCAGCTCCTCAGGCAGCTCCCGGAAGATGGTATTGGCCTGTAACCAGCGTGATTTGTCAGCAGTATCCATAGCGACTCAGCGCAGCGTAAAAAGAGCCCTTTAAAGCTACAGCGCTATTAGAGCGATCACTCCCTACCTGTTACAAAGCCTCATTATCCCCAAGCGTGTTTGCGACTTCCACAAAAAACAGCGCGCCGTGGAGACTAGCCCCATAGCGCGCATGTATCTTCACCTAGCCCTAGCGCATGCTAGAACATTCAGCAGCCTACTTATTTGGCTGAGGGGTCATCCGCAGATAAGGCTTAATTTCTGTCACCCCTTTAGGAAATTTCTTCTTGGCATCTTCAGTAGAGATAGAAGGCACCACGACGCAGTCATCTCCATCTTTCCAGTTACCTGGAGTGGCGACACTCTCATACGCCGTGAGCTGAAGAGAATCAATCACCCGTAAAATCTCATCGAAGTTACGGCCAGTGCTGGCAGGATAGGTGATAGTCAGCTTGAGCTTTTTGTCCGGGTCGATGACGAAGACTGAGCGCACAGTCAGCGTGTTGCCGGTGCTGGAATTGGGGTGCAGCATCCCGTACAGCGTGGCGACTTTCTTGTCGTCGTCCGCCAAAATAGGATAGTTGATATCGGTGCTTTGCGTTTCGTTGATATCGTTGATCCAGCCTTTGTGAGACTCGACGCCATCAACGCTGAGCGCAATGGTCTTTACATTGCGCTTTTTGAATTCGTCTTGCATCTGACCGACTAAGCCCAGCTCGGTGGTGCAAACGGGGGTGTAGTCAGCCGGGTGAGAGAAAAGGACGACCCAGCTATCGCCAGCCCACTCGTAAAAGTTAATCTCGCCCATAGAGGACTTTTGTGAGAAGTCAGGAACTTTGTCGCCTAGTTGAAGTGCCATATTTCGATTTACCTACTCGGTTACCTAATGTGTGATGTGTCTGTTCAACTCTGTCTGCTTTGACTCTGAGATCTTACTGACAAACGGTCTACCTAGCCTAAGGCTATACAGAAAACTTCTCAGTCATTTTGCCATAATCCCCGGTATTCCGGTCGGAGTATAGTAGATTTATTCATAATAGCTTTTTCAAGCTATTTTCACGAGCGGCGGCAGACCCAGCATCAGGGCTGTAATGGTGCCTGCTACACAAATTTCACCAGATGCAATTAGCGCTGGCACGGCTGCTGCTGGCTTGAGCACAATTTCGATATCTTCGGTACTGTCGAGCTGCTGCTGACCCGTAGGCCAAACGGGCTGCGCTTTAAACAGATGAATGCGGTTGTTTTGCTTGACCGGATTGTTGTAGAAGGTGGCGATCACCTCCCAGTTCTGAGCGACGTACCCCGTTTCCTCAGAGAGTTCTCGCTGAGCGACGGCCAGAGGCTCCTCCGCTAGGTCAAAGGTACCGGCTGGCAGCTCTAATAAAATTTTGCCAATCCCGTGGCGATACTGCCGGACAAACACAATTTGCCCATCGGCTGTAATCGGCAGCACAGTTGCAATATCTGGCCGCAGGCTGACAAAATAGTCATCGACAATCTGGCCGTTCGGCAGCGCAACGGTATCTTGCCTGAGACGATACCAGCGATGGTCAAAAACCAGCTTTGAGCTGAGGGTTGTCCACTTCTGGATGAGTGATGGGCTGGCTTCAGGATGAGGCATAGCTTTTGCGACGGTTAGCATAGGGGTATGATCTACACATAGCCCATATTAAAGACATCATGGCAGATACTCCCCCTAGCAAAGTTTTGCTCGTAGACGATGAACCCGGCCTGCGTGAATCGGTACAAGCTTACCTGGAAGACAGCAATTTCGAGGTGCGGGTGGCAGGCAATGCCGCTGAGGGCTGGGACCTATTGCAGCAAGAGACGCCCAACGTACTGATCTCAGACATTATGATGCCGCAGGTCGATGGCTACCAGTTTCTCAAGCAGGTGCGTGAAGACGCGCGGTTTCAGGCGCTGCCAGTGGTGTTTCTGACGGCGCGGGGGATGACGAGCGATCGCATTCAGGGCTACAAAGCCGGCGCCGACGCCTACCTCGCCAAACCCTTCGACCCCGAAGAACTCGTCGCCATTCTCGATAGCCTGATCGAGCGCCGCGCTGCCCAGGCCCCCGACCCCTCCGAAACGCCAGACATCGCCACCATGGCCCGCCAAATTGAGGAAATCAAAGCCCTGCTCACCCAGCGCGGCAGCATGATCAAGCAGAACAACAGCGGCATTCGCATCGACTTCACCCCTCGCGAGCAAGACGTGCTCAACCTAGTCGCCGAAGGGCTAATGAATAAGGAAATCGCCAGTCGTCTTGGCACGACCGTCCGCAACGTCGAGAAGTACGTCAGCCGTCTGTTTGGCAAAACGGGCACAAATAGCCGAACTGAGCTGGTACGTTACGCCCTGGAAAACGGACTGGTCACAACTTGACGCTGCGCCTGATGCCCTGATCGCTGCGTTAAAATCAGCGCAATTTGTCACAGATGCTCAGGGCCAGCAAGTCGCTATTCAAATCAAGCCTGCTGTGTGGAAGGCGCTTGTCACCTGGCTAGAGACAGCGAATGGTGGCCCTGCTGTCGAAGAAATTATTCAAGCGCCCGCTGTTGGGGGCAATGAAGACGCTTTGTTAGTGACATCGGCAGCTAAACTCTCTGAGCCCTCTCTGGCAACGGTTTGGGACAACTCAGAGGACGATATTTACAATGACCTATAGTTTTGGCGATGTGCTTTTGGTTCCCTTTCCCTTCACGGATTAGAGCACGGTCAAAAAACGTCCCGCGATTGTCATCAGTAGTACGCTTTACAACGAATCGAGAACAGATTGCGCGCGGTCATCTTCGATAGTCATTTCATAGTCAACGCCCTAAAAACAAATCCAATGGGAAAGGCCCATACGTGCCGTTGACATCTGCTAGCTCAGGCTCGGAGGTGTGGTAAGTCACCAGCACGCCTCTGGAGTTGCCGCTGTAGCTATCCAGATACCACGCATTTTTAAGCGTATTGAACTTGAGAAAAACCGGGCCTTCCCGGTCGTCCATATCCACCCGAATGGGCTGACTGAGCGCCGCGACATATCCTCTCAGCGCGGCTTTCGCTTCAGCTAGCGTATCTGCGCAAATGCCCAGAGTTTGGTACTCACTGAGTTCGTTGAGCCATAGCAGCGCCGAGCGAACAGACTGCTGCTGCTCCGCTGAAAGGTCGGCAGGGACGTGGACTAAGCTAATTTTTACAAGCTGCTGACGAACGGCCTTTAGCGCCCTGGCCAGTGCTTCGGGGCTGAGATCTTCCGGGGGCCAGTCGGTGGGTAAATTGGCAGTCATGGCAAAGGACTATATTACATAGGTCTGTCTTGTCTCTAGCTTACGGTGCTTTGGCAGCGGTTTCGGGCTCACTGAAAAGAGTCCTTTTAGCTGTTTACCCGTATGACTTATAGCCTGCGAGTTGCTGATATGGCCGAGGCCGAAAGACCGCGTGAGCGCCTACTAGCTCACGGTGCCAAGCGTCTTTCGGCTGCTGAGCTGATTGCCATTTTGCTGGGTACCGGTCAGGGGCCAGGTAAGCTATCAGCGGTCGGGCTCGGTCAGTTCTTGCTACAGCACCTGGGTAAGCAGCATAGCGACGACGGCCTTTCGGCCCTGCGAGAGGTCACCGCAGAGGAATTAGTCGAAGTCTCAGGAATTGGCCCCGCCAAAGCCGCGACGATTTTGGCGGCGATAGAGCTGGGCAAGCGAGTTTTGCAAAGTCAGCCACTCAACCTCACAGTTGTAGACGATCCGAGTGTAGCGGCAGCCGCGCTCGGCCACGAACTGATGTGGCAGTCTCAAGAGCGCTTTGCCGTGCTGCTGCTAGATGTCAAGCATCGCATCATCGGCACTAAGGTAATCACCATTGGCACCGCCACTGAAACATTGGCCCATCCCAGAGAAATTTTCCGTGAGGTGATTAAGCGCGGCGCAACTCGGGTAATCGTCGCGCACAACCATCCTTCCGGCAGCTTAGCGCCCAGCGCTGAAGATATCACCCTCACCCGGCAATTGCTCAAAGGCGCTCATATCCTCGGCATTCCGCTGCTAGACCATCTGATCTTAGGCAACGGTGACTTTGCCAGCATTCGCCAGACTAGCGACCTGTGGAATGAACCCGTGGTGTGAGCAGACAAGCGATCGCCTGTCTACCGCATCTGCCTGTCTACAAACGTGCTAAATTTAAACTCCCGAGGGCGATTAGCACAGTGGTAGCGCGCTTCCTTCACACGGAAGAGGTCACAGGTTCGAACCCCGTATCGCCCATAGGTTACAGCCATTCTCATTAAAGTTCATACCCATTTCATACCCAGTTTGCGGCTATAAATGGCTAAATTCGCCCATCACAAAAGAGCCAATTCGCAGCGGGAAACAGTAGAGTTTTCGTAATGACGCAAGTGAGTGATGCGGTGCGCCAACTTCATTAATAGAAAACGCCCTTCATTATTTGAGATGTAAGGGCACACACAATCATGCATTCCAGTAACAACCTACTGCGCTGGAGGCATATGCTACGCCGAGAACCTGAGACTCCTTTTAGGCGAGCAGGAGCCAAATGCTACCCCCAAGGAGTCAACGACCACTTATGAACGCCGCAGTAACCAGCATTTAACCTCATTTCACCAGATACCCAGCAGCTCGATTTATTCGGCGCTGGCTGACACCTCAAGCACTCGACTACCCTATAGAAGGAAATCGCCAACCCTCACCCCATACCATGAATACCCTGCAACTGCGCCAAACTATCAATCAATACCTTGATCAGCTCTCTAGCGATCGCCTAAGCCTGGTCGCCGACTTCATCAGCTTTCTAGTCCAAAAAGAACAGTGATCGCAGCCCCAACCCATTAACACCCCCGAAGACTTTCGCCCTGCTAGTCAGTCTCTCCTCAGCCATACCGACACTTGGGCAGGCGACGACTTTGAAGAATGTCTGCAAACCGTCTACGAAACTCGCTCTCAGATTCAGTCCTAGACCATGTATTTGCTAGACACCAACCACTTCAGCCGATTGATTTTGGGCGATTCTAAGATTCGTCAAAAAATTGCCGACAGCGGCGAGCAAAACGTTGCCATCAGCCTCATCACCCAAGGCGAAGTCCTCTACATGGCCTATAACTCCGAAAGGCAGGAGCGAAACCTGGCCCTTGTCCAAACCTATCTAGCAGATTAGTATCTATCGACTGAATGATGAGATCGCCGACCTCTACGGCCAGTTCAAGGCTGATATCATCCGACACTTCGGCCCCAAAGACCGCCCAAAGCGCCGCAAAACCAAAATCGAAACCCTTGGTATGAGCGACAACGACCTCTGGATTGCCTGCACCGCGCTCCATCACAATCTAATCGTGGTCTCTACCGACAGTGACTTCAGCCGAATGCAAATAGTCAGGGCATTTTCCCTTGAGTCATGGCTTTAGTAAGAATTTCTAGATTCGCTTGCCTTGCGCACGATGGTTTTGGTTTGGGCGATCGCGCTAATGCGACTCAGTCTGTCCCAATGGAGCCCCTCAATCTCACCGTTGAGGCAGCCGAGATATCAATCGTTCTCTAATTCGGAGCTTCGTGACGTACTCCGCTGCTGAGGCTGCGCTGGCTGCCAGAATCCAGATTGAGGGAAGATGGTGAGCAATTAACTGAGTCGCAGTCGGCAGTGGGGGTTGAGGCGGTTAGAGCAGATGCGATCGCCAATTCTGAGCTTGAGCCTGCTATCCAGCATTGCAGCGAGCGGGAGTCGGTGTTTAGGCGAACGGCCCTAGAGCGGTTCGTGTTTGAGCATCAGTTGGGGCAGAGCAGCTTCGATGAGTTGCAGCAAGCCATCGAGGGCAGCGACGAGCTGGTTCGGATCGATGAGAGTCGGGTGACGACGCAGGCGGCAATTCATTTGGAGCTAGAGACGATTCGGCTAATGCGAGCAGGGCTAGGGCAGGTGAATGAGATCGCCCCCCTTTCTCAAGTTGACGAGTGGCTCGCTCACTCCAGAGCAGCAGCAGGCAATTCAGCGGGCAATGAGTACACCCGGATACGGGGATGGCATGGCAAGGGTCGGCGGGTGTGGGGAAGACTTATGCGCTCAATGAGGTGAGGGCGGTCTCTCAAGCTCAAGATTATCAAGTCAGAGGTTTTGCGCCCAGTGCCGAAGCCGCTCATAAGTTGGGTGAAGCCCTACAAATTGATGCAGGTACGGTGGCAGGGTTGTTAGTTTCGCAGTCTCAAGAACCTGAGCCGTCGCTTTGGATTGTTGACGAGGCCGGACTGTTGAGCATGAAGGATGCTCACGCGCTGCTTCAACGAGCCCAAAAGGAAAATGCCAGGGTGCTGCTGGTCGGCGATACCAAGCAGCTATCGGCAGTAGAAGCAGGCAATCCGTTCAAGAGCTTGCAGGCGGGTGGCATCACCTTAGCCAGGTTAGACAACAGCTTGCGGCAGAAGACTGAACAACTACGACTCGCGGTGCGGCTGCTTGCTGAAGGAAAAGTTGCTCGCGGTATCAATGTGCTTGAGCAGGCGGGATGCTTGCAGATTGAGGCGGATACCAATGATCAAATTAACCAGATGGTCAGTGATTACTTAGCGCTGTCACCGGTAGAGCGATCTGAAACCTTGCTCTTAGCTGGGACAAATCAGGAACGGTTGGCGCTGGTTGGGCAGTTGCGGCGATCGCTCCAAGCAGAAGGAACGCTCGACCAAGATACTTTGGCGGTTTCTAGTCTGCGGCGTAAGGACTTGACCCAAGTGCAGGCTCAGTACCTGATCGCTTACGAGCCAGGAGATGTGTTGATGCCGACTCAGGATTGCAAAAAACAGGGATTGGCGAAATACCAGCACTACATGGTGAGGAGCATTGACCGGGCGGCTCATCGGCTGGTGGTGGAAACGGCGGATGGTCAACTGCTCAGTATTGATCCAGCGAGGTGTCAGCGAAAGACTGTGCATGCGGCACAGCAGATAAATGTGGCGGTGGGCAATCGCCTTCGCTGGACAAAGAATGACCGAACAACCAAGATCCGTAACGGTCAGCAGTTAATCGCGGGCGAAGCATGGAATGACTAAGTGGAGCAGGTTGGGGCTGGGCAGAAGGCTCTGAAGCAGTTCCATGGACAGATTGAGACTGTATTGAATTTTGTGTAAGCGGTCTAGAATCCTATCAATCCAGGAGACCGCCCCATGGCTCGTAAGAAAAAAGAACCGAACCGCGTCGATGACCTACTAGACGAACTGCTCGAAGACTG
>JBARVU010000507.1:0-2119 GCA_049646425.1 Phormidesmis sp. | reverse complement strand
GCTTACGGATAAATCGCTGTAGGTCAATGCTTCGCATCTGTAATGTGTCGGCTGCGGAAGTTTTGCTGAGGCCATTGCTGTCGGTAGGCTTCATTTTGATGTGCCAGACATTTTGAGCAAAATTAGTTTTCCAATCTGTGATCGGCACAATTAGCTTTACGGGCAGCTTTCCAATTTTGTCGGCACTGATGACGATGGCAGGACGGGTCTTTTTTATTTCTGACCCAAGCGTTGGGTCAAGGTTAACTAACCAAACTTCGCCGCGTTTCGGAGTCATTGTGTTAGTACTCAACGATATCCTCCACTGGCCAATCTTTCCATTCTGTATTTTGCTCGTAATATGCCTGCATTGCCTCGGCCTGTTTCGCGAGGATCTCTCCTCGTTCTTTGGGGGGTTTTCTCAAAATTGCGAGCCTTTCTTCTATGCTCAGGTCGTCTTCATCGTCGTCTTCCTCAGAAGATTGTGGTGTTAGCTCGATTGGGCTATCATCCAAAATCGACGGCTGATGAGCGATGCTTTCCGCCTGAAGGAGTTCTTGCACGAGTAGTTGCAGCAGCAGTAGTTTGTCTGTACTGGATAGGTCTTTCACGGTCGGGATCAGTTCGGTGATGGTCATAATCTATTAGCTTGTGGCAAGTGGCTTACGTTGAATCTTCTATATTTTCTAGAATAGATTGAATAACTGGTCTAAGTTCTGGTAATTTTTCCTTTACAGTATTCCAAACAATATCGAGATCGATGCCAAAATAAACATGGGCTATTCTATCTCGCATTCCGGCGATACTTTTCCAGGGGACTTCTGGGTACCGTTCGCGAACAGAGGGCGGAATTTTCTGCTCAGATTGCGGTGCAAAAGTTTTACGGTCACAAAGCCCTTTTTGTCGATACCATGGTGGAAATAGCTTGCGGACTACGTAACTTGAGACTGACGTTCCGTCGGCAAATCGTTGCAAAGCCTTCACTAGCTGCATAAAACACAGGTGGGAGAAAAGAACCGTTAACTTTTGTTTTTTCCACACTATTTCCTATAAATTTCAATAAAGAGGGCTTCAGGCCCATTGCTGCTGATGTCTGCTGTCCCCTCTGTTTCCAACGATCTATCCGAATCACTCTCTGCTGACCCAGGCTCTGGGCCAGGTTCGCCAGATCTAACTGATACCCTTTTCCCAGTGGTAGGGATCGCCGCTTCCGCTGGTGGGCTAGAGGCATTTACAGAACTGATTCGGCATTTGCCAACAGATACAGGCATGGCCTTTGTGCTGATTCAGCATTTATCCCCTGACCACGAAAGCCTACTAACCGAAATTCTAGGCCGAGTGACTGCCATGCCGGTGTGTCAGGTGCAAGACCAGATGCGGGTTGAGCCAAACGCAGTCTATGTGATTCCGCCCAATGCTCAGATGACCTTGGTGGATAGCGTTTTTCGGCTCGCGCCTCGGCAGAAAAGTGGCGGCACGTATCTACCCGCTGATATCTTTCTTGAGTCGTTGGCTGCTGATCGCGACAACAAGGCGATCGCCGTTGTGCTGTCGGGTATGGATGGAGACGGTGCCCAGGGGGTCAAAGCGGTCAAGTTGGCAGGGGGTATTACCTTTGCTCAATCTAACACCACCGCGCAGTTTAGCGGTATGCCCGATACGGCTGTCGCCACTGGCAACGTAGATTTTGTGTTGCCGCCGCAAACCATTGCTGCCGAACTGAGCAATCTCAGTCGCAGCCCTTTTCTCGTTCAATCAGCGCCGCTGCAGAGTAAAGAAATTCTCCCGGAACTGGGGGATCCGTTGACCCGAATTTTTTCCTTACTGCGAACGACCACTGGCGTTGACTTTACCCAATACAAACCCGCCACGTTGGCTCGTCGCATTCAGCGACGGATGATGCTGTATAAGCTGGAGCAGCTGGACGAGTACGCCCAATATCTGCAAGACCATCAGGATGAAGTTCAAGCGCTGTATGAAGAGATTCTGATTCATGTGACCAGTTTCTTTCGTGATCCCCAGGTGTTTGAAACTCTGGAGACAGAGGTTTTTTCCACCATCAGCCAAAACAAACCGAACGATGTGCCGGTTCGGATTTGGGTGGCAGGCTGTTCGACGGGCGAAGAAGTCTATTCAATTG
>JBARVU010000506.1:0-1940 GCA_049646425.1 Phormidesmis sp. | reverse complement strand
GTAGACAACCGCAGTCCGGTTTTGGTTATGACGCTTTGGGGGCATAGCTTTCACTTCGAGGGGGATGCCTGAAGTCTATGGCCTGACCACGCTTTTGTCACTAGGCACCAATTTTAGATCTATCTGGTCACAGGATTCTCTCTGGTCTGTACACCAGAGAATGAACCAACACCAGGTATGTTGCTTAGTCGTTTGCGACGCTGAAGGGTGCTTGGCTGGCATCGTTACGCAGAGCAGTATCTTACAGACACTGAACACCGTCGAAGCCCAACGAGTAATCGATCTGTTGCAGCAGGAGGTGACGCAGCTACGCTTTGAAAATCAGACCCTGTGGGAAGATAGAAATCAGGAGCGAGAGCGGCCACAAACGGAGCTCAGCAGCCAGTTGGCGGCGCAACGAATAAAGCGACAGCAGACCCAAAGCGACTTCACAGAGACCTATCGCAAGCTTGAAATCAGCCACAATACTCTCATGGGGACAATCGAGGCACTGTCTTCTACGCTTCAAGAAACGCGAAGCGCTAAGCGAGCCTCACAGTTGGTTAATACCCGCCTAGAAAGTCAAGTAGAGCGGCGCAGCGCAGACTTATATCAGGCTGAGCGACGCTGGCGCAGTCTGCTAGAAGACGTGCATCTGGTAGTGATTGGCTTGGACTGTGAGGGCAAGGTCAACTATGCCAATCCATTTTTCCTGCGGCTGACGGGCTACAGCCAGGATGAAGTAATGGGGAAAGCCTGGTTCGAAACGTTTATTTTACCTGAAGACTATTATCATACTCATCATTATTTTCAGCAGCTAATCACGCACGGAGAAGTTTCCCTGCGCTATCGAAATGCTATCTTGACAAGCTCAGGCGCAGCGCGGATGATTGATTGGAACAATGCCGTATTGCGCGATCGCCAGAACCGCATCATCGGCACCATGAGCATTGGTGAAGATATCACTGAGCGGTTAGAGATAGATCGCATCAAGGGAGAATTTATCTCAGTCATCAGTCACGAACTGCGGACGCCGCTGACGGCCATCCACGGCAGCTTAGAGCTGCTGACAGGAGATCTGGTCTCAAGCGAGTCGGATCAGGGAAAACAGTTGCTCCAACTCGCCGCAGACAGTGCCCGACGACTGGTACGCCTGGTCAACGACATTCTGGATCTAGAGCGTCTGGAATCTGGAAAAGTTCTGTTGAACAAAGAAAGGGTGAATACGCGATCGCTCACGACCCAAGTTGTCGATGTCTTCCAGGTCGCGGCGACAGAAAGGGGCATGACGCTGAGCGTTTCTGACCCGGGCATCACCATGATGGCCGATGGCGATTGCCTCACCCAGGTGCTCACAAACTTACTGGACAACGCCATCAAGTTTTCAGAGGACAGCAGCACGATTTGGCTCAGCGTAGAGCAAGCAGATGAAGACTCCAATGACGCGGCTGCTATGGCACTTTTCAAAGTGCGCGATCAGGGCAGAGGCATCCCCTCCGAACACCTCGCAGAGATCTTTGGGAGCTTCACCCAGGTCAACCGAACTGACTCGCGCGAAAAGGGCGGCACCGGCCTGGGCCTCGCCATCTGTCGAAATATTGTCGAACAACATGAAGGTAGCATATGGGCCGAAAGCAAGCTGGGTGCAGGGAGCTGCTTTCAGTTTACAATTCCACTAAATCAAGGGGTATCTACCGCCAGATAAGCGGTTCTAACCGTCCGCCTATAGCCGATTAGGAGAATTGAAGTGGGCCGAAAAGTTTTAGTTATTGACGATGATGCGCCCATTATTACCATCGTCAAAGCAGCGCTAGAATTAACCGCTGGCTGGCAGGTTATCTCTACCACGTTGGGCAGAGAAGCGGTGGCGATCGCCACCGCCGAACAGCCCGACGCCATCCTGCTGGATGTAATGATGCCCAGGCTAGATGGCAAGGCCGTCCTCAAGCTGTTGCAGGCAC
>JBARVU010000505.1:0-1793 GCA_049646425.1 Phormidesmis sp. | reverse complement strand
TTTCGTGTCCACCGGCGCTAAACGTCAAGGCGGGTAGACGCATTGAGCTGAAGTCGGCATCAGAAATTGAGACCATGCGGACGGCCTCTAAAATCGTGGCGACGGTACTGAAAGAAATTAATGAGATGACGACGGCAGGCATGAGCACGGGTGATTTGGACGATCACGCTGAAAAGCGTATCCGCGAGCTTGGGGCCAAGCCTAGTTTTAAGGGCTACCACGGCTTTCCAGCCTCTATCTGCGCCAGTATCAACAACGAGGTGGTGCACGGTATCCCCCGCAAGCGCCGGGTGATTAAGAGTGGAGACGTGGTGAAAATTGACACCGGGGCCTATTACGAGGGCTTTCATGGGGACTCCTGCATCACGATCGCCGTAGGCAAGATCAAGCCTGCGGCCAAGCAGCTGATCGAGGCCGCCGAAGCAGCGCTGTACGCCGGGATCGAGCAGGTAAAACCGGGCAATACGCTGCTGGATATTGCCGGGGCGATTGAGGATTCGATCAAGGCGAATAAGTTTACGGTGGTAGAAGACTTTACCGGCCATGGCGTCGGTCGCAATCTGCACGAGGAGCCTGCCGTATTCAACTTTCGCACCAATCGCGCCCCGAATGTGACGCTTCAGCCGGGAATGACGCTGGCGATTGAGCCGATTGTGAACGCGGGTACGAAGCATACGCGGACGCTGAGCGATCGCTGGACAGTCGTCACCCTAGATCGCGCCCTCTCTGCCCAGTGGGAGCATACGGTGCTGGTGACTGAGACAGGCTATGAGATTTTGAGCGATCGTACCAAAGTATGAGGGCTACCCCACTCTATTCCCCGCCAGAACTTTCGGATGCTGGCTGTAGCTTTTCCAGACTCACACAGGCATCGGCTTTGTAGTCCACCGCAACTTCAAACGTGTAGGCTTTTGACCGGCGGTCTTCCAGCGTCAGCGCTGCGCTCAGGTTTGAAAAATGATCGACATCGGCAAAGGTCGCCAGAATTTTCTCGTTCAGTGCGCCATAGCCTGTACTGCGAATGAGCTCGGGATCGTCGACTACGTTCCCCCGCGAGTCGAACCATACGCCGACTTCCGCATTGTGCGGATCTTTCTCCAGGCAGGCACTGTATGAGAGCACTTCTGCCGCTTCAGCAGACTCAATTGGATAGCTGATGCGGGTGAGCCCAGCCGCTTGGGGCGCGATATTTTCGATGGGGCCTATGTTAGCCTGCGTGCGAATTTTGGCCTCCCAGGCATCTCGCTTCTGCTGAGCGACCGCTTCACTGGTGCCCGCTTCACGGTAGGTCAATGCTGCGGCTATTTCTGCCGCCATTGCTTGAAGAGACGCCGGTAGCTCAGCGTTCGCTGAGGCAATCAGATCATCTGCAGATAGGGGCGAATTATTCTCGGTAGGGGAAGTGGGCGATCGCTCCACGGAACCTTGATTGCCATCCGCTGACAGTTCAGGAAGGTCTGTCCTATCAGTCGGCTCGTTAGCGGGTGAATTGCTGGCACTATCAGTTGCATCAGGCGCGGTGGTGGCTGGTGGAGCTGGGCGAGGGCTAGGGGCTCTTCTGGCAATCGTCGTCACCACAGGGCGAGGCGTTACGGCCCCAGCAGAACTTGCTGCCGGTTGAGCAGACCCACCGGCCCCTGAGCGAGCAATTTTAGTCTCCGCGAGAGCCGCAGGTACAGCGGAATCAGGTATTGATAATGGATTGCGATCAGAATCCGCTTTGCTTTCAGAGAGGTCAGCGAGATTGACATCTTCTACCACTTCTTCTGACGTTCTGCCTATCGGCACAAACA
>JBARVU010000504.1:0-9721 GCA_049646425.1 Phormidesmis sp. | reverse complement strand
GTCCTAAGCACCGGGCTGGCCCCTGACTCAGGCACTGCCACAAGTTAGCCGGGCTCCACTGACCGCTGGTGACAAAGGTTTGCCACAGTACCGGCAGCGCTAGCTCCAGGCCAATCGCACCGGGCGGGGCATCGTCAAAGGCAACTGTTTTTTCTTCGTAGGTGTAGGCGCTGTGGTCGATGGCGATCGCGTCAATCACTCCTTCAGTCACGCCTGCAATTAAGCCCTGCCGATCAGCCGGTGTTCCCAGCGGTGGATCGTGTCGCAAAGTGGGGTCGTACTGCGATAAGTCTTGCGTGTCAAAGATTAAGTGGTGCCAGGGTACGCTGGCGGTAACCGGCAGTCCCTGAGCTTTGGCCTGACGAATCAGCGCGACGCTACGAGCTGTTGAGACTCGCATGATGTGAATGGGGGTCGGAATTTCGGCGATGTATTCTAGCAGGGCAGCTAAGGCGGTGGTCTCGGCGATCGCACTCACCCCTTGCAATCCTAGCCTCAGCGCATCCGGCCCTTCTCTAGCAGCGCCACCGCCTGCCAACTTCAGATCGCAGGGCCATAGGGCAATTGGCTTGTGCAAGGGCTGAGCATATTCCAACAGCCGTCTGAGCAGCGCTGAATTGTTCAGCGGCTGAGCATCCGTGAATCCAACAGCGCCCGCTTCGGCTAGTTCGGTCAGTTCGGTGAGCTGCTCGCCCGCTGCGCCCCGAGTGATTGCCGCCCAGGGCATGATTTTCGCTCGGTGCTGCTGCTGCTTGAGCTGACGCAGGGCAGAAATGGCGCTGACGCTATCGACAGTCGGCTGCGTATTCGGCAACAGTCCAATCCGAGTAAAGCCCCCAGCGGCAGCAGCGCGGATGATCGACTCGTAGGTCTCGCGCGATTCGTTGCCGGGTTCACCGCTCTGGCTGTACAGGTCGATTAGTCCTGGCCCTAAAAACTGGCCGCGTCCGTCGATGATTTCGGTGGCGTCAGTAGGGGTGGGGAGGGTGGGGGCGATCGCGACAATCCGCCCCGCTTCGATCAGCACATCGCCAATGCTATCTGCGCCCACAGCAGCAGGATCTACCGGGTCAATCATGTAGACCTGCTGAATCAGAGTCGCCATACTGCTACAGCGCTCCAGCAGCCGTTTTATCGAAAATGCTGCCCGACAGATGGGTGGTAATATTCGCCGCGCTGAGCACCGGCAGGCTTTCTGGGCCGCCGTGATAGTCGATCACGCTGACCGCCCCATTGCCCTGCTTGAACTGCCAAAAGTGCTCCGGCCCCAGCCCAAACACCTGACAGAGAATCGCCTTGTTGATCGCATCGTGAGCGACGACCAGTACCGTTGGCGGTTCGGGCGATTCACTGAAGGCCGCGACAATGCTCGTCCAGCCGTGCTTGGCCCTAGCCCATACGTCATTCAAGTTCTCGCCTGCTGGCATTTGCACAGTGGCTGGCTGACTCTGCCACTGGGCGAGCAAGCCTGGATAGCCCGACTCAATTTCAGACTCTAGCTTGCCTTCCCACTCGCCGTGACTAATTTCCCACAGGTGCTCAGTGGTCTCCAGATTTACTGCGGGATGGTGCTGCAAAATTTCTTCGGCAGTTTCTTTGGGCCGCAGCATGGAAGAAGTCACCGCCGCGTCGATTTTGACCGCTTTTAAGAATTCACCCGCCTGAGCGCCCTGCCGCTTGCCATTTTCATTCAGCGGAATGTCAATTTGCCCCTGAAAGCGACCGTCGCGGTTCCAGTCGGTTTCGCCGTGGCGTACCAGCAGGAGGCGAGGGCCTTTGTAGCGCGATCGCCGTTTCGGTATCGGCTCGGCCAAGTGACTGGTCAGATTCATCAACTCTAGCTGCGCGCCCCCTTCCCAACCATTGGGAAAGTTCAAAACGTTAATCGCGCAGTTCTCCTGCCCCATGCTGTTGAGATGCTCGGGCGTCAGGCCAAGGGCAGAGCCGATCAGCGCCCGGTTAATCGCGCTATGGCCGACCAGTAGAATCGTTTGCCCCGTCCGCTCTCGAAGCATCTCCTGCCAAAACCGAGCAGCGCGGCCCCAAATTTCGCGCACCGGATAAAAGTCTGCGGTGGTGCCGTCGGGCGCGGGCACGGCCATTTTGAACTCATTGGGCTGCTGCCGCCAGGCGGTGTATTCCACCGGGTAATTGGCTTCCACATCGTCAAACGATTTTGATTCCCACAGCGGCAGATTGATCTCTTTGAGCTGGTCGGTGAACTGAATATCCGGGGGGGTAGCGCCGTTCGTGCGCAGCGTCTCGACAATCAGCTCGCAGGTGCGTCGGGCGCGCTTGAGCGGGCTCGCATACACCGCATCCAGGCTCAGACCTCCTAGCATGTCAGCGACTTTTCGGGCCTGCTGTTCTCCCAGTTCAGTCAGAACAGCATTGTCATGATGACCTTGAATAATGCGCTCAAAATTAGAGGTGCTCTGACCGTGACGGACAATGATAACGGTGGTCTTCAACGGATTGCTCCTCGCCATTGGATACGCCAGAGCCATCTTACAATATAGAGATGAAGAGGATAGTCACCTACAGTTCGGCCTATACGCTGGTGCCGACGTATGAATGTTTTAATCGCTGCACGTATTGTAATTTTCGCCGCAATCCTGGCACCGACACCTGGATGAGCCTGGCAGCAGCGGCGGATATTCTGCGCAAGCTTCAGTCGCAGGATGTGTGCGAAATTTTGATCCTCAGCGGCGAAGTTCACCCGCACAGTGCTCGTCGCCCGGCCTGGTTTGAGCGCATTTACGAGCTGTGCGAACTCGCCCTAGAGATTGGCTTTCTGCCACATACCAATGTCGGCCCGCTGAGCTATGAGGAGATGGCCCGCCTGCGTGAGGTGAATGTGTCGATGGGGCTGATGGTGGAGCAGGTGACGCCAGAGCTAATGGCGACGGTACACGCGCATGCGCCCAGTAAATTGCCTGAGGTGCGCTTGCAGCAGCTAGACTTTGCCGGACGGCTGAAGATTCCGTTTACCACAGGGCTGCTGTTGGGACTGGGAGAGACGGAAGACGATTGGCGGGAGAGTTTGGCGGTGATCGCCCAATCCCATCACCAGTGGCACCACATCCAGGAAGTGATCTTGCAGCCTCACCAGCCCGGTAGCACTCAGGCCGAAGCGCGTCCCCCGTGCCACGGCGAAACCCTGTTGCAGGCCGTAACCATTGCTCACGAGATTCTCCCGGCTGAGATTGCCATCCAGATTCCTCCGAACCTGATTCGCTCAGACGATGCCCTGCTCGACTGCATTGCCGCAGGTGCCAGCGATCTGGGCGGCATTGGCCCGATTGATGAAGTCAACCCTGACTACGCGCATCGCCACCGAGAAGCTACTACCGAGCTATTGCAAAGCCGGGGCTGGACGTTACAGCCGAGACTGCCGGTTTATGCCCAATACGATGATTGGTTGCCTGAGCAACTAAAGCAGTCAGTGGCTGGATGGCGGTACCAATCAGTGAGCGGCTGACAATCTAAAAAGCCGTTACAGAAATTTCCGATTGCGTCAGTGGCATGGCATGATCGCAGCGACCTTACTCGCAGCGTCCTACCCATGGAACTGATTGACTGGCTGATTATCATCGCCTACCTCGTCTTCACGATGATGTTGGGAGTGTATCTGGCGCGCAGAGCTTCTGGCACCCTGGTGGATTTCTTCGTGTCGGGGCGATCGCTTCCCTGGTGGCTAGCCGGTACCAGCATGGCAGCAACGGCTTTTTCCATTGATACACCGCTCTACATTGCGGGTGTGGTTGCCACCAAAGGCATCGCCGGGAACTGGCAGTGGTGGAGCTTCGGCATTGCTCATGTAGTGATGATTTATGTCTTTGCGCGGCTGTGGCGGCGCTCTGAAATCGTCACTGATGCAGAGTTGACTGAGATGCGCTACGGCGGCAATACGGCGGCGGCACTGCGAGGCATCAAGGCGTTTCTGTTTGCGGTGATGATCAACTGCATTGGCATTGGCTACGCGATGCTGGCGATGGTGAAGGTGGTGGATGCCTTGCAGCTTTGGGAGAGCGTCGGCGTTGACCCTGGCGATGGCAATGTCAAGCTCTGGAGCGTAGTGGGAATTAGCGTGCTGGTGCTGGTTTACACCGGCTTCTCGGGGCTGTGGGGCGTGGTCGCGACTGACTTTTTTCAGTTTTTCTTAGGGCTGTTTGGCGCATTTGTGGTGGCGGTGGCGGCGGTGAATTCGGTGGGGGGAATGCGATCGCTCGTCGATCAGTTCACGGCTGCGACCAATCCTGACATGCTCAGCTTTGTGCCGCTTACCTGGAACGGCGGCTTGAGCTTTGAGTGGAGCGTGCTGGCGGGCATTCCTTCCAGCACCTTTTTGGCCTATATCTTTTTGCAGTGGTGGTCTTTTCGCCGCAGCGATGGCGGCGGTGAATTTGTCCAGCGCTTAGCCGCTGCCAAGACGGAGGCCGAAGCTGAAAAGTCCGCCTGGTTTTTCAATATTTTGCACTACGTGGTGCGCACCTGGCCCTGGATTGTGGTGGCGCTGGCGGCGGTGGTGCTCTATCCGGATTTGAGCGACCCTGAGCTAGGCTATCCTCTCCTCATGCTCGACTTTCTCCCCCCGGCCATCTTGGGCTTAGTCGTCGCCTCCCTGATCGCCGCCTTTATGAGCACCGTCTCTACGCAGATTAACTGGGGCGCCTCCTACCTGACGAATGACCTCTATCAGCGGTTCATGCGACCCCAGGCCACCCAGGCAGAACTCGTCACCGCCGGTCGGATTGCCTCGGTGCTGATTACGGCTTTAGGCGCGGTCGTCGCTTTTCAGATCAACAGCATTGTTGAAATTTTTGGGCTGGTGATTGCGATTGGTACCGGGCCGGGCGCTGTTTTAATTTTGCGCTGGTTCTGGTGGCGCATCAATGCTGCTGCCGAACTCGCGGCGATGATCACTGGCTTTGTGATTGGCGTTTTTACCAGCGTCATTCCGGGCTTGGTGGCACGTGGCGTTTTACCCGAAAATATGCCGATTCTCTCATTCGATAGCGCGGGCGAGCAGCTGCTGATTATCACCGGCATTACCACTGTCGTCTGGGTACTCGTGATGCTGGTAACTCCGCCTGAATCCGAAGAAACGCTCAACAGCTTTTACCGGCGAGTGCGTCCGGGTGGCCCCGGCTGGAAACGTCAGCAAAAGGCGACCGGTCTGCGCCCCCAGCAAAACTTAGCCTTAGACGGTCAGCGGGTGGTCGCGGCTACGCTGCTTCTGTTTGGCAGCATGTTTACGATTGGCGGCTTCTTACTATTTCAATCGCTCACCGGTTGGCTATCGCTAATTGTCGCGGTGCTTGGCGGCTTTTGGCTACGTCGGCTCAGCAAACAGCCCCTTTTCCCCATGGCCAGACCAGGTACCGAAGACGGCTAGCGCTCAGCCGCTTAGAGATGACCCCAAAGCTCTGAACCGTCACTCACCCGGTAAGATATTAAGAAGGACTTCACATCACTTCATTTCAGAGAAGTACAGATTGCCATGGGTTTCTTTCGTCAATATATTGCACCGCTGTTTATCTTTTTCATATTCGCAGTGGCTTTACTCGCCGTTAGTGCGCGCATCTTTTTGCCTAGCGATATGATGGCCCCGGCACCTATCGCTGAGCCGGTTTCAAAAATTCAGAGCGACTGGTTAGTCGCTCTGGGTCAGCCCGTCATGACAGCGCCAGCTATGCGCTGATGGGCACCTTTCCAATTGCGGGCTACTCCATTGAGGCAGGCTCTGCTTTAGATAGAGCTCGCCTCGTTAAGTTTATGCAGCGGGCCTACCGCGAGCTAGGCACTACCGATGCCAGTGCCCATTTGGCCGAGACGGTAGAGCGTCACTTTTCCCTGCAATCTCGGCTCTGGTGGCTGGTCAAGCCGTCTTCCATTCCAACTGGCCTACCTGGCATCCACCGCCCTGATCCTTTGGGCTGCCTGTGGCAAGGAGAAGCCATAGACCAGCGCAGCGGGCTTAAGCAAGCCTATGTGTTTTTGCTCTATGTAGAGCCTGCCCATCGCCGCCAAGGACTCGGCGCAGCGCTTATGGCTCATGCCCAACAATGGGCTAAGCAGCAGGGCTACGGTCAGATAGGTCTACAGGTGTTTGAAGACAACAGGCCCGCCCTAGCGTTGTATCAAAAGCTAGGCTACGTTTCTCAGGCCAAGTGGCTATCTTTAGATATTTGAGAGGATAGCGATGACTTCTACGAGCGAATTGAAGGCCCAGTTAGAAGCTGCCTGCAAGGATCTGTGGTGGCGTAGCGAGGCGGACTATCCGCTCACCGTCGTTTGGCAGTCCGCCGCAGACGTATCCGCTGCTTCAGACGGTAGTTCTTTAAACAGCGAGCTAGTTCGTCAGCTTATGAGCTGCGATGATGACGCCGAGGTTGAAGAAGGAAATGTGGAAGGTTTTTTTGAGCGATCGCTCACCCCCCACGCCTGGCACACCGACGAAGACAAAGCCCGCATTTCCCGGCTCCAGCATCTCAAAACCCTGCTAACGACAGCGCTTGTTAACCCACAGGTGTATCGCTGCGGTGAAGCAGAAGTCAGCATGTCGGTGCTGGGCCGTACGTCAGAAGGCCATGTCGCTGGCGTACAAACGACGGTGGTGGAAACCTAAAGCCACCCTTTTACATCGTTCCAGCAGGCGTTATCGGCTTTCTATCACGGCCTGAATATTTTCGGGGACTTCTGAGAGCAGATCGTAGCCGGTGGCAATCTCAATCCGGTCTACAGTGGTGCGATAGGTTTGCCAGTCGGCTGAGATGCGATCGCTATTCGGCATATCCACCGCAATCACTTCCGTGCGTCGGGTAATCGCATCGTCTGGATCGTTCAAAACCACCATTACTTTCCATGCGCGGCCCGGCACTGTCACCTTTCCGACGCTGCCCTTATCCCCATAAATACCGCCGATCACATAAAGCGCCTTGCCCTGTGCTACCAAGTCGCGACCGTGCTCCTCCAGCTCACGCCATGGGCCCCGATTGTTTTCACTGGCCTGCGGGAAAATATTGGTCATCACAAAAGTGAGTGAATTGTCTTGTGGGGTGAGGGTGCGATCGCCCGACGGCACCATATGGCCTCGGTCATAGCCACTGCGGCTATACTCTCCCGGCGTCACCTGGTAAAAGCCTTGGGGCAACCCGCTATCCGGGCGAAAATCATCCTGCCGCTCAGCTTGTCCTAGCCAGCGATCATCCACCCACCAGCTAGCCCAGTTCAAGACGTTGCGCGTCTGATTGTACGAAAGTGCGTATAGCTCTCCCTCAATCAGCCAGTTATCAGGATTCTCCCGGCCAGCATTACTCGGATTCCCCCAGCCCAAATGCTGATTGTTGGAGAAATAAGTCGCCCGATCAAGGCTCAGATCTATCTGCGGCAGGCTTTCGCAGGCGCTGCCATTGCCGTCTCTATCCAGACCCTGTTCGTCTGTACTAAAAGCGTCCAGCACCTGCTGCGCCAGGGCTTGGCTGACAAAATCACCGCAGTCGCAGTAGCTATCGACGCAGGGCGGCAAGCTGGCCCGGTCGGAGGGGCGATCGCACCCGCCCAGTGTTATCCCCATCGCTGCTGCAACTAGCGCAACAGCCCTCACTCGCTGCGGTTGAAACCATGGAAACCTTTGCATAAGCTACGGGGCAATCTCTGATCTAATACACCTGTTCTATAGGCTACAGGAGCTGCCGTCGAATAGCCATCTTCTTAATAGTTCCCCACCCAAAAGCTATGACGGTATACTGAAAGCCGTAATGCCTTTGAAGTAATCCCCTTGATGGCCTTCAAAGATAAAATGTCCACTTGGCACTTTGTCAACCACACCTTGTAAATTATGTTTAGCTCAGTTGTCTCCACGCTAAAAGCCTGGTTTCCTGCCCCTGAAGTCCAGGCTCACTGCGACGGCCCTTGCGGCGTATATGATCCGTCTTCTGCCCGGATCGCTGCTGAAGCAGTCGTCTCCATGACCAAAAAGATTCTCGACTTGCAGCATCCTGACGATAGCGATACGCAAGCGATGGCATCCTATCAGAATACGATGTCTCGCTTTGTCGCCATCAAAGAAGAACAGGCTCAAATTACCAAAGATGAGCTGTTGATTCTTTGGACTGACTACTTCAAGCCCGTCCACTTGGAAAAATATCCCGACCTGCACGACACTTTCTGGAAAGCGGCTAAGACTTGTTCTGCCTGTAAGGTAGAGGTCAGTACTCAGCACTGCCAGGAACTAATGGACGCCGTGCAAAAGATTCATGAAATGTTCTGGGCGACAAAGGATCGCGATGTCTCCTGGTATACCGCTAGCTAGTTTTTAGGGATCTCTTGAGTGATCCCTTAGAGATCCTGTGATCTGTTTCAAACAGTATTGCAGGGTCTTTTTGATGAACAGTCGCTATATTTTGTGGTTAAATTTTATGGTTAAATGGGTCTGTAAAAATTCTCTAAGACGATGAAGCTAGAGCGCAACTGGAGAGAAGTCGGGCGCTGGGCATTGGGTAAGCGCTGGCGGTTTCATGTGACCGGGAATTCTATGCTGCCGACGCTGCGCCCAGGCGAAGATGTTTTAGTGACCCCTGTTCGTAGGGTTACGCACCTCTCTCCGGGGGATATCATTGTGTGTCGTCATCCGCTAAAGCCGAGTATGCAGATTGTCAAACGAGTCGCTGAAACCTTTTACGACGGGAGCTGCTATGTGCTGAGCGACAATGCGGCGGAGGGGAGCGATAGCCGTTCGTTTGGGGTGGTGGGCCGAGAGCTGATTGTTGGACGGGTGACGAGCCGGTTGCTTTAGCGGGCGGCTATTTGAAGGATAAACTGTGATTTTTGACTGTGATCTTTGAGGTGGAGGGCGATCACCCAATGACCGCTACGATTCGACTGGCGACCCCTGACGACGTATCGACTATTTTTTCACTAGTTCGAGCTTTGAGTGAGTATGAGAAGCTCGCTCACGAAATGGTAGGCACCGAAGCCGACTTGCATCAGGGGTTGTTTGGCCCTAGACCCTATGCCGAAGCAGTGATCGCCGAAGTCGACGGAAATTCGGCTGGCTTTGCGCTTTATTTCTACAGCTTCTCTACCTTTTTAATGAAGCCCGGTGTGTATCTAGAAGATCTCTTTGTGCTGCCCGAGTACCGGCGGCAGGGAATTGCAACAGATCTACTCAAGTACTTGGCGAGTCATGCGCTGAGCAAGGGCTGCGGGCGGTTGGAGTGGAGCGTACTGGATTGGAATGAAGATGCGATCGCCTTTTACAAACGCATTGGTGCCGTCCTGATGGACGAGTGGACAGGCTGCCGGGTCAGCGGAGAGGCACTGGTAAAGCTGGCTAAATAAACTCTCCCTCTCTCCTTGGTAGATCGACTTTGTAATACGAAATGTTTATGGATCGGGCGATCCCTTTATTTTTTTGGCAAAGTAAAGCAAGGTCAATTCCCCTGGGGAGTTCGCCAAAAGCCCAGAACATAGAAAATTCAATAGCTTCAAAGATTCTTGCAGCGAAAGATGACACCGGTAGTCAATCATTTTTCACGGATTCGACGACCTTTGCCAGAACCCCTGCTAGAGTTACCGCAGATCGGCCTTCCTAGGCCACAGTCGCGCCAACCCCAAATCCCGATTACCGGGACTGAAACAAGTCTCCAATCGACTCGCCTACGTCCCTGCTGAGCACGCGCCAACCCCAAATCCCGATTACCGGGACTGAAACACC
>JBARVU010000503.1:0-3181 GCA_049646425.1 Phormidesmis sp. | reverse complement strand
GTAGAATGTTGGATCTGTGCTTGCCGCCTGATCCAATTGCCTAATTCAATTGTAGGGGCAAGCACAACTGGCTTTAGCCCGACCGTAGCACTAGGAAATAGGACAAACCCATGACAAAGCGTACCCTCGGCGGCACCTCCCGCAAGCGCAAGCGAGTTTCTGGATTCCGGGCCAGAATGCGCACTAAAAATGGCCGCAACGTCATCAAAGCCCGTCGCAGCAAAGGGCGCGCTCGTCTTTCTGTAAGCGGGTAGCTGACTGAGGTGACTGACTGTGGCACTCCCCCAGCAGCACCGGCTGAAGTCATCTCGTGACTTTGGTAAGGTGCATCGTAAAGGTCAGCGAGCGGCCACCCAGCATCTAGCCGTTAGAGCGCTGAGGCGCGCTGATCCGATGGTCAAACGGCAGATGAAGCTACGTGGACGCTCAGATATTGAGCTAGTTACTAAAAGCGCGGACGGACAGCCCTCTGCGCTTTCGTCATGTTTTGGTATTTCGATCAGCCGTAAGGTCAGCAAACGGGCGGTGGTGCGCAATCGCATCAAGCGGCAGCTGAAGGCCGTAATTCGCCATTATTTGCCGCGTATTGAGCCCGGTTGGCAGGTGGTGATTGTAGTCCGCGCAGCGGCGGTGGAGTGCGAATTTGACGACTTTTTGCGAGAATTAGAATACCTGCTGAAAAAGTTAAGAATCATGACCTGATTTCGATGCTTTTAGTCAGCCCACAAAACAACCAACAGTTTAAGACAATCAAAGGTACGCCATGGCGATTAGCGAAGATGTATATTACGAAGGTGGCCCTCACGTGGGTGAGCTGATTTTCAATATTGCGCTGGCCTTCACGATTATCTGCATTCCGCTGACGGTCGGCGCGATTGTGCGGGCGCTTTGGCTGCGCTACCGGATTACGAGTCGGCGAATTTCGATTACCGGGGGCTGGATGGGGCGCGATCGCACTGACCTAATCTACTCAGAAATTGCAAAAGTTGTCACTGTCCCCCGAGGGCTCGGGGCGTGGGGCGATATGGTCATTACCCTCAAAGACGGCAGCCGGATTGAACTTCGCGCCATGCCCAAGTTTAGAGAAGTCTTTGACTATATTACTGACAAGATTTCTCCCCAGGCGAAAGTGGCCAGCGGAGCCATTGGTGCGTAGAGACGGCATCGCCCTTAACACTTGGCAGCTAAAATTCGGAATTACAAACCGCTGAAAAGTACGGTTAACCGAAAACGCAGACCGTGATGGCCCCGGTCAGATCGAGTCCTGAGTAACTTTTGAGCGGATTAATGTTTGCGCTAGCCACCAACCCTCTCAATATTCAGATAAATTAAAGTCAACAGCTTAATTAAAGAGCGCCAGCATGGACTTCGGAATCGGCTTCCTTTCAAACAATGTAATGCTGCCAATCCTAGATTTTTTCTATGGGATTGTGCCCAGCTACGGGTTGGCAATTGTCGCCCTCACCTTAGTAATTCGCTTTGCGCTCTACCCGCTCAATGCGGGCTCCATTCGCAACATGCGCAAGATGAAGGTCGCCAACCCGATCATGCAAAAGCGCATGGCCGAAATCAAAGAGCGCTATAAGGACGACCCGGTCAAGCAGCAAGAAGAGATCAAAGGGATCTACGGCGAGTTTGGCAACCCGCTGGCGGGCTGCTTTCCGGTGGTGCTACAGATGCCGATTCTGTTCGCACTGTTTGCCACTCTGCGCGGATCGCCGTTTGCTGACACGACCCTGCCGGTGAACCTGAAGCTAGTGCCTCAAGAGGCCATTGAGCAAGTGGAGCAATCGCCGCTGATCGCCAAAGCTAGCAACATCTTCGTGGCAGACGGTGAGCATTTTCGCGTCGGCGCGGTGGTTCCTACCGGCAGCATACTTGGGGTTGGTGATACAACTAAAATTGAGCTGCGCTCCGTAGACAATAAGTCTTTAGACGATTTAGTGGCTGAATACCGTGAAGAAGGGGTAGATATTACGCCAAAGTGGGAGATCACTAAGGGCGATGATATTGCTGCTTTGCAGCCCGACGGGACGCTAAAGGCACTAGCTCCTGGCGATGTGACCATTCAGGCAAAAGTACCTGGCCTTGCAGCTAACAAAGGCTTCTTATTCATCGAAAAGCTGGGCCGGATTGGAGTCACCGGTGAAAACGGGGAAATCCATTGGGATATTCTCGGCATGATTGTTTTCTTCGGATTAAGCCTGTACGTCAGCCAGCAGATTACTCAGGGCGGCAGTGGCGGTGGTGATCAAAACGACCAGCAGCAGGCGATCGCCAAGTTTACCCCGATCATTTTCTCTGGCATGTTTCTGTTCTTCCCACTGCCAGCAGGTGTGCTGATGTACATGGTGATTGCCAATATATTCCAGACTGCTCAGTCCTTTATCCTCTCAAAGGAGCCGCTGCCTGAGAATTTGCAAAAGCTAGTCGAAGCTCAGGAAGCTAAAAAATCTGCAGAAAGTCGCGATCAGCTTGCCTTTGAACCGGGTGCGGCCAAACGAGCGGCTAAGAGCGAAGCAACCAAGGGCAAAGGCGTAAAGACGAACGGCTCTGACAAATCTGGATCTGGCTCCAAGAAGAAGGTCTCTAAGAAAAAGTCGTAAGGGCTCCTTTTTACCGCTTGAAAGGATGAGTTAGCGAGATTAGTTTGTCAGTGATGGCTCGTTCGTATCTAGGCGAATGAGCCATTTTAATATGCGGTCAGACTAAGCAGCCCTAGCAATATCAGCCGATTTAGTCAAAACTCATGCAGCGAACGGATGAAGCGACAGTCAGGTTGATAGGATAGAGGTTGCGCACTAAGGTTGTCTGCCGGTTTACGCAGACACAGGCGCCTAACGAAGCCCAGAAAGGGGCAGTTCAACATGAGGCGGATGAAGTAAATCCATGGAAAAGAGCATTAGCTGGCTAGAGAAACTATTAACGCTTCAGGGCTTACAAACCAGCGTAAGCGGCACTCAAATGACGGGGGACTTGGGTGATGATAGCTTCTGGCTAACGATAGATACTGAGCCGCTGACCGATGCGCAAGTAGAGGGGTTAATCGGCGATCGCGGTCAGGTGCTCGACTCCATTCAGTATCTGGCCAACACCACCCTCAACATGGGTCAGCAGGCAGACGCCCAGCAGTCCTATACGATTGAAATCAATGGCTACCGTAAGCAGCGTCAGGCAGCGC
>JBARVU010000502.1:0-2684 GCA_049646425.1 Phormidesmis sp. | reverse complement strand
TCACCTTTATGCCCATGCACGAACTGGGCCTGATGGGCATGAACCGCCGGATTGCCCTTTACGATCCGCAGTTCACTGACCTTAATGTATTAGCTACGATTGGCTCATACATTATGGCGGTTTCAACGATTCCTTTCCTCATTAACGCCGCCTGGAGCTGGCGCTATGGGCCAAAAGCACCCGCAAATCCCTGGCGAGCCTTGACGCTGGAATGGCAAACCCTATCACCGCCGCACATTGAGAACTTTGAAGCGCTGCCGGTTTTGAAAACGGGGCCTTATGACTACGGCCTCGGCTATACTGCTGAGGAAGATCCGGCTGAGCTATACGAGCATGGCGTCCCTGCCCCCGCTGCAACTTAAAAACACACCAGCCCAAAACCTTAAACCCAGAAGGCTACAGCCGACCAGAGGGCTGAGCGCAGTCGAAGCCCGGCCCTCCTCCAACCCCCTATAAACATTCACTCAAGACACTCTATGCAAGGTTCTTCTATTGAGACTACCGAAGGCATGATCAATCTCGCCCAGGAAGGCGAGGTCAGCAGTCATCATGAGGAACATCCCGATCACCGCCTGTTTGGCGTGCTGGTGTTCTTATGCGCTGAGAGCATGCTGTTTGCAGGTTTGTTTATCGCCTACACTACCTTTCGGCTAGTGGCGCCAGAGTGGCCTCCGGCAGGTACCCCAGAGCTGGAAGTTTTGCTGCCAGGAATTAACTCTCTTATCTTAATCTCTAGCAGCTTTGTCATCCATAAAGCCGATACTGCTGTAAAAAACAACAATGTCGACGGCGTCAGAACCTGGTTCAGCGCGACGGTTGTCATGGGCACTATTTTTCTCCTCGGGCAGCTTTACGAGTACAGCAATCTGGAGTTTGGCCTACGCGAGAATTTGTTTGCCAGCACGTTTTACGTCCTGACCGGGTTTCACGGCTTGCACGTATTCGTGGGGCTATTGATGATGCTTGCGGTCTTGTGGCGTGCGCGTCAGCCCGGTCACTACTCTAGCGAAAGTCACTTTGGCATTGAAGCGGTAGAGCTGTACTGGCACTTTGTGGATGTGATTTGGATTATTTTGTTTATCTTGCTGTATTTATGGTGAATCGCTGGGCACAGGGCTTACTGTGTCACAGATTCAATCCAGTCTAGATACTGTGAGACTCGGGTGTAATATTCCCACACGCCGTAGTAGCCTTCACCGAGCCCCCGTGAATCTTGCCCGGCGCTAATACCGGCGATCGCCCACCCCGATGCTGTCTCAATCAAAGCTGGCCCGCCGCTGTCTCCTGGCCCAGAAATGCCTTCTAGCGCTGTAGCCGCTGGCGGCGGGTCGAACCTAAAAATTAGCCACTGATCGTCTACCTGTTCGATGCGATTGGTGGCTATTCGCATTTTTGCGTCGACGCTATCTGGCCCGATCAGGCCAGTGCCGAAGTCGCCTTGGCCGACAAAAGTGACTATTTTTTGTAGCTCCTCTGCTTGCGGATAGAGCGGTAGCGGCGATACATCTCTGACTGGCTGCTTGAGCTGAATCAGCGCAATATCATGCTTGACGCCAGATATCCCTCCATCGTCGCTGCAGGTGTGAAAATGAGGATGGACGACAACTTTCTGAATTGCGTAGGCGGTGTTTGCAAAGGTGATTTCTTTCTGGGCAGAGAGTGCTATGGCGACCTGGGCCGCTGTCAGAACCCAGGTGGGAAGAATGAGAGTGCCCATGCCGTCACAGCGATCACGAAATTCTGGCTCGGGGCCTATTTCAGGAACCAGGCTGGGCTTTAGCAACCGATCAATATTGTCATACGCCACGAAAACTTCTTCTGAAAAGCTATCGACAGAGACAACTGCCGGGAACTGTGCCGGATCTATCAGGTAGAGTTCAGGGTTGATATCGTGACGGATAATCATACAGTTCCATCGGCTTTAGCAACGTACGCTTTACATAGCTTGCTTCGTCGGACGTATAATCATTTCATTGACATCGACATCTCCAGGCTGCTCAATGGCATAGGCAATAGCGCGAGCGATCGCATCTGCATCAATCACTACGTCATAGAGCTGGTCAGCATTCTTGGCACTTTCTGCGTGAGAAATCGTGCTCGTTAGCTCAGTGGAAACAGCGCCGGGCGAAATATTCGTCGAGCGAATTTTGCCGTCAGACTCCAGTCGAATACCTTCAGAGATGGCCTTCACTGCAAACTTGGTAGCGCAGTAAACTACGCCAGAGGGAAATACCTGGTGGCCGGCTACAGAAGAGACGTTGATAATGTGTCCAGACCCCTGCTGGTTCATAATTGGCATCACAGCGGCTACGCCGTACAGCACGCCTTTGATATTGACATCCACCATCTTTTCCCATTCTTCTACCTTCAGTGCAGAGAGGGGTGAGAGGGGCATCAATCCCGCGTTGTTCACCAATACGTCTATCTGTCCGTAGGCGTCTTTTGTTGCTTTAGCCAGCGATTCTACCGCTTCTCGCTGAGTCACGTCTACGACTTGATATTCCGCACTGCCACCCTCCTGGGAAATCTCAGCAACGAGTTCTTTGAGGCGATCTTCTCTTCTTGCTGCTAGCATCACCTTGGCGCCACCTTTCGCCAGCCGACGAGCTGTTGCTTCGCCTAAGCCACTACTCGCGCCAGTGATAATAACGACTTTGTTTTCTATTCCAGACACGGTTTCACTC
>JBARVU010000501.1:0-9716 GCA_049646425.1 Phormidesmis sp. | reverse complement strand
ACTACTCGTCACTCATCAGGTCAAATACCTGACCGTCGACCAGCAGGCGCGTAATCCCTTTGGCCTGCAAGTAAGGACTCGTGCGCGTAATCAGGTTGCCGTCGGGCACCTTAATGACTCGTTGCTTACTGCGAGAAAACCGCCGCGCCACCCGATGATTGTCAAAGACCGGCAGCGTTTTGGCCTTTTCTTCTGAAGTGGGAATTTGACCCAAATCAGCAAAGTCACTCAGGGGCCGAGTAATCAGCTCAGAGCGCATGTCTACGACCAGATAGCAAGGCTTAGGCAGCACCGCCAGACCCAGCGGCATGATCTCCATCGTAGCTGCTGACTGAAGCTTAGGCCGAGGAAAATCAGTCGCCTCATCATCAATATCATCATCGTCGTCGTCGATGTCGTCGTCATCGTCGCCGAAGTCATCGTCTAGCGTTTCATCCAAACCGATCAAATCGTCGTCGTCATCCTCAACCGGGATAGGCGCAGACGAAGTATCTTCAGCCTGTACATCTTGAGCGTCACTCTCTTCAGCGGGTGTGTCTTCAGTGAGCAAGGGAAGCTGCTCATCTTCCAACGGGTCTTTACTGCGGCGACGGCGAGTGCTGTCGGCCTTTTTGATTTCCTTCTCAGCCAGGGTTTTTAGCTTGGGCGGCCCAACTCGTGGCGCGTCGCCTGAGTCTGCTTCTTGTGCCTCTGGCTCGGACTCCACTGGTTCTGTTGCGGTGGCTGCCCGATGAGCAGGCTGCTTACGGGGCTGCTTCTTTTTGCTGGACGTCTCTGCCTTGTCAGAACCAGCCATGCGCTTTTGAGAGATCAGCTGAGCATAGTCTTCAGGCGGTAGAGTCGTCTTCAGGATGCGGCTAATCGTACTGTTGCTGACGCCATACTGTGCGGCCAACGTCGACGTCGTTTGGTCGAGCTGCCGGTATAGCTCAATGATGTCGCTTTTATCTGAGTCAGACAGTTTTCTCGGAGCCATGCTACCGATATCCCTCACAAGTGCCCTTTTCAGTATGGCAGTTTTTTGGATTTCGACATTGAGAATTCACACTAAATCCGCTGTTGGCGGACGCGATGCCGCTGCATTTTCATAGAAACGCCGCGTTCGATATCAGCGCCTAAGCCAAACAGGAGCGCCGACAAAACCCAAAAGATCTCCCAGGGTGACCCCTGCGTATAAACGCCCCGGCCCACATCATAGATAAAAAACATATCGGCAATATATAGACACAGCCCTGCCAGGGCAATGGGCTTCCACGCCGCAGAGTAGGTGCCGCCCCAAAAAGCCATCAGGAGAGCCGCTGCCATTACGATCAGGACACAGTCACCGACGACATACAAAAGCCCGATCTTGTCGCTCACCCGGCTGAGCCGCTGGTCAATGAGTTGGACAATGGCCGGAGCCCGGTTTTCGGCGCGGGCGATCACGCCAATTGCCGCCTCTTTTTGGCCAACCTTAACGGCGTCGACCCTCGCTGCCGTAACTTCTGCCGAGGGCACACCGCTGAAGCTAGGCGCATAAAAGTTCAGCCAGCAAGCCAGGACAATCCCGACAATCCCAACCGCCGCAATCCCAATTGACTGACTGGGCCTGAGATGGGTTTGCCGGGGCAGCACTGCCTGCGATAGGCCAATTGCCAAGAACAAATAGCTTGCCCCATAAAACGCATCACCCAAAGAGACGGCTGAAGTAATGCCCCAAACGCTGCGCCAGACCATGACAGTGATATCGCCTAGCGCGTAGCAGGTCATGCCGAGGGCGATCGCCTGCCACACACTCTGACCGCTCAAAATCAGCCGATCCCTGGCATTCCGCCAGCACAGCGCAGCCGCGATCAAAAATGCCCCCAGCTTTAGCAAACCCGCCACAGTCGGAAACCAGTCCGGTCGTATTTTAGAGAGCAGAACACCGTATAGAATAAAGCCAACAGCAGAAACCACCGCCCAGCCAGCACAGGCCGCGACCACCTTTCGATCAGCCTGGTTTAGACCCAGCGAAGCCTTTAGATCCGCCGTCGTATGATTGCTCATTCGTCTACTCCCAAGTGATTGGATTCATCGCGATCGCGCTTGCCATTAAAACGCGGCTCTAGCCCAGCCAAAGATTACAGAGCAAAGAAAGCTTGAGCCAGTTCAAAAAGATGGCTTTGTCATTGCCGGGTAGATCGTCTAGCGCCAGCAGCGTGCGGTCAGTAAACTTAGCTCGACCAAAGAAATTGACCCCATAGCGATGCAGCTCGATCAGCAGCGCACTAATGTCATCTTCTTTCCACTGGGGTAGCAGTTCACTCAGCGGATCAATTCGCAAAATCACACCCAGCCCGCCGGCAGCGCCAATTTGTCTGGTCGTACTGCGTTCCAAGCTGGTGCCAAAATTTTTGGCTTGGTGGCTCCCCAGCAGTTGCTCAACGTCGCTATAGAGCGATTGAATCAGCAGAATACAGGCTTTGATGTAGGCGGCGGGTGCGGCCGAACGAAGCAGTCCTGCATCTACCTGTACCTGCCGCCAGATGCTATAGCGATGGAGCTCTTCCAATAGGACACAAGCTTGACCTTTGCCATCGGTCAGATCCCGCCATGATGCATGTGCCTCAGCATACTGGTACGCGCTAAATACTTTCAGCAGCCGAAAGGTCTTGTCCTGGTAAGACAAAATAGGCACCTTTTTCGCTTGCTTAGGATGCTGAACGCTATTGATTTCAACATCCTCAGGGGTTAACAAAAACATGGCAGCAGTTGCTATCTCAACGTTAGACTAGCCATCAACTTAGGCAGTAAAGCTAGCGTACCCAAAACGATCCTTTGCCGCCAAAGTGAGACGCATTTGACCCAAGGACATGCGAAGGGCAGACGGCACTATTGGCCGGTCAGCGACGATGCGATATTATTGACAACCGGGTTAAACTATTGCAGCCCACCAGGATCCTTAGCTCAGTTGGATAGAGCAACCGCCTTCTAAGCGGTCGGTCACAGGTTCGAATCCTGTAGGATCCGTCGATAACTCAAGGATTGTAGCCCTTTATCCGCAAGGACTGGACACAACAGATTGACCTGCTTGTGTCTGTTTTTATCCGGACTTTTAGGGAAAATCTAGGGAAGATTTAGGGAAGCCCTCAGTCAAACTTGAGGGGCCTATGGGCTGGAAAAAGAGCATGGAAAGTTATGTAGATGAACAGCTACTTGCTGATGCAAACGCTCGACTGAGGGCTGCTAGGATTCGTGTCACTATTCGTTGCCGGGGTAGTGCGCTGTATCTTCGAGCAACACTTCCCCCTAAGCCTGGCAGTCATCGAGTGAAGCCAGGGCAGTATGATCTGAAAACGGGGCTCCCAATCAGCAAAGATGGCCTCCGGCGAGCGGAAGCTGAGGCCCAGCATTTAGGTTCTTTGCTGGCGATGAAGCAGTTTGACTGGTCTGACTGGCTGGATGAAAAGCCCCCTGAAGAACGTGAAATTAGTGAATGGGTGGAGCAATTTAAGCAGCACTATATGGGCACTCACAGCCTGAGTGAGACAACTTGGATACGCCATTGGCAGACGGTGTACGATACTTTGCCTCAGGATCGAATGCTAGTGGCAGAGACGTTAGTAGCGATCGCCCTCAACACACCACCCAACACTCGCAAGCGGCGAGAGTACTGCCTCAAGCTACAAAAGCTGGCGGATTTTGCTGCAATAGAAATTGATTTAACACCTTATCAGGGTACTTACAGCAGCACGAAACCTCAGAACGTCAGGAAGTTGCCAACCGATGAGATGGTAGGTGAATGTCTAGCTAGGATTACTAACCCTACATGGCGTTCTTTTTATGGAATCGTTGCTGCCTTTGGTTTACGGCCTCATGAATTTTGGTTTTGTCACTTTATAGATGAGCTGACGATTCAAGTCACTAAAGGGAAAACTGGTGAGCGATTGGTGCAGGCGCTGTATCCAGAGTGGGTGGAAAGATGGGGACTCAGGGATATTCAGCGGCCTAATGTAACGGCAAAGGTGTATCGGGATTATGGTGATCGCGCATCCACTCAGTTCAGGCGATACGGCTTACCGTTTAGTCCTTATGATCTGCGCCATGCGTGGGCAATTCGGGCCAGCATCACCTTCAAGTTGCCCGATACCATCGCGGCCAGGATGATGGGTCATTCGGTGGATGTGCATAACCGGACGTATCACCGTTGGCTGTCACAGGCAAAACAGGCAGATGTTTACCGCGCGGCCATTCTGTCAGGGCCGAAAGCGCCTCAGTGAGTTGCATAGCGGGCACAAATATATTTTTTTGTAGGATTATGACTTAGAGCCTTTAACAGGCTGATTAGATTGCTCTACGCTTTTCTGGATTCTGCTTTAGCCTCGCCCTTGCAGCAGGAACGTCAACAAAATACCGAGGCTTCTTGCGGCCTGGTCGTCGTCGGTCTTCGACCTCATGGCCCACTCTTAACAGGCCAGCAGCAATATCTTTGTATATCTGTGCTGGCTTGTCGTAACCTAGTCGAGTAGCTGCTTCAGTAATGGGGCAAGCGTCCGACTCTATTGGCTGCTGAGAAAAACCCAGCATTCTACCTAAGACTTCCTTTACCTTGCGCTCGACAATAGCATCGACATAACTGAGGGGAACTGATGGTTCGCTCATAATATTTTTGAATTGGGATCTGAAACGATATTGACAGGAACGTTGTTTTCTCAGCAAAGCTACTTTGTTTAGTAGCTGTAGAACAGTTATGTAATCCTTGTCTTCGACAGCGGCTTCTCTTTACGTATGGAATATAGAGCAGTCAGCCGATCTATTAGGAAAGGTTCTTCAAAAACTGAGTGCACAGTTCATTCCCTAGCGACGATAGAGCAGTATTTATTTACGGCGCGAACCGACAAAACCGTTGAAGTGTTTGAGCTTGGGTTCGCTACTGCGTACTGTCTCCTTGCTAAATCAACTGTACAGTAAGATGACTTTTGGGGTCTGAATGGCAGTCAGCTAGGTTAGCGGACTTTTTTAGACTTTATTGAGCAGTTTTGTAATGCATAACCGCTAAACCAACTGATATATCGTCATTTCAAAATGTTTACATATCTTTTCAATCGTCATCATTCGCGGGCTAACGAAAAATTAGGAATTGTAGTTGCTCTAGACCGACAGAACGGATTTCACCATGACCATGAACCGGTGCCGTTCAGTCTGCCATATCGCCTGATTCCGTCTGTGATTATGCTGTCTTTCAGCCTGAAAGTGAACTAGGGATCGCCATGCGCAACGCTCCCTCCGACGACAGCTACAATGAGGCGCTACTGCTCTGTGAAACTATTCCAGGAGAATAGGTTTCCTGGGTGCCTGGGTTTGGTGAAGTTATGCTCAACCGAGGTCAGTTTTATCAAAATGAACAGGCTCAATTCACTCAGGTCTGGCTGTTGTTTTCGTGAGACAACGCTGCCGTGAGATAGCAATGGCAGTCAGGTTTTTCAATTAAAGAGGCTGCTAATCGATTGAGAACGACCGCTGCGAGCAGTCCGCCGCCGAGTGCGCAATCGGTGGTTATATAGGGAATTTGTAGCTGCATCAGTCGTCGTTTTGCGGCAGGCGCGTGACTGAAGCCCACAGGTAACCCAATAACCAGCGCTGGCCGACTCGCGTGGGTTTCAATCGCTTCGCATAGTTTCATCAGTACCGATGGCGCATAGCCAACCACCCAGATATTGCCGTCAATCAGCGCTGTCAGCCGCTCGTGCCAGTGAGTTGCTTGCCAGAAAGTGTGTTCAGCATCGGCAGCGCTGTCGATATGAGCGCTGTTGATTAAAGTCTCCCACTGGCAATTCAGGTGGGCTAGACGAGGCTGATCGAAAGCGGCGACCAGCGCCGGGACATCGCCCACCACGGTGCAGTCAGCACTCAGAGCTTCTCGGGCGGCTTTGATCGCATCGGTGCTAAAGCGAACAAAAGACGTCAGGCTCACATCTCCGCAGGCCAGGACGAGATGAGAGAGTACATCGATTTCGATCTCGGGGCGCGTGGAGAGATCGGGGACCAGGCGAGTGAGTGCTTGCTGAAAATGTTCAGGATGGTCGGGAACAGTGGTGTCTATCTGCTGTAGAAGCGGTTTTAGCAACGAATTCGCCATTTTATTTTCAGCGGTGAGTTGTCGCAATTGCGATAGAGCTTCTGCCTGCGCAGGCTGACAGTCATGGTCTCTGCCAATCAGTCCTTCTAAGGCGGTTGCTGTTTGCCTGAGTTTGGTAAGCTGCTGCAAGACATTTTGATACTGCTGCTGAAGCTGATCTAGCAGAGAATCGGGCTGGTTGGCTGCGGGCCGAGCCGCCAATATTTGCTTGATGTGAGAGCTCTGAAATCCCTGTTGCTTTAAGGCGACGATTTGCCCGAGACGCTGTATGTCAGATTCGTTGTAAAGCCGGTAGTTGCTGTGCGATCGCCTCGGCTGTGGCAGTAGCCCAATCTGGTGATAGTGGCGCACCATCCGGGGGGTGGTGCCCTGCCCCACTGCTTGAGTTAGTTCTTTAATGGTCAGCATACTTTTGATTGTAGTGCTTGACCTTGACACTGATGTCAAGGTTTACCCTGAAGCTGTTCAGAGATTTTGCAGGGCTCGGGGCAGCATGAGCAGTACTTTTTTAACGGGGCCTAAAGCCCGATTTTCTCAGCGATCGCGTGACTGGCTAAAGACGTATCCTGAGGCGATCGCCGCTGCTGTCTGCGCGCTGCTCACTCTACTGGGCTGGCTGGCACTCCACGGTAGCTGGCTCGGGTTGGGCGTGTGGATTTTGCTGGTGGCCTACGTGATTGGCGGCTATAAGAGTGCTCGCGAAGGGCTGACGACCCTGTGGCAGGAGCGAGAGCTGGATGTAGATCTGCTGATGATTGTGGCGGCGCTGGGGGCGGCGACTTTGGGGCTGTGGCAGCGAGAGTATTTTCTGCTGGTGGATGGGGCGGTGCTGATTTTGATTTTTGCGATTAGCGGCGCGTTAGAAAGTGTGGCCATGCACCGCACAGAGCGCAATATTCGCAGCCTGATGCAGCTCACGCCAGATCGGGGGCGGCGGGTGTCGGGCCGTGACACGCAGTGGGTGACGACGGCAGATTTGCAGGTGGGCGATCGCATCCTCATCAAGCCCGGTGAACTTATTCCTACCGATGGCGTTGTGCGCATTGGCAACAGCACCGTCAATCAGGCGTCGATTACGGGCGAATCGGTCCCGGTCGATAGGGAACCGGGCGACGAGGTGTTTGCCGGAACGCTGAACGGCAGTGGAGCTCTGACAGTAGAGCTGCACAAGCCACCTGAAAGCAGTCTGATTCAGCGAGTCATCCGGCTGGTAGAACAGGCGAAGACGGCGGCACCGCCTTCGCAACAGTTTTTAGAAACGTTTGAGCGTGGCTATGCCCGAGTGATTGTGGTAGTTGGGCTGCTGCTGGCAACGGTGCCGCCGCTGCTGTTGAAATGGAGCTGGGAAGTAACGATTTACCGGGCGCTGGTTTTTCTGGTAGTGGCCTCTCCCTGTGCGCTGATGGCGGCGATTATGCCGACGCTGCTTTCTGGCATTGCCAAAGGGGCCAGGCAAGGCATTCTCTTTAAAGACGGCGCGCAGTTGGAAAAGATTGGGCGGGTGAGAGCGATCGCCTTTGACAAAACCGGCACGCTCACCACCGGCATTCTCCAAACCAGCGACCTGAGGGCAGCGCCGGGTGTCTCCGCCGATCAAGTGCTAAAGCTAGCGGCCTCGCTAGAAGCTTATTCAGAACATCCGATTGCCCAGGCCGTGGTCGATCAGGCCCAAAAGCGAGAGATTGCTTTGCTGCCGATGACGGCTGTGCAGGCAAAGGTGGGGCAAGGGATTGTGGGAAGCTTGGCAGAAGCAGCGGTACGAGTTGGCAAGCTCGCTTTTGTCAGCGCAGATCTAGATTCATCCGTAGATTCTGAGCTGATTCGGGCCAGTCAGCGATTAGAAGCTGAGGGCAAAACGGTGATTTGGGTGAGCGCTCGTCAGCAAGTGCTGGGGCTGCTGGCTGTTGCCGACGAGGTGCGCCCTCAGTCAGCGAGTTTGCTAGCTGTTTTGGCGAAAAAAGAGATTATGACCTTCATGCTCACTGGCGACAATGCGGCCACCGCTCAAACCGTTGCTCAAGCGGTAGGTGTGCAAACAACTTACTCAGATTTGCTGCCGGAAGACAAAGTAGACACGATTAAAAAGTTACAGCAGCAGTACGATCAGGTGGCGATGGTGGGCGACGGCGTTAACGATGCCCCAGCGCTAGCTCAGGCTTCGGTGGGAATTGCGATGGGCGTGACGGGCAGCGATGTGGCGCTGGAGACGGCTGATATCGTGCTGATGGGCGATCGCCTCGAAAAGCTAGAACAGGCCATTCATATTGGCGCAAAGTCGCAGCGCATTATTCAACAGAATATTGCGATCGCGCTGACCTCTATCTCGCTGCTGCTAATTGCCAACCTTCTGGGCGAACTTACTCTGCCTGTCGGGGTTCTAGGGCACGAAGGATCTACGCTTCTCGTAACTCTTAATGGATTGAGATTAGTTAAGTGAGCAGAGTTTATTTTTCTCTTCCAACAAAAAGAGCCCTACAACAACCTAGCAGAGGGATCTATTCGTAGATGTAATAAGGCTATTCAAAATTGCAATCTGTTAGCATATACGAAAATGTGATGAAGATAACAGTAACCACCAATAGTTACCTGATAAGTTTCAATCAGATAAGAAATTACGTGTTTTCGCCCAATTCTCCTGAAAGATTTTGGCCATGGCGTTAACAAGCGCCATGGCAGGTGCTTGCTAGAAGATAGCAAGAGTTAGTTTGATTGCATGGGTTAAGCGCACCTTCTGTAAGACGGTATGCGAGTCCTTTCGCTTGACGCTCAGGGCTTAGTGGTTTTCCGCTTGTTTACTTCTAAGTGAGCAGTGCGCTCTAGGAGGGTACTATCTTCAAGTTTTTACCAGAAGTGTCTCGTTCGGAAATGTTTCGTCTAGGATATACAGCAGCAAAATGCCTGAAGTAAGAGATGACCTTTTAATCAAGAAGAGAATGCAGGCCCTAAAACTGGGTGGCGTTCACCGCACTAAAGGAGAGGCTCCTATGCCCACCACGATCCATATTGTGGGACTAGGTAAAGCCGGTGCAGAGTTCATTACGCAAGCGATTGAACAGGCTCCTGATAATTTCTTGGCCGATAGTCGTCAGCGATTTACGGCTCTCGCCGTAGACATTGGCGATCAAAACTTGGCACAGGTTGATGCAGCAGCAAACAAGCTACCCAGCGATCAGGCTCAGGTGAGAACCCTAGCGCTGGAAATCCCTGAGAAGAAGGATCTCTTCAGCGCTCTGAGACGGTATCGAGAGTTCTTAAAACTAGAATTTCCCCGATACTATTGGAATCCAAACTACGAGCCGTGGTTGCCTGATAATGTCGATCTTGCGAAGCCTGCAGAAGAACTTCCCAGGGCACTCACCAAAGCCATATACGGCATGCATTATTATGAGGAAGACAGCGCAGTAGAGCAAGAGCTGGAAATCTTCGCAAAAAGTGTGACCGACACAAAGTGCCAAACCATTGTCTGTGTTGTCTTTGACCTAGGCGATAGCGTTGGTAATGGAATTGTCGTTGATCTCGCTAGACACCTTGCCAATGTGAAATTCGGTCGCCGTGCACTGGTGTTAGGCGTTGGGATCGTCCCTTGCGAGGGTGATTTACACCAGCCAAGCGCTAT
>JBARVU010000500.1:0-3620 GCA_049646425.1 Phormidesmis sp. | reverse complement strand
CTGAAGTCACAGCCAACAGTATCTCGCTCTCCTACAAAGAAAAAGTCGACACCCTGCCAGTCGATGTTGTGCTGTGGACAGTCGGCAGCAAAGTCAGTCCCGCCCTCGACGCGCTCGATCTACCGCGCAACCAGCGGCGACAGTTTGCGATTGACCCCACGCTACAGGTCAGCGGTCATCCGCACATTTTTGCGCTGGGCGACCTGGCGGATGGGGTTGATGGCGCTGGTAAAACAGTCCCTGCCACTGCCCAATCGGCACTACAGCAAGCCGACTATGCCGCCTGGAATATTTGGGCGGGGCTGACCGGCAGGCCGCTATTACCCTTCCGCTATCAGCACTTAGGTGAAATGATGACGCTAGGCAGCGACAACGCGACCCTCTCGGGCCTCGGCCTCAAGCTCGATGGCTCACTGGCTCACGTTGTGCGGCGGCTCACCTACCTGTACCGTATGCCCACACTAGATCACCAGATTCGGGTCGGGCTCAACTGGATTACTCAGCCGGTTCAGGATCTGCTTACCAACTCGAAGAAATAAGCCCGCAAGCCCGGTTGCATAGTAATTTTTCACTCACATGCCGCTCTCACCGCCGAACGTCCTGCCAAAAGTGATTTACCTGGATGCTTTTGGCACGATCTTTGGCGTCAAGGGCAGCGTTGGTCGGCTGTATAGCGATTTGGCTCGCAGCGCTCAGGTCGATACTGACCCGGAAGCGGTCAATCGGGCCTTTTACCAGAGCTTTGTCGCCGCTGAGCGATTAGCCTTTCCCCATGCCGAGTCGGCGACCATTCCAGAACTGGAGTATCGCTGGTGGCGAACGATTGTCGCCAGTACCTTCGAGCAGGTGGGCGCCTTGGAAAAGTTCGATGACTTTGAGGATTTTTACATGGGCCTGTACGACTACTTTGCCACCCCCGAGCCCTGGCAAGTGTACGCCGATACGTTGCCCGGCCTAAAGCGCTGGCAGTCCATGGGCATTGAGCTGGGCGTCATTTCTAACTTCGACTCTCGTCTGTATCAGGTGCTAGACGTGCTGGGCTTAGCGCCGTACTTCCAGTCGGTGACCATTTCTACTGAAGTGGGCGCGGCCAAACCCTCAGCCGAAATTTTTCAGGCGGCGCTGGCCAAACATGGCTGCGCGGCCAATCAGGCATGGCACATCGGCGACAGTAAAAGTGAAGACTACGCCGGGGCCGAAGCGGCTGGCCTACGGGCAGTGTTGATCGCTCGATAGCGCTCAAAGCTTTTTCAGCGCCAGTAGCGTCGCCCTTTCGTGAAAGCGCCAACGGCGATGCCCATCATGGAGAAGTAGCTAAGGCTGACAAATAGAGCCGGGATAGGCAGCCAGGATTTGACCAGCAGGATCAGCAGCACGCAGCCGACCAGGGCCCAGATAGTATCTGCTCGCAGGATAATCTGACGAAAGAAGCTGTCTGTCAATACAATCGCTAGCGCACCCACGCCCAACGCTACCAAAAAAGGCAGAATCGCCAGTAAGATGCCAGCCGCTGAGAGCGCAGTTGCGATCGCCGGCACGCTGCCAATGGCCAGGATGAGCGCGACATCAATCGCTGTGGACACTAACACCGTCAGCCCTGCACTCAAAAACAGCGTGGCCCAGGGCAGATATCGCAAAGATCGGAATGGATTGGCCATAAAGTGACATCGCTAGCGTTTGCAGCAGGCTACACCGGTATGCTCAGTTTTGTCCAAATGTTAGCGCCTTCCCTCTCACACTCGTATCAATTTCGCCGCGATTGTAGACGATTTGCCCGCCGACCAGGGTAATCGCTGGCCAGCCGGTCAGTACCCAGCCTTCAAAGGGACTCCAGCCGCATTTGGTCTTTAGCTCCTCTCGCAGCACCGGGCGGTACGTGGAGAGATCTACCAGCACAATATCCGCATCATAACCGGGCTCGATCAGCCCCTTGTTTGGAATATTGTAGGCCCGGGCTACAGCGGTCGACATCCAGTGAGAGACCTGAGCGACGGTGCAGTGATTTTTCTTGGCTTGGGTAAGCATCAGCGGCAGGGAAGTCTCTACACCGGGCATCCCAGAGGGCGTATTGGGATAGCCTTTGGCTTTTTCTTCCAGGGTATGGGGAGCGTGGTCGGTGGCAATGAAGTCGATCACGCCGTCGCGGAGCGCCTGCCACAGAATTTCGCGATCGCGCGCCGACTTCAGCGGCGGATTCATCTGGGCCAACGTGCCGATTTTCTCATAGGCACTGACATCGAGCAGTAGGTGCTGGGGGGTAACTTCGACAGTGACCCAGCTCGGCTTATCGCGCCTGAGCAGCTCAGCTTCTTCCCCGGTAGACAGGTGTAAAATATGCAGCCGCCTTTGATATTTTTTAGAGAGATGCAGCGCTAGCTTGGTTGCCCGTAGCGCGGTTTCATTGTCTTGAATTTCGGAGTGTACCGCCGGATCGGTGCGGCCTGCGAACTGCTGGCGGCGCTCCAGGATGCGGGACTGGTCTTCGGCGTGGACAGCGATCAGGCGATCGCCTACCGCAAAAATCGGCTCAATCGTCTCCGCCGTATCCACCGAGAGCGGGCCGTGAGCTGAGCCCATAAAGATCTTGATGCCGCAGGTGGGGTTCGCTTCACGCAGATCGGGCAAATTTTCTTTGGTTGCGCCGATAAAGAAGCCGTAGTTCACCAGGCTTTTAGAAGCAGCGATCGCCAGCTTATCGGTCAAAATGGCCTGAGTCGTTGTCAGCGGCAGCGTATTGGGCATTTCTAGAAAGGAAGTCACCCCGCCCCTGGCACAGGCGCAGCTAGCGGTGAAGAGATCTTCTTTATGCTCCAGGCCCGGATCGCGGAAATGCACCTGCGGGTCGATCACCCCCGGCAGCAAGGTCAGCCCTTGGCCGTCGATGGTGTGGGCATCAACCGGAACTTCCAGATTGGTGCCGACAGCGGTGATTTTACCGTCTGCAATCGTCACGTCCCTCGGCGCGATCTCTCCGGAAGGCAGCAATACCTGGGCATTTTGAATGATCAGTGAAGAATGCGTCATACTTGTCCACCTGCGTTTGTCACCAAAGACCTAAACTTATTATGATTGAGTCTGCCTACAGCAACGCAATCAAAGTCTTCTGCTAATTTTTCATTCTTTATTCATTCTCCCTGACCCTTTAAAACTGTGTCTGACAAGCAACAAAATCCGTGGATTGAAGGGCTCCAAACGATTGGGCTCAGCGTCGTTTTAGCGCTAGGCATTCGTCAGTTTGTGGCCGAAGCCAGGTTTATCCCCTCTGGCTCGATGGAGCCTACCCTACAAATCGATGACCGCCTAGTCGTCGAAAAAATTAGCTACCGCTTCAATCCACCTGAGCGCGGCGATATCATCGTTTTTCAAGCGCCCCAAAGCGCGTTAGATGCAGTGGGCTCTACGACCAAAGATGCCTACATCAAGCGCGTGATTGGCCTGCCCGGTGACGCCGTCGAAGTCAAAGAAGGCAAGGTTTTTGTCAACGGGGAAGCCCTGACAGAAAACTATATTCAAGCGCCGCCTGCCTACACCTGGGGGCCAGAAACTGTACCTGATGAACAGTACCTCGTGCTGGGCGACAATCGCAATAGCAGCTCCGACGGTCACGTGTGGGGCTTTCT
>JBARVU010000499.1:0-10806 GCA_049646425.1 Phormidesmis sp. | reverse complement strand
ATCGCCCAACACCTCCCCGACCTTTGGGAAGAGGTGATCGCCATCACTCGCCAAATTAACAACGAATCTGACCGAGCCAGCACGCTGAGTATGATCGCCCGACGCCTTCCTGACTACCCTCGTGATAAAGCACTGAGCATAATCTGGCAAATAAAAGACAACTACTACCGTGCCAATGCCTTGCGAGGAATGCTTCCTCATCTCTGTCAGCAACCAATGGAATTTGACTTGTGGTCAACCATCCTCGATTTGCTCGCACATCACAACAGGCAACAGTTAGTTCAAGACTTTGCGAAACTTCGTGTCCCTATTCAAACACTGGGTACAGAAAAAGCCTTTTTAGACTCGCTGCAAGCCATAAGAGAAGTCTGCAACCAGTGGCCCTAAAATTAAGCTTTGACGCTGTACCAGGATAGTTTTCTGCTCGCATTCCATTCTCCTAATGTCAGCATTTCGCAACAACTCACCGCTTGATTCTGCGTAAAAATGCGCTTATCATCTTCTCTATGGTTGTGATCCTGATCGCTGCCTACTCAGAACTCAACAGGACTTAGCACCATCGGTAAGTGCTGACAACACCTACCGACGGCTAACCCCCAGGATTTCCAGGCAATCCCGGACGCTAGGGTTAAATGTAACCCTTAGCCACCCCGATTTGCACGTCATCTCTACGGGCGGCTGAGGAATCGCGAGTTCTGGGTTTCGACCCCATACCAGAAACCCAGAACACCTATGTTTATCCCTTCCTCTCAGGGCGCTGCCGCGTCCACTCCTTCCTCTGCCGCAACGCAGGGCACCCCTGCCGCGCAGGCTGAACCCCTTCGCCACATGCTGTTTGGCACCGCGCCCACCGTCCAGGCCACCATCGTGCAGCTACACCAGCTAGGCTACGCCGAACCCAACGACTGGAGCCAGCCCATGCCCACCGGTCGCCCGAATGAAGTCATGGCGATATTGACCAAGCGCGTCAGCGTCGGCTAGCCCTCATCCCCAGCCCTTCTCCCCGAGGAGAAGGGATCCATTCAAGGGTGAGCCCTACGGCTCGTGTTCGTCAGAATCGTTCGCTGGCGCATCCTCTCCAATGGCAACCGGCTTACCGTCCTGCCAAATGACAGCATAGTGTCCCAGGCGACGCTTCTTGTCCAATTCCTGTGTAACCGCCTCTCTTAATGCGTCTAATGCCCTTTGAGTGTTTTCAGGGATAGTTGTCATCGTCCAGCACCTTGCCTTAGCTGTTCAAATAGCTCTGGTTCTAGAATGTTTCGCGCCTCGCCCTCCTGGGTAAACACAGGCTTTGGTACTTGGCCGTCATTCATGAAGCATTGAGCGTAGTCTGTAATGCCAGCAAACTCAGTCAATAAATTTTTTAAGCTCCGTGGAAATCGCCGTTCGATATCTGTTAAAGGGATGTCGTGACCGCCATGTGCCACCCGCTCCGCTACTCGCATTCGCGACATTGCTACGCTGGGTAAAGCCAGATACGTCAATTCTACTCGCCAACCGTCGCTGCGGAACCGTCTGATCAGCTTGAGATAGCTCCGCCCCGACAGGGTTGTTTCAAATGCAAAATCTTGTCTTGCCTGAACCTGGTTCTCAATCTCCTCTAAAAATAATCGGCTCGCCGCTCTCAGCCTCGTTCCTGGAGACAGCGGGGACAAGCCTGCTGCGATTGAGTCAGCGTTGATGAAGTTTCGGCAGTTCGCCACATCGGGCAGATATCTCAGGGCAAACGTTGTCTTGCCAGCGCCGTTGGGGCCTGCAATGATCCAGCAGGTGGGCTGACTCACGCTTCAGAAGCCTCCGCTGGCTCATGCTGAGTAGAGTTTGCCAGAGCAGTGGCGATCGCATCCACTACTCTCCCTACCTCTATCACCTCCATCCCCAGATCTTTGCGCTTTTGGCCCTTTGGCACCAGCGCCCGCTTAAACCCTAGCTTAGCTGCCTCCTTTAGCCGCAGCTCCATCTGCGAGACGGGGCGAATTTGACCGCCCAGGCCCACCTCGCCAATCAGCACGAGTTCGGGGTCGATGATGCGATCACGAAAACTCGCCGCCACCGCCACCGCAATCCCCAAATCCGCTGCGGGCTCTCCCACATTCAGCCCGCCCGAAGAGGCCACATAGGCATCGAGCTTAGAGAGAGGAATCCCCACGCGCTTTTCCAGCACCGCTAGAATTTGCAGCAATCTGTTGTATTCAATCCCGGTTGTCGATCTACGGGGAGAGCTGTAGCTGGTCGGGCTCACCAAAGACTGTAACTCCACCACCAGGGGTCTTGTTCCTTCGCAAGCAACAATCGTCGCTACTCCAGGCACGTTCTCTTCCTGGCTGCTCATGAACAGTTCAGAGGGATTCAGCACTTCTTCGAGTCCCTTGTCCACCATTTCAAACACGCCCAGCTCGTGAGTTGCACCAAAGCGGTTCTTCACGGAGCGCAGCAGCCGGTGACTGGCAAAGCGATCGCCTTCAAAATACAGCACCGTATCGACTAAGTGCTCAAGGACTTTAGGGCCAGCGATCGCGCCTTCCTTTGTCACATGCCCAACAATAAACAGCGAAATATTCTCTTTTTTCGCCAGCTGCATCAGCGCCGACGTACATTCTCTCACCTGCGCGACCGATCCGGGCGCGGAAGTGAGCGCAGAGTAAAAGAGCGCCTGAATACTGTCGATCACCGCCACCTGAGGCCGGAGAGATTCCAGCTCTGCCAGAATAGTCTCTAAATTAGTTTCCGGCAGCAAATAGAGATTTTCATGAATGCCCTTGGCGTTTTCACCTTCGCCCACGCCAAGCCGCAGCGATCTGAGCTTCACCTGCTGCCCCGATTCCTCTGCGCACACATACAAAATTGGTGTCTTCTTTGCAAGCTGATTGGCCGTTTGCAATAGCAACGTCGATTTGCCAATGCCCGGATCGCCCCCAAGCAGGACCAGCGACCCCGGCACAATGCCGCCCCCTAGCACCCGATCCAGCTCAAAATAGCCCGATGGAATGCGGGCCTGCGGATGGTCTTGAATCTGGTTAAAGGTCAGCGACAGGCGCGGCTGAGCTGGGGCTTTGCGCTTGCGGCTGGTGCTGGTACGCGATTTCATGCTGGGCCGCGTAGCTGTCTCTGCCTGGGTCTCTAGCTTTTGCTCTACCAGGCAGTTCCAGCTATTGCAGGTGGGGCATTTGCCGAAGTACTGAGGCGACTCAGCCCCGCAGGCATTGCACACGTATATTGAACGAGTTTTGGGCATGGGCGATCGCTGAACAACTATCACAGGCAACAGACAAACTAGCGAGGCGTCAGCTCAGCGTCCCGGCAGCAAGGCTGTCTCTTTGTAGTATAAACGTACTTTCAAACGACCTACTAAGCTTCGGTTTATCAGCGAATATCGCCGGAACTTCGGTCGAAGCGCTAGAAAAATGGATGAATTCGATACATTTCTTCGCAAAACAGCGCTTCAAACCGGTTTAAAACGAAGCGAAAAATCATTCGAATTGCTTCACGTCCTAACTTCTATAAACCTAAATGTCCATATCTAGCGTATGCTGTAGCGATTTGTATTAGTTCGTAGAACTATGGCATAAACCTTAAGAAACCGTGAAAGCAAGCTATGCAGGCGGTTTTCGGTTGATGCTAAGACATACAATTAACGGTATAGAATCATAGCCACGACTTTATAGGAGTGCAGAGAGCCTTGGACAGCGCTAAAGAGAAAATCCTGGTCGTCGACGACGAGGCCAGCATTCGTCGAATTTTAGAAACGCGCCTTTCTATGATTGGCTACGATGTTGTCACTGCTGCCGATGGGGAAGAGGCTCTAGAAACCTTTCGCAACACTGTTCCTGACCTGGTTGTGCTGGATGTGATGATGCCCAAGCTAGATGGCTACGGCGTCTGTCAAGAACTGCGCAAAGAATCCGATATTCCAATTATCATGCTGACTGCGCTGGGCGACGTAGCTGATCGCATCACGGGTCTGGAGCTAGGTGCAGATGACTATGTCGTGAAGCCCTTTTCTCCCAAGGAACTTGAAGCTCGGATTCGCTCCGTTTTGCGCCGGGTAGAGAAAACGGGTGCCTCGGGCATTCCCAGCTCTGGCGTGATCACGATCAACAATATTCGTATCGACACCAACAAGCGCCAGGTGTACAAAGGCGATGATCGCATCCGCCTCACGGGCATGGAGTTTAGCCTGCTAGAGCTGCTGGTGAGCCGGTCGGGCGAACCCTTCTCCCGCTCCGAAATTTTGCAGGAAGTGTGGGGCTACACCCCGGAGCGTCATGTCGATACGCGGGTAGTCGATGTCCATATTTCCCGCCTGCGGGCGAAGCTAGAAGACGATCCTAGTAATCCGGAGCTGATTTTGACTGCGCGCGGCACAGGATACCTGTTTCAGCGCATTGTCGAACCGGGCGAAGAGTAATTCTGATAGAATTCTTAAAGTTTCTATTGGTCTGACTCATAGACCTGATTACAGGACAGAGCTTTGATGAATTCAACGCAGGTACGCATTGCAGTAGACGCAACGGGCGGCGATTATGCCCCTGCCGAGATTGTAGCGGGCGCTATCAGGGCGAAGGAAGAGCTAGGCGTAGAGGTCCTGCTGGTAGGGGATCCTGACCAGATTAAAGCCTCGGTCGCCCAGCCGGATCTGCTTCGCGAAGTTGAGATCGTGCCTGCTGAGGGCACCATTGAGATGCATGAGGAGCCCTTGAGCGCCCTCCGTCGTAAGCCCCAAGCCTCGATCAATGTGTCTATGGATCTAGTTAAGCGGGGCCGCGCTGACGGCGTTGTCTCCGCCGGCCATTCCGGGGCGGCAATGGCGGCAGCGCTACTGCGGTTAGGCCGAATTAAGGGCATTGATCGGCCCGCGATTGGGGCGGTGTTCCCAACGGTAGTCGCCGGTCAGTCGGTGCTGATTTTAGATGTGGGCGCGAATGTAGACTGTCGGCCTAAGTATTTAGAGCAGTTTGCTGTGATGGGCAGTATTTACTCGCAGTATGTGATTGGCAATGACAACCCTAAGGTGGGTCTGCTGAGCATTGGCGAAGAAAAAAGTAAAGGCAACGAGGTCGTTTTGCAGGTGCACAAATCCCTTTCTGAGGGCGATTCGATTAATTTTGTCGGCAACGCTGAGGGCCGCGATGTGCTCTCGGGAAATTTTGATGTGATCGTGTGCGACGGCTTTGTGGGGAATGTGCTGCTAAAGTTTGCGGAGGCGGTGGGCGAATCGGTGCTGCAAATCTTGCGGGAGGAACTGCCGCAGGGTGTGGCGGGCAAGGTGGGCTGTACGCTGCTGAAGGGCAATCTCCAGCGGATTAAGCAGCGGGTTGACCATGCTGAACATGGGGGCGGCCTGTTGCTAGGGGTGGCGGGGATTGCGGTGATTAGCCACGGCAGCTCTCGAGCGCCGTCTATTTTTAATGCGATTCGGCTGGCTAAAGATGCCGTCGATAACCAGGTGCTGGATCGAATTAAGGGTCAGTACCAGAAGGTCTCAGCGACAGCAAAAGGGGAATAAATGACTCAGCAACTAGATGCGCCCGGTCAAATGTCAGGAGCCGCACCCGGGACATATGGCGTTGCTTTCACAGGCAGCGGCTCGGCTAAGCTTGAATGCGTTCTGAGTAATGACGATCTGGCAGAAATCGTCGAGACTTCTGACGAGTGGATTGCCACACGCACCGGGATCCGGCAGCGCCATATCGCGAAGCCTGATGATTCGATTCGGTCTTTGGGCGGTGAGGCAGCGGCGGCGGCGATCTCTCAAGCCCACCTCTCCCCTACCGATATTGACCTCATTCTACTGGCCACCTCTACCCCAGACGATCTGTTTGGATCTGCCTGCCAGATCCAGCATGAGATTGGGGCCACACGGGCGATCGCTTTTGACATTACCGCTGCCTGCTCAGGGTTTGTATTTGCGCTGGTGACGGCGGCTCAGTTTATCCGCACGGGCGCTTACCAAAATGTGGTGGTGATTGGCGCAGATATCTTGTCCCGCCTGACGGATTGGAGCGATCGGCGTACCTGTGTGCTGTTTGGCGATGGAGCGGGGGCGGTGGTGATGCAGCGGTGTGAAGGGAGCGATCGCCTGCTTAGCTTCGACATGCACAGCGATGGCAGTATGAATGACTGCCTCAACGCCGCCTATAGCCATGAGTCTGTGCCGCTTGCGGGCGATATCACCTATCAACAGGGACACTTTAATCCGGTCACCATGAACGGTCGTGAGGTTTACCGGTTCGCCGTAAACCGAGTGCCCGAGGTGCTTGAAAAATCCCTTTTCTATGCCAGCCTCACCACTGACGACATCGACTGGCTGATTTTGCATCAGGCCAATCAGCGGATTCTCGATGCGGTCGCCAAGCGCCTAGGCATTCCGGCAGAGCGCGTAGTCAGCAATATGGCCAAGCATGGCAATACGGACGCGGCCTCAATTCCGATTGCCTTGGATGAGTGGGTGCGAGCCGGTAAGATAAAGGCAGGCGATACGCTAGCGCTCTCTGGCTTTGGGGCAGGTCTGTCCTGGGGGGCAGCCATCTTGAAATGGGGCCTTTGAGCTGCCCGGGCGCTATCTAAACGCTGCTATTTAGATATTGATGTAGCTTTGCTGAAATGACAAAAACCGCGTGGGTATTTCCGGGACAGGGGTCACAGAGCGTCGGCATGGGCGCAGATCTTGCTGAGGTCTGCCGAGACCAGTTCACGCAAGCTCAAGCGATCCTAGGCTGGTCGGTACTAGAAATCTCTCAGCAAGAAGACAAACTATCGAGTGGCCTGTACACTCAGCCGTGCCTGTATGTGGTGGAGTGTGCGCTAGCTGACTTGCTCCTAGCCGAGGGTCAGCCGCCTGATCTGGTCGCCGGTCACAGCCTGGGCGAGTATTCTGCGCTCTACGTAGCGGGCGTATTCGATTTTTCCTCGGGTCTGCGCTTAGTCAAGCGTCGCGCCGAGCTTATGTCTCAAGCGTCAGCAGGGATGATGGCCGCGCTGATGGGATTTGACCGAGACGAGCTAGAGACTACAATTGCCCAAACCGAAGGTGTCGTGCTCGCCAATGACAACAACCCTAGTCAAGTGGTGATTTCAGGAACGCCTGCCGCTGTAGAAGCGGTGATGAATGGCGTTAAGTCTAAGCGAGCTGTGAAGCTAAACGTCAGCGGCGCCTTTCATTCGCCGCTGATGGCAGAAGCTTCCCAAGAATTTGAGACTGTTTTGGCTGAGGTACCCTTTCAAGATGCAAAAGTGCCTGTTCTCTCTAATGTAGACCCAAGCCCAGAGACGGCGGCAGCGGTGCTAAAAGACCGGCTGATCCGGCAGATGACTGGCTCTGTGCGCTGGCGAGAAATCTCTTTAAGTTTGCCTGAGCGGGGCATTGACTCAGTGGTGGAAGTTGGCCCGGGCAAGGTACTGACCGGTTTAATTAAGCGTACCTGTAAAGACCTAACACTCAAGAATGTGAGCAGCGTAGAAACAATCGAACGATAGCTTGGAAAACTAGAGTCCGCCCGCGAATGGAATTGCAGGCTAGCCGAGGAAAACCCCCTCAGGGTTAAAGCGCGATCACCCACTGAAGCCGCCTAGTCCACTTGAATAAACTTTTGTACCATAGCCCGCAATTCATTCGCGGGTGATAATCGTTGTCCGCTCTGGCTGAATGTCTGACCGCTCCAGGGTTAGCACATTGGAATGCTCACCTATATCATCTGTGAATTCAACCTCAAAGCCCTGCCCGTCGCTGTAGCAGTGCACCACCGCGCCTCGGCTGCCTTTGGTCAGGCCGTAGTTTTCCAAATCACGAGTCAGCGTAACGATATCAAGTTCCTTGATCATAGGTCAGTCTCTAGCGGTCGGTGTAAGGGTAGCCACAAAACGGGGGCATCTTCTCCTATACCCATAGCTGAGGAAACCATTGCTCTGCGGCGACGACTGGAAAAGCAAGGCTGACCGGCCCTTTCGCCGATTCTGACGTGAGCAACCTAGCTTCTAGCAAGCGCTTCAGTACAGAGCGGGCCTGTCGTTCTTGATAGCCTGTTAAGGTAGCGGCGTCACCACGTTTGATCTTTCCCTCTAGCAAAGCGGCTTTTAATATTGGGAAACTTCCTGGCAACAACTGCTGCGCGTTCGTCTCGACCATTACGTAGGCTTCTATTCGTTTGAGCAGCTGCTGAGGTGCTAACAACTTTGCCATAAAGGTGACCTGATCAAGACAAGTCTCTAGAAAAAACTCGCTAAACAGAATTAATCCTTTCATGGTGAGGTTGCCTCGGCCATCGTAATCATTTTGACGCTGCCCATCAGCCATCTCTAGTCGCTTTCGATAGGTTTGTACCTGCCGCGCTAGGCCGCGAGAAACCGACCATAGGCTGTTCCCAATGCCGATTTTCTTTAAGTGGGCATGAGACATCAGCCGAACTACGCGACCGTTGCCATCTAAAAAAGGATGAATCCACAAAAAACGATGGTGAGCAGCGGCGACTGCAATAATTTGGTCGACTTTTGAGAATCTTTCTGGTTCGTAAAGCTGAGAAAACCGCTTTAGAAAGAGTGGCACTGTTTCTGCGTAGGGTGGAATGTGACGGCCAATCTGCACATTGTTGATTCTAAACTGTCCAGGCTCTACTGTTACATCGCCTAACTGCCATAAGCTCACTGGCAACCGTTCGTAAAAAGCCCGATGAATCTCCTGCATAAAATCTGGGCTAACAGGGCTTTTGTTTGCCCACTCAGCGTTCAAATCAATTAGACGCTGAACCTCGATGTGCGCCTTAGCCTCTAGCTGTAAATCCCGCTGCTTTGGATCGTTTGATAGCTCTTCACTTAAAGCTCTTTCAATGTCTCTAGGCATTGTCCGGTGCCCTTCGATTAGATTGCTGTAGTAGCAGTTCATCGAACGGACTAATTCGCCCAAAGTAGAGACTACGATAGGATGCAGTCCTTGGGTGAGCTGACCTGTCTGCGCAGCAAGTTCGACGGCTAAGTCCTCAAGCTTGCGAGTTCGCTGAGGATAGGCAGGTTCGAGCAAGCTAGGATCGTACTGTCGGTAAGGAACCGCCATTGCCGTTTTGAGTATTTTCGCTATCTGCTGCTAATACTAGCTTATGTCACATTCATTGAGCTGATTTTGCCGGTTCTATTGCCGCTTGCTAACTGACTTGTGTCAATGGGTGTGCAGAAGAAGTATCCTCAGGCCAATAGTTTAGACTCTAGTCGAATCGCTAATGCTCGGATGTCTTGTTGGCGGGCAATTCCGTTTATCCATTCTGAAGGAATGCCTTCGGTACCATAGTAAATGCCAGCAAGTCCCCCGGTAACTGCAGCGGTCGTGTCTGTATCTTCACCCAAATTAATAGCCTTCAATACAGCTTCCGAATAAGAAGAGGTTGTGAGAAAGCACCAGAGTGAAGCCTCTAATGTATCGATAACGTATCCTTCAGAGTTTATGCTTTCAATGGGCAAACTCCCTATCTCACGACTGAACACTCGCTTAAAGTGATGCTTTTCTAATACGTAGGGAAATGTCTGATAAATTTTCTCGGCCTGTTCTATGCCTTCGATATAGGCTTGCAGGGGGCAAGCGCCTTTTAGTAAAGCGACAGCAATGCAGATGTAGATACCGCAAGCCATTTGAGAGCGCGGATGAGCATGCGTAAGACAAGAGACCTGATGAACTCGATGCAGCAGTACAGAAAGATCTATCTGCTTATGACAGTAAGCCATCGGTAAGATTCGCATCAGTGAGCCATTGCCGTTGCTGCGCTCAACGGTATCGCCAGCTTCTAGAGGAGGCACTCCCTTCCGCAGTTTTTCAATCGCCCATCCGCTCTTCACGGCTAGTAAACTCGACTGGAACCCCGAGCGCATCACCCACACAGACCCCCATAAGACCTGCGAGCACTTTAGAAGCGGGTGTAGACAAGGATGGTTCTGTAGTCGTCATATGTTTGGCCTTTCACTGCCTGCTCACCGTCTTATCTTATAACCATAGCAACCATAGCCGAGGATAGGCATTGACTAAGCATGGCATTCATAGCGAGGGCTGTGTATCTGTATCTCATGAGCAAGGCAACTTAGCTTCCGATAGAAACGCTGCCTCTTTAAGTAGCGCCCTCAGCTTCGTTTGAGGAAACGGCGTGTCTTTTCTAGGATTTGTTCGCATGTCAGAGAAGAAGTTATGCATCAGCGAAATAATACTGCGGTACTTGACCATGCTATCTACATAGCCCTCGTTCAAGCGCATGGTGCCGTTGACCTGTATTTGTTCGATATTGTTGAGTAGTATACTTCTCACTTCAGGTGGAGCCGACCTTTCTTTTATGCCATATTGCCTCATCATGTCGCGCCTGTCGTTTTCGGGACATGAGTCATAGAACGACACAATTAGATGGCCCAGGTTCAACAGAATTTCGCCATAATCATAAAAAGTGTTTTGCTCGAAGAAGACTTCTTCGTCTTTTACCAGGTCAAAGCTCCGATCAAGCACCAAGCCGAAGTCGGTCAAATAAGATTGTTCCCCATCGGTCAGAACGTTTTGAAAATGAGCGTCCAGATGGATGATGCCCTTTGTTCTCAAAAAAGCCATTGTTTTGAGTAGGTCGTTCAGAGGCTTCTGAAACTTGTCGGGATTCTTTGGTAGCCAAGCACTCAGAACGTGCGGTATGTACTCTAAGAAAAGAACCAGTTCATAGTTGGCATTTGCCTTGTCTAGCATATAGTTTTCGACGTTTTTGCTATTGCCCCAGTACGTGACAAAATTCTCAAGCCACGCTCTGTCTACAGTCGTCGGTTGGCCGCAGAACGGGATGAGGCGATAGT
>JBARVU010000498.1:0-10177 GCA_049646425.1 Phormidesmis sp. | reverse complement strand
TTTGCTAGCTTTCTCCCGCAGTTCTTCGCTTCGGTGTCACAATAGAGTGTCAAAAACCTGTCCCCAAAATTCCTGCCCCTTTGCCATGAGCGAATCTCGCCGCTATCACGTTACGACCTTTGGCTGCCAAATGAATAAGGCAGACTCCGAACGCATGGCTGGCATCCTCGAAAATATGGGTATGCGCTGGGAAGAAGATCCGCTCCAGGCGGATGTGGTGCTCTATAACACCTGCTCCATTCGCGACAGCGCCGAGCAAAAGGTGTATTCGTACCTGGGCAAGCAGGCTAAGCGCAAGCGCAAAAATCCAAATCTGACGCTCGTCGTGGCGGGCTGTGTCGCTCAGCAAGAGGGCGAAAGCTTGATGCGGCGCGTGCCTGAACTGGATTTGGTGATGGGGCCGCAGTATGCCAACCAGCTAGAGAGCCTATTGGAGCAGGTAGGCCAGGGCAATCAGGTGGTCGCGACCGAGCCGGTGCACATCATGGAAGACATTACCAAGCCGCGCCGCGACAGCAGTGTGACCGCCTGGGTGAATGTGATCTACGGCTGTAATGAGCGCTGCACTTACTGCGTGGTGCCGGGTGTGCGCGGGATAGAGCAGTCGCGGACGCCCGAGGCGATTCGCGCTGAAATGGTCGAGCTGGGGCGGCAAGGCTACAAAGAAGTGACGCTGCTCGGGCAAAATATTGACGCCTATGGCCGCGACCTGCCGGGAATTACGCCTGAGGGCAGGCGCGAAAATACGCTGACTGACCTGCTGTACTTTGTTCACGATGTGCCGGGGATTGAGCGGATCCGCTTTGCCACCAGCCATCCGCGCTACTTCACTGAGCGCCTGGTCAAAGCCTGCGCCGAGCTGCCGAAGGTGTGTGAGCATTTTCACATTCCCTTCCAGTCGGGTGACAATGACCTGCTCAAGGCGATGGGCCGGGGCTATACGCACGAAAAGTACCGGCGGATTATCGATACGGTGCGCCGCTATGTGCCCGATGCTTCGATCAGCGCGGATGCGATCGCTGCCTTCCCCGGCGAAACCGAAGCGCAGTTCCAAAACACCCTCAAGCTGATGGAAGACATCGTCTTTGACATGGTGAATACAGCGGCCTATTCGCCCCGACCCGGAACCCCTGCCGCTGAGTGGGCCGATCAACTCGACGAAGAGACCAAGCAGGACAGATTGCAGCGGCTGAATCATTTGGTGTCGCAGCAGGCGGAGGTGCGATCGCAGCGCTACTTAGGTCGCACCGAAACCGTATTAGTCGAAGCCGTCAACACAAGAGATCCGGCGCAAGTAATGGGCCGCACCCGAGGCAACCGGCTGACCTTTTTCCCAGGCGACATTAACACCCTCAAAGGTCAGATTGTTCCAGTAGTTATTCACGAAACGCGAGCCTTTAGTCTCACTGGCAAAGCCTTGAGCCATCAGACCCTCCGCTAAAGTACGGATGCGAGGGCAACGGCGGGACAGGGAACTCTGATAAGTGTCTTCCCTGCCCTGTATCCCCTTGGCAACGATGTCATCCACTGAGCGTTCTGTAGCAGATTGCTTAAGCCTGTTAGAAAGCGGAATAGCCCATTGGACCGAGTGGCGAGCCAGCCATCCTGGTGCCCGTTGCGATCTGAGCGGGCAAACCTTGAGTCATGGCTATTTCTTTGAAGCCAATTTCAGCCAGATGAACCTGAGCGGTGTCAGCTTTCAGCGCGCCTGCCTCATCGGCGCAGACTTCAGCGGCGCGGATCTCTCGGGTGCAGACCTGACCGGCGCGTACATCAGCGATGCAAACTTTTGCGAAGCCAACTTGAGCCATGCTAACTTCACCGGCGCAGACTTAACCCGCGCAGACTTGCGGCAAGCTCACCTGTCAGAAACTCAGCTCACCGACGCAGACATCTGCACCGCTCAGCTGCCTACCCGTGACATTGCGGCCTAGTCCATCTCCCTCTCCCCTTTTCAAAGCAAAATTCTATAATTTTTAGGCATACTCTCAGCAAAGACTCAGATGAACGCCATACTCTCAAAAGAGATGCTCACAGTTCAGAGAGGAAGGCAATGTCAGTAGAATATGACTTGGTTGTCATTGGCGGCGGTTCGGCGGGTTTGGTCGCAGCCAGTGCAGGCGCTCAAATCAACGCCAGAGTAGCGCTGGTCGAAAAGGACAAGCTCGGCGGGGACTGTTTGCACTACGGCTGTGTGCCCAGTAAGTCAATGATTCACGCGGCGCAGATTGCCTACGATGTCAAGACGGCCTCTCGCTTCGGCATCTATACGAATGAGCCCACCATCAAGCTCGAAGAAGCGCTGAACCATGTGCACGCGGTCATCGACACTATTCAGGAGCACGACTCTACAGAGCGATTTGAAAAGCTTGGGGTCGATGTGATCTATGGAGCAGGGCGGTTTGTTGATGAGAAAACGCTTGAAGTGAACGGCCGTCAACTCAGGGCGCGGGCCTTTTTGATAGCGACCGGTTCTCACGCGATGGTTCCGCCGGTAGAAGGGCTGAAAGAAGCTGGATTCTTGACGAACGAACGGGTGTTTAGCATCAAGTCGCGGCCCAATACGCTGGCGGTGATTGGGGCTGGCCCGATTGGCTGCGAGCTGAGCCAGTCTTTTTCTCGATTGGGCTCACAGGTCACGCTCTTGTCCAGCCGAGAGGTGATTATGCCAAAAGAAGACCCAGATGCTGCCAGAGTAGTACAGCGGCGAATGGAGTCAGAGGGCGTGCGTATCCTCTCGAATACCCGGGCTGAGCGGGTAGCGGTGATCGACGGGAAGAAGCACATCATCGCTGGCAGCGAGAAAATCGTGGTTGATGAGATTTTGGTGGCGACCGGGCGATCGCCGAATATCGGTTCTTTGAACCTGGAGGCGGCAGGTGTCGCGTACGACAAAAGCGGCATTCAGGTCGATGAAAAGCTGCGCACTACCAACAAGCGCATTTATGCGGCGGGCGATGTGATTGGCGGCTATCAGTTTACTCATGTAGCGGGCTATGAGGCTGCCGTCGCGATGCAAAATGCGCTGATATTCCCGCTCAAGAAGACAGACTATAGAGTGATTCCCTGGGCGACCTTTACCGATCCGGAGCTGGCCCGGGTGGGGCTGACTGAACGGCAGGCGCGCGATCGCTATGGCGATGATGTCTACGTGCTCCAGCAGGGCTTCGACGGCGTAGACCGGGCGCTGGCAGAGGCGGCAGGCGATGGCTTTGCCAAATTTATCACTAAAGGCAACGGCGAAATCCTGGGCGCACACATTGTTGGGCTGCATGCGGGCGAGCTGATTCACGAGGCGGTGCTAGCGATGAGCCAGAACCTCAAAGTGAGTGCCTTGCAGTGTATTCACGTGTATCCAACGCTAAGTGAAATCAGCCCTAAGACGGCGCTGCTGCTCACCAAGCAGAAGTACGCGAAGAATACCTTCTTGCAAAACATATTGAAAAAGTTCTTTAACTGGCGGCGATCTATCGCCGGATAAGGGTTAGTAGTGCCTCGAAGCGGTGCTATCGATCTGATCGAGAACCGTATCTACGCGCCGCACCTTTTTGCCAAGCTTATCAACATCTATCGGCTCTTCTGTGGCGATTTGAGCCAGTTCGATACTGGCGCGTACCAGGCTAAAAACAGGGCTGTAAATAGCAGGCTGGCTGCGGCCACCGCGCAGCTTTTTAGCGATGCTGGCCATCTCATCGAGTAAAGGCGTCCAGTCTTGAGCTGCTTTGGCGGTTGGCGCTGTGCTTGAGGATGCCTTTGCTTTGGCAGAGACCTGTGAGGGGTCGAGGGTTTCAATGATGGCGTCGTTATCTTTTGCGATCAGGTAGATCTCTTTGAGAGAGGAGCGAATGCCGCTACCAAAAGAAACGTTGTAAAAGCCCAAAAGACCGTCGTAAACAATTTTTCCTTTGAACGGGAGTAGAACAGCTTGCGCGCACAGTGGTAGGCTGCGCTTGTCGATCATGTCAGACAGTTCGTCACTCAGCCCTGAGATGCCGTAAACGTTTTCCTGGCTATCTATGAGAATGCCGTGCTTCTTGAGCAGTCTTTCAACGTAAAACTTATCTTTGACAAAAGTTTTCCAACCGCCGACAATCGCTAATTCTTCCTGAGTGAAGTCGGCCGAGTTCTTTTGGATAAACTTATCGATCAGCTCAGGATGGTCGAAGAGATAGTCTCTCACCTCGACTTTTTCTCTCATAGAGGCGTTGGCAAAGGCTGCAAAGCTCTTGACTCGGGGCAAGACTTGCCCCTGCTGCTGGGCGTACCACTGGAGTTGCAGCATCAGTTTCACAAACAGGTCGGAATCGGTGGGGCTGAGCTTCATTGGCTGAGAGGGAGTTTTTGACTAAAAAGCGATTATAGGCCAATGACACTGGTTCAGTATGATCCGCAGCCTATTCAGTGGGTTGTGGCTACTCTTTAAGAAGGTGAAGCACCTACGGCTACGCTCAGCCAGCGGGAGGTGTCAGCCCGAGCCATAAGCAGTCGTAGGCTTTGCCTTCTCGCGGAGGAGGGCGGCTGTATGAGGAAGGCTACAGAGCTTAAAAATGTTCGTTCCTCAAGTCAGCGCCATTGGATTGTAGGTTGCTGAGCTTGGATAGTTCAGAGACAAGTTTGAGAAAGGCACTGTCCTATGTGCTTATGGGCAAGTCTTCCTAGAAAGGTACGTGGCTTAAGAAATCGATATCATCTACAGAATTAGAAGTCTCCCCACCTTCATCACTTCTGTTTTCTAAGTTCTGAGTATCAGGCAAGACACTTTCTGCTCTTTGGCTACCTTTAGCTTTTATCATTTTTCTAATCTGGTTTAGTTTCTCCTTGTCGACTTTTCTCAGCCAACGGCTAGGTTTAGCTAGCCTGAATGTATTAACCCTTCCTTTACGTTCCTCTTTGTGAATTAGACCTGCTTTGTGAAGCACTTTGAGAACGTATTGAACCTTTCTTACGCTCATACAGCAGGTCGCCGCAATTTTATCTAGCGAGGCAAAGCAGCTTCCTCTTCGCGCAATATGTCCGTAGATCCGGAACTCATAGGGGTCAAGTCCCAGCTCATCAATGTCTCTGTGAACAAAAATCTTCGGCCGTTCTCGAATCGGAAGCTTAGGAGGCTCATTGCTATGATTTTCATCGTTGCTTGATTCTGTTAAGAAAGTTTGCGCCATAAAACACTTTTACCAGATTGAACTGCGGACACTAGACCAGCACCTCATGCATATCCCCATAAGCATGAGGTGCACATGTAAACATGGATGATCAGCATGAAATGCGTATGGGCATGCACCTCGTACATACCTGATTCCTTGTAAGGCTTATACAGCAATGCTTTCAAAACGAAAAATACCTATTTAGATGGTGCTATCGCACTGAATACATGAGGTTAATAGGTATTAGTATATGCGAATCAACCTGAATGGCAAACTGTTTCACTTCATCCTTGTGTCTACGGTTTTAGGCTTCATCAAGCTACAGGCTCCACAAGTTACATATCTTGACCTGTTCAAGGCAACACCTGCGGCGTACGTGCTAGTAGAGAAACTCACCAGAAAACAGGAATCTAAGGAGGAGGAACGAAGATAAACGATAGAGGAAGAGAGCTGAGTCTTCAATCGGAAGGCTCAGCTCTTGTCAGGCTACTTTCCTAGTCTTATGACGTTATTAAATATCCGTTACACGCTAGCTCAAAACCCGTACGGATCTTAAACTCTGATCTTATAGCTGGTCTTACGGGCGCTGTCCATATGGCTGCGATCGCCGCCTACCTAATCGCTTTCATGAAACAGCGCCGATTCCGTCAGCGATGGAATCGGCTGATCAAACGGGTTGCGCTCCTCCTTCTCTGCCCTTATCTGCTGATTTTGGCGATTCTGTGGACAATGCAGCCTAGACTGCTTTACCATCCTTCACACGAGCTGCAAACGACGCCAGCAGCCTACAACATTGAGTACGAAGAGGTCTGGATCCCGGCCAATGTTACTGCCAAACATCCGGAGCACCTACACGGTTGGTGGCTTCCCCAACCTAGAAATCGCATTGGCACGCTGATTTACTTCCATGGGGCCGATCTGAATATTGGCTTTAATGTCGCTCAGGCTTTTTGGCTGAGGCAGCTCGGGTTCAATGTCCTACTGGCAGAATATCGCGGCTATGGCCTGAGCGAAGGCGGCTTTCCTTCTGAAACTTCGCTGTATGAAGATGCTGAGGCGACGCTGGCTTATCTGGTGCGAGAGCGAAGTATTGAGACAAATGAGATCTTTGTGTACGGGCACTCTTTGGGGGGCGCGATCGCCATCGATCTGGCAGCTAAACATTCCGACCTCGCTGGCATCATCGTCCAGAACTCATTTACCTCAATGGCAGACATAGTGACGCGCTTCGCCTACAGCCGCTGGCTGCCTGTGCGGTGGATTATACATCAGCGATTTGAGTCGCTGCAAAAAGTAAGCCAATTGCAGGTGCCGATTCTCCTGATTCATGCGACCGGTGACCCGCTGATTCCAGCTGCGATGGGCGAGCAGCTATACGAAGCTACCCGCAGTTTTAAAGAGCTGGTTTTGGTAGAGTCTAACGTTCACCACAACGCCGCCTCTCAGTATAAAGACGCCAGATATCTGGTCAAGATTCAGCTGTTCGCGCTCAAGGCATTGTTTAATAAATGAATGGAAATGCTGAAATCGAGCAGCTATTGAGTAGAAAACCAGTCAATTAGCTTGCGGGCAATGCTGAGCTTACCCGGGACAGGCGGCAGATTGTCTTTGGTAAACCAGGCGGCGGCTTCAATTTCGGTAGGTTCTGGGGTCACTGTGCCGCTGGCATATTCGGCAGTGAAGCCCACCATTAGAGAGTTAGGAAAAGGCCAGGGCTGGGAGCCAAAGTAGCGGATGTTTTTGACTTCGATGCCGACTTCCTCTCTGACTTCGCGGGCGACGGTCTCTTCTAAAGATTCACCCGGTTCGACAAAGCCTGCTAAGACGCTGTACATACCGTCACGAAAGCGCGGCGCCCGGGCCAGCAAAATCTCTCTGTCTCTGTAAACGAGCATAATCACCGCTGGAGAGAGCCGGGGATACTGTCGCAGCTCACACTTAGGACAGCGTTTAGCGCGTTCGGTCGGAAGCTGAATGGTTGGAGTAGCGCAGTGACCGCAGAACTGATGGGTGCGATCCCATTCGACAATTTGCACCGCGCGGGCGGCGATCGCAAACAAATCTTCCGGCAGCTCACCATAGAGCTCCCGCAAATGACGCAGCGCAAAGTGAGGCGGAAGCGCCGTATCTTTCGCAATTTCAGCGGCGATACAGGGATGGGCGTTTAGATAGCCTAGAAACTGGGTCCTGATTGGGTTGATACCCAACGCCTGCACTGTGGGTGCTTGCGGAAAGCCGGAGGCAATCTGGTCGGGGGCCGTCGGCGGCACTGTAACCAGACTAGAGCGGGCACAGATGAACCACCAGGTAAATTGCAGATTCTCACCGTGGGTGGGCTGTGTCGCAGGAACAAAACGATCAGGAATGGCAAAAGGCTGTAAAGGTATCAACGCGCTAGGCAGGGGGATAGGTTTGTGGGATGGCTATCTCTATCATGTTACAAAGCGTGACCTCCCAGACTAAACGGGGCTGAACGTAGCTAAGGAGATATTGACGGGCTTTTTCAAGACTGGCAAGACCCTCAGCGCTGGCCAGTCTCTGCCGCCAGTAACAATGCTGCAAGTAGTCGATCAGCCAGAGCTGAGCTTCGGTGTCCAGGGCCTGGCTGATATCTCTAGCGGTCTCCAGGGCGTCGCGGCGGGTCGCGGGCGGACGGGCTAACTGAGCTAGCAGCTCCGGCGAGAGCAGCTGTAGCTGCTGCCAGCTATCGATGGCGCGACCTGGGGAACCCTGGGCGATCGCCATCACTTCAGCCGACTGCAAAATCTCCGCATGGCCGGTTTGAGTCAGTACCTGCGCCATTTGTGTGTCGTTGAGCCGCCAGAAGGGAATCGTCTGACAGCGAGAAATTAGCGTGGGCAACAGCGTCTGTTGATTGGGTGCCAAGAGAATAATGGTGGCTTTACCTGGCTCTTCGAGCGTTTTGAGCAGTGCGTTGGCGGCGGCTTCGGCCATTCGGTCACCTTGCTCGATCACCACGACTGCTCGGGCCGACTCTAGCGCCGGCCGACTGAGAAACCGGGCAATGTCGCGAATTTGCGGCAGACGAATGCGCGGCGGACTTTTGCGCTTAAGATTGGCCTCGGCGGCTTGTTTGGCTGTGAGAAGCTGGCCTTGATGCAGGTAGGTGGGCTCTACCCAGAGCAGATCGGGATGATTGCGATCGCGAATTCTCCGCGCCAGAACTTCCGCTTCAGCCTCCGTCTGTGCCGCCTCAGGCTGAAGCAAAAGCTGCGCAAACCCAGCGGCAGCTAGCGACTTACCAATCCCAGCGGGGCCAACAAATAAGTAGCCTGGGGCAATTCGGCTGAGGGCGATCGCCCGCTCTAGTAGGGCGACGGCCTGAGCTTGGCCAATTAAGGTTGTGAAAGGGGATACCACTGAGCTAACTGCTGCTGAAGAACTTGCTGAATTTGGGCGGCGACGGCGGCGACCGGGCGATCGCCATCAATCTCAGCGGTGGGGCCGCTGCTGTAAGGATTGGGGTGATCCTCATCGGCGGTTGCGAGGGCCGTAAATCCATCGGCCACGCGCTGGTGAAACTGTAGATTAGCCTGCTCTATGCGGTCGGCCTGAGCCCGCTGGTGCATTCTGGCAAGTCCCACCGGCGGCGATACGTTTAGCCATAGCGTCAGGTCGCTCTTGAGCGGGCCGCTGGCAGTACCAGTGGCGATTTGGTTGAGGTGGTGAATCAGCGCTAGATCTAGCTGACGGCCATAGCCCTGGTAAGCCACGGTGGAGTCGGTGTAGCGATCGCACAGCACCCAGAAACCCTGCTCTAACCAAGGGATCAGGGTTTCTGCAACATGCTGAGCCCGATCAGCGGCATAGAGGAGTAGCTCCGTTCTGCTGGCCATGGGAGTATCGCTTGGCGACAGGAGTAAATGACGGATTTGCTTTCCCAGCAGCGTGCCACCCGGTTCGCGCGTGAGCTTGATGCCTGCCACCCGACCTTGCGACTGCAATTGTTTCAGCGTTTCGCTTTGGCTGAGCCAATCGCACAGCGCTTGAATTTGAGTCGTTTTGCCACTGCCTTCTCCGCCTTCAAAGACAATCAGCTTGCCTCGCATCGCATTGCTTCCTCCGTAATTTCCTCAGATACCGACAGCACAATTTACGCCCGTGGACAAAGCTGTACTATTCCCTATTCAGGTAAACAGCGGTATCCTGTCAATGATCCTTACCAGGACAGCAGGATTGTGACGGCAGGCGGAGGGTCGCCATCTTCACCGTTCGTTATTTCGTTTGTCATCCCAAGAGTCTCTATGGCCCGCTACACCAATTTTTTTACGACCGGCTTTTCCCAAGAAGACATCAATCACATACTAGTCAGTACACTAGAAGCCTGCGATCTCAATCTAATTTACCAAGACCCGGTTTGTATTGTCGCCAAAGAAAAGCCTGGGCAGGTGTCGTTGTCTCAGCTTGCAACCGTCGAGCTGCTGATCACTCCGCCCCTGGCCAAGAGCCGAGGTGCAAAGGTAGATCTGGTCGTGAAAAATGAAGAGCTGCCTCTGCGCACGCAAAACCACTGCCGAGAAATCTTTACACAGGTGAATCAGGCCATTTCTGAGGCCAATTCGCAGAGTATAGCCAGTTAGTTCCAGTTCAAGCCTCGACCAAAGGGAATTGCTAGCTGGGATGAAAACCGTAGGGAGGAAGTCTGATTCTTCAGGAACACGGTAGGCTAGCAAGTATATTGAGGGCGACTCGGGAGGCTTGAAGCTATGTCCAATCACAATGCGCGATCGCCGATTGACAGCGCCAACCCTAAGCCGCCTCAGCCTGGCCATCAGCCTGCTTCCTCACCGGATCATCACCCCGCTGCGGGGCACCACCATCATCATTCGAATCATCCTGGCGGGCACGAGCATCCAAACTATCAAAGTTTTTACAGCTACCGCTCTGAGGTAAGAAGGGTGCTGTCGATTACACTGGTGCTGAACGTCGCGGTGGTGATCCTCAAGCTAGTGGTCGGCAGCTGGACGGGCTCTTTGAGTCTGCTGGCCGATGCCTTACACAGCATCACTGAC
>JBARVU010000497.1:0-33695 GCA_049646425.1 Phormidesmis sp. | reverse complement strand
GCATAAGATAATGTGGACCATCCAAGGGATATCTGGAGCTGGGTTTATTTAACCACTTCTATTGCTTGTCTACTGTGAACTGCAAGCGGGTAGTTATCCATTGTCGATAAGGGCTTGAGCCAGAAAGGGGGCGGGAGAGTGCGATCACTAGCCGCTATGACGGGTCACTCAATGTCGCGGCTGCGAACGCTACGGTAATGATCGGCACGAATCTTAGCTATCGTGGCCTCTAGCTGGTCGTCGAGTTTATCGAGAGTACTCAGTAGGTGAGCGCTCAAAGCTAGGGCAGCTTCAAATTCGGGCTGCACAACTTCTTGGGCACCAAGCTGGCTGAGCTGGTCGAGCTCTTGGGTGGTGTGGGCACGGGCGATGATGTCTAGGTTGGGTGCGATCGCCCGAGCCCGAATGAGCAAAAGCCGGGTGCTAGTGGGGTCAGGCAGAGCGATCGCCAGCGCCCTGGCCATTGGCAGTGCAGCTCTGGCTAAAATCAGCTCCGAATCCGCATCTCCCAGCACAAACGGAATCTTTTCGCGGCGCAGGGATTGCGCTGCCGCCTCACTGTTTTCGAGAACAAGCACCCTGTAGCCCTCCTGCTGGAGCAAATCAACAATCACCCGTCCGACCCGACCAAAGCCCGCCACAACAACATGATCTCTAATCTCTTCTGCGCCCGTAGACTGCTGAGGAGTCTCTAACTGTCGGAGTAATGCAGCGAGCTTAGGCTGGCGGTATAGCCACTGAGCCAGCGGCGAAGAGAGCTTAAAAGAGAGCGGCGTCAGCACCAGCGTAATCGCGGTCGTGCCTAGCAAGAGCAGATAGGTATCTTGAGAAATAAAATTGTTTTCTAGCCCAACAAGCGCTAGTACAAAGGAGAACTCGCCGATCTGATTGAGCCCGCAGCTCGTGAGCACCGCTGTTTTTAGTGAATAGCCAAACCACAGCACAATTGGCAATACAATCAGCGCCTTACCGACCATCACTAAGCTCACCAACCCTAAAATCCGATCAAAGTTGTTCACCAGCACCAGGGGGTCTATCAACATACCAATAGAGACAAAGAACAAGCTCGCGAAGGTATCGCGCAGCGGCAATACCTTCGCCAGGGCGTGGTCGGCGTAGTCGATTTCGGCAATCATCAAACCCGCTACAAAAGCTCCGATTTCAATCGAAAGTCCCAACTGCGCGGTGACTAGCGCGACGCCCAAGCAAAGCGCAATCAGCGTCAGTAAAAAAAGCTCACTGCTCTCAGTGCTGACAACCTGACGAATAATTACCGGGATCACCCAGCGGCCAATCAGCAGCGCCGCCACCAAAAAGCCGCTGACTTTGAGCAGTACCAGCCCAATCACCTGCCACAGCGGCCCTGACTGATTCACAGCGGGCAGGATTGCCAGCATAAAGCCGAGAGCAAGGTCTTGAGCGATCAAAATCGCCAGCATAATTTGACCGTGGCGGGTGTTGATTTCTCCCCGCTCGGTAAGGGTCTTAAGGACGACGGCAGTTGAAGAGAGCGATAGGAGCGCACCCCAGAAAATAGCGCGAGGAAGGCTGTCTACCCAACCAAAGGTAAGCGCGATCGCACTCACCAACCCAGTCGTCAGGCCAATTTGCAGCAAACTGCCTTGCAAAGCAACATTCCGAACCCGATTGAGTTCTTCCAGAGAGAACTGCACGCCTAGCGCAAACAATAGAAAAGCCACGCCTAGCTCTGCCAGCTCTTGAATATTTTCGGTATCTGTAATCAGCTTAAGACCCAGTGGCCCAATTACTAAGCCGCTAGCCAAGTAGCCCAAGAGTACTGGCTGTCGCAATCGATTGACAATGTAACCGCCGACGGCAGCAGCCCCCAAAACCAGCATCAGCTCAAACGTAAAACCCGCTTCTGAAGCCATGTTTACAGAATCCTCCTGTACGCCTACGCCTTCAAAGTAGCGGATGGCGAGAGCGGTGAGATAGAATCGGGCCTACTGAGAAGTGATTACGACGATTATATCGTACCGGTTTGAAACGCTAAGTCAACGGGAGGTGGAAGCCATGCTGGACATCACAATACAGGAAACCAGGATTTACCAAGACATCCAGGAGGAAGCACGTCAAGAAGGGCGACAGGAAGGGTGGCAGGAAGGGCGACAGGAAGGACAGCGTGACGAAGCGGCACTTCTGGTTTCTCGACTACTAGAGAAGCGGTTTGGTGAACTCTCTGAGGATAGGAGGGCCACTGTTGAGGCGCTACCTCTGTCTGCTTTGGAAGCATTGAGCGAGGCACTGTTAGACTTTACAAGCTCAGCGGACTTGCCAACTTGGCTAGCAGAAAACGCAGATCGCTTTACGGATGAGTCCGAAGAGAGGCTTTAAGCCATCAGGCTCAGCATTCCTTGCCAAACAAAGAAAGTAGCCATACCAACGACGATGGTCAGCAGCAGGTTTTGGGTAAGGCGACCGACTAAGACTGCGGCGATCGCCCCCACTAGCCGAGCATTGACATAGCTCACCTGTAGCGTCCCATCGCTAAGCAACACTTCAGGGACAACAATCGCCGTCAGCACTACGGGCGGCACATAGCGCAGCGCATTGAGCAGGGCAGGCGGCAGGCTGATCCGGCTGCTCGCACCAAATACAAAATAGCGAATGGAAAAAGTAACCAGAGCCATACCGAGAACAGTCAAAACTTCGTTCATAGTCTCATTTGAATGTGGGATAAAAATGTCTATGCGCTTTCTTTCAGGGCGCGCTCAGTTAATACGCCTGCCATGATGCCAATGATCGCCGCGATCATCAGCCCTAGCTTGTGGGGCAGTGGATTTGCCGCAACAGCTACAGCGCCCGCGAAGATCACTGCGGCGAGCATTGGTCGAGTTTTGAGATAGGGGATAACCATGCCGATGAAGGTCACCGACATCGCAAAATCTAGCCCCCAGTCAGCAGCATTGGGAACCAGTTGACCTGCCGTAACGCCTAGTAGGGTGCACAGCAGCCAGTTGCTGTACATGGCGATCGCGCTACCAAGGTAGTACCAATGCTTGTAAGGAGACGGATCGCTCGCTTCGTAGCGGCGAATGGCCACCGCAAACACTTCATCGGTCAGCCAAAAGGCCAACGGTATTTTCCAGCGCTGCGATCGCCTCTGAATGTAAGGCACCAAGCTTACCGCATATAGCAGATGCCGCAGGTTGACAACGAATGCGGTCAGCACGATGAGAAGCCATCCGGTATTCGCCGCGATCATTCCCACCGCAATGAACTGGGAAGAACCTGCAAATACCAGTGCTGACATTGCTAAAGCGCCTCCAGCTGAAAGGCCGCTGCTGATCGCTAAGGTACCAAAAATGATACCGAAGGGAATTGCCCCTACAATCAGCGGGAAAATATCTCTTGCACCAGCCCAAAATTCGGTACGAGGAGAGGTGGGGCGGTGTTTTTCGAGGGCTAAGTCAGTGCATGAATGAGAGTTTGACATAGTGCTAGGCTGAAGTGGTGCATACAGCTTAGCGAGAAGCGATCACCGGGTCTTGTACGTTTTTGCAGCCTTTAACATATTGTCCGGGCGTCACCCCAACGATCTTCTTAAAGTGACGGTGCAGATGGCTTTGATCGGTAAATCCGGTTTCTAACGCGGCATCGGTAATCGACCAGCCAGCGACCAGCAGCCGTTTGGCCCGCTGTACCCGCACATGATTTAGATAGGCATGAGGCGGCAAGCCCACCTGCTTGCGAAAGGCTCTCAAGAGCCGCAAGGAGTCTACATTGACTAGGGCTGCTAGCTCTTTGAGAGTAATGTTGTCTGTGTAGTGGGCGGTTAAATAGTCGTGAATTTTCTGGACGGCGCGATGCTCTCTACCAACAGGTTTTACTGAAGGGCGATCGCTTGCGTAGTGCCCAACGAGCTGCGCCATGCTCCACAAAAAGCGAGATTCTCTTTCTAGCACAGAAGGAGAGGTTTCGAGCGTATGGTGAAGGGCCACAAGGTGCTGGTTTAGCCTTGCATCGTGAATGACAGGCGACGAAAAATAGGGAACCGCCCGGGAACAATCCGTCAAGCCCGCTGCCGCTTTCTGAAGCCAATCGACGGCGGGCAAAAGCGTGCGATAAGTCCATCCGGCGGCAATCGCCGCATGGCCAGTGTGCATTTCACCCGGATGCGTGATGACGACGCTGCCGGCTGGGGCAACGTGCGTTTCGCCACGATAGTCGAATTCCATAGCGCCACCTTCTACAATAGCGATGCCAAACCCTTCATGAGCATGGCGCGAGAAGGCATAGTCAATATAGGTAGCCCTCAGCATCTCTAGATCGTGGAGCGCTGGATCGCGCCAAAATTTAACGTGCTCTTTGGGGGCAGGCGGGCAATTCATAGCGGTGACGGGCGATTCGTTTACTGATCAGTTTAGTCGGGGCAGGTGGCCACTGTCTTGTACGTTTTTGCACCTGTCAGGCCCTGAATAAATGCTATCGCTCACGTGCCTGCTGTACCCACAGCTGTACAGCGGGCCGCTGCCATTGAGCTCTCGCGTAGGCGGCAGCTTTCTCCGGTACGGTGTCTCCGTTGAACAGCAATCGATTGATCATCAGCGCCAGATCAGTATCGGCGATGCACCACTGCCCAAATAAATCAGTACTCCCTTCATCCAGCAGCCGATCAACCGCTGTGAAGAGTTTTTGGGCAGAAGCGATCGCCGCTGTCGATAGGGGTGTGCCAACCGGCTCGAAATAAATCACCTCAGTCGGACGCTCTGAACGAATCGGCATAAAATCACTGCGCAACCAAGCCTGCATCTCTCTGGCTTTAGCCCTGCCCTGAAGATCGCTCGGATACAATGGCGCAAACTCCGGAGGCGGGAATCGATCTTCTAAATATTCGGAAATTGCAGAAGATTCTGAGAGATAAAAGTCACCGGTCGCGAGACAGGGAACTCTACCACAAAGAGAGATATCTAAATATGCGGGCTGAAGATTCTCTTGCTGCTCAAGATCTACGGTCTCTAGCGTGACAGGCAGTTGCTTTTCGTTCAAGGCAACAAAAGCCGACATCACATAGGGACTGATCACTTTGGCATCTGTGTAGAGTGTGAAGCGATCTCTATTCATAAAGCTAGCCCTTTTCTGCTTAGAATAGCCGAGTGCTACCGACCTTGACAGCGATAACTCTACCTTTAGGCAGACTACGCTTGAGTTTGAAGGCGAGAAGCTGTTAGGATAAATTTTTTCTGCAAAAGTACCATGCCTCAAACTAAAGCGTTTACGCTGGGTGTCGAAGAAGAGTATCAGGTGATTGACCCAGAAACTCGGGAGCTATCGAGCAAGGGAGAGGCAATTGTTCAAGCTAGGGCGACCGCTGGAGAAGAAGAAAATCCGATTCAGCCGGAAATGCACCGCTGTCAGGTTGAGATTGCAACGGATGTTTGCCATACGCTGGCAGATGTCCGACAGGCGCTGACGGCTGCTCGCCGCAATGTCATTCAGGCGGCCCAGGAAAATGCCAGTGTCATTATTGCCGCTGGCACCCATCCGTTTTCAAGCTGGCGCGATCAGCAGGTAACCGATAAGGATCGCTACTATAGCCTTGATGAGACCCTACAGCAGCTGATTCGCGAGCTGATTATTTACGGCTGTCACGTGCATGTAGGGCTCGAAGATCGTGAAGTGGCGGTGCAAGTGGTGAACCGCGCTCGAATTTATTTGCCGCTGCTGTTGGCGCTTTCAGCCAATTCCCCCTACTGGGTAGGCGAAGAAACTGGTTATGACAGCTTTCGCATGGAGCAATGGTGCCGGTTGCCGGCGGCTGGGCCACCGCCACTGTTTCAAGACTACGATGAGCATGAAGCGGCTATTCAACAGCTCATTGACTACGAAATTGTAGACGATCCGACCAAGATCTACTGGGATATTCGGCTCTCTAAGCGCTTTCCGACAATTGAGTTTCGGGTAGCAGATGTGTGTGCCACGGTAGATGAGGCAGTGCTGCAGGCCGGACTGTGTCGGGCGATCGCTCAAACTGCTCACGAAGACGTGCACTCAAATACCTCCTATCCAAAGGTGCGTACCACTACCCTGCGAGCAGCGATGTGGCAGGCTGCTCGCCACGGCCTCAACGGTCACCTAATCGATTTTGAAGCGCAGAAAACGCGTCCGGCCTCGGAGGTTGTTATCGATCTGCTTAATAAGGTTCGTCCGGCGCTTGAGCAAAACGGCGACTGGGAGGAGATCTCTGAATTGGTGAACCGTACTCTTAGAGATGGCAACGCGGCCCAGCGCCAAAGGCAGGTATACGAGAACACCGGTAGCTACGAAGCAGTGGTAGATTTTCTAATCCAAGAAACGGCAAAGGAGACAGCTGCCTAACTTTCTCTATTAACAATACCCAATACGTTGATATCGGCAATCCGAAGCTGTTCCATCGCCCGATCCAACAGAGGCTGTTTGAGCTTGCCAGGGAGCGTCACCAGCAGCAGACCATCAGTATTGTTTGCTACCAAGTAAGCATCAGATTGACCCAGTAAGGGCGGTGTATCATAAATTACCAGGTCAAACTTTGCTTTCACCTTGTCGGCAAAGCGCTTCATACTACGAGAGGAAAAGAGCCGCGCCGGGTCAAACGGCGCTGAGCCCGCAGCAATGACATATAGGTTCGGCTCCGGCGAAAACTGCTGAATCAGCGCCGGGTTCGACTCGCCCGAAAACAGATTGGTCAATCCCTTCTCATTCGACAGCTCCAGGTATTTGTGAACCTGAGGATTGCGCAGGTCAGCATCGACCAGCAGCACCCGCTGACCCATTGCCGCTGCCGCTTCTGCTAAATGAAGCGCTACCGTAGACTTGCCTTCGCTCGGCATCACGGAGCTAATAGCGATCGCTCGAATCGGCCGATCAGAACTGAGGAGACGAATATTGGTATAGAGAGAACGAAAAGACTCTGAAAAGGGATCTCGGGCATAAGAGGATACAACAACCCCATTGCCATTGCCATTGCCATTGCCATTGTGACTCACACTACCATTGCCAGCACCATTGCCAGCACCATTGGTAGAACCATTCCGCTCACCGCCAACCTGAACGCCCGCGTACTGCGGTGTCTCAATGGTCGTTCTCTCTGAAACTAGCCCACTTGCGGCCACATAGTTCGGAATCGAACCTAGAACCGGTAGCCGAGTAGAGCGTTTGAGATCTTCTTCAGAATGAATCACCCCTGAAGACTCATCAACCAGCAGCGCTAGGCCAGTACCCAGAAGAAAACCCATCACGCCGCCTAGCAGCGCATATTTAGGCAGATCTGTCTCGATCTGTCGAGGCTGCGTAGTTGGGGTTACTATCTCCCAAGGATTCTCTCTTTGAGCCGCGTCAATCTCTAGCGCCTCTCGCTTGGCAATAAACTGATTTAAGTTTTCAGACGCAATTTCTAGCTCGCGCTGAATGTCGTCGTAGCGCCGAGAGACTAGGGCAAGCTGATCGACATCCCCTCTTAGCTGCCGAAGTGCCTCCTCTAGCGACCCATCTCGGATTTTTAACTCTTGAATCTGGCTAACAATTTCCCGCTGTGATTGTTCCCCTTCACCGTCCAGCAGCGCCAGCAGATTCTGCCGCTGTTCTATCAACACCTGCATATCGGGTGATGTATCTAGATACAGCGTAGAAGCCTCTGCGATCTGAGCATCAAGCTCTAAAAGCGCATTGAGCAGTTCTTGATATCGAGGGCTTTGCACAAGTGCCGAAGAAGCCGCCTGATCTTGGGACTGTGCTAGCTGCTGATTCAAGTTTTCGGCAATAGAACGGGTCTCTCTTAGCTGAGCTGCCACCTCCAGCTGCTCCTGCGAGAAATCGCCGATTTGCGCAGATAGCTGGCTAGCACGAGCAGCCGGATCAATCAGATTGTTCTCCAGTCTTAGCGTCTGAAGATCGTCTTGCAACGTATCTACTTTGCGCCGCAAATCTGGCAGCTTTTTCTCCACAAACCCGATCCCTCGGCGAATATCAGCCTGCTTAATTTCCAAGCTGTAGTCTAGATAAGACTTAGAAAGCCCGTTTAAGACAAACTCCACCAGTTCGGGATCTTCATTTTGAAACGTGACCTCCACAATACTAGGGTCGTCATCGAGGAAATCATCTAACGCTTCTATGGAGATCCCGGCCGCAAGACTATCGTAGCAAAGCGTAGTAGCGCTCACGGAGTCACCCTCAAAAGCTGCGGGATCTTGACAAAAGTCAGGATAGGCTGTGCGAACCTGCTCAGCAACGGGAGCAAGCACTGTTGGACTCTTCAATATCTTGAGCAGATCGTTATCGACGGTCGCTCGCTTATTGACTGGCTTGTCGTCTTGCGTGTCGCCACTAAAAGTCTCTGGAATGTTGGAAATGACGTCGGTTTCGGCACTGCCCGTTCGCGCTAAAACTTCAAATAGCGCAGAGTACTGTGGAGGGTCACTGAGCACCTTTAGCCCTGCTGCTGTAGCGCCTGCAACAGTCAAGCCGACAATGAGCCACCATTTGCGAACTAGACTGCGTCCCAATCGCCCGAGGTCTAAAGTCCCTTCTGCTTCTTTAGAAGTACCGATAGGCTGCTCCATTTTTGGCAGATATAAGATCTCATCCGTTTTCATTTCATTACCTCTGGGAAGACAGCGATATCAAGTGAACTTTGCTTAAAGATATTCGATCAGTCGAAGATGTTAAAAAATCGGAAGATAGAAAATAGACCGCCCAAAGGATTGACAACTGTCCCAATCGCATCGGCGACACTGGCTAGCCCACTGCGATTGACGATGATGACGTCGTTATTTCTCAGCAGCGGGTTGTTCTCTTCATCAATACCCTCAGCAAAGTCTATGGGGATCGTTTCGCGATCAACGGTGCCGTCTTCATTAAGCCGGACGAGCTCGGCTGACCCTCTACTTGCCCGGTTATTAAAGCCACCTGCTGCTAAAATCCCGCGACTCAGCGGCGTATTGGGTGGCAGCTCAGAAACACCTGGGCGCTCTACTTCACCGACGATATTGACTTTGATCGTATCTGGAGAGAAACTCGCTGAGGCCAGCTCACTGATCTCTTCAGTTGGGAGCGCGGTTGCTACAGGCACAAAGACCGTATCGCCTTCTTGCAAAACGGCATCTTGCCGCAAATCTCCTTCTTTCAAAAGATTCCAAAGATTCACCTCAAATACCTGAGGAGTGCCTGATCGAGTCGGGCGGACTACCTGAACTTTGCGAATATCGGCCTGGGGCTTGATCCCGCCAGCCACTTGAATAGCGCGGGTGACTGTAGTAGGCGTGTCAGTGGAGGTATTAGTTGAACCCGGAACGCCTGCATCGCCCGTGCGGGCGACCCCACCCCGCAAGGTATACGGGCCGGGCCGATATACTTCACCGATAATGGCAACATTGATGGCTCGATTGACGTCGGTACCAAAGCTAGCATCTGTTAGCAAATCCACATTTTCGAGCGGAACTGAGGCAGTTGGAATGAAAACCGAATCACCATCCCTGAGCGTAATATCTTGGCTGAGATTGCCGTTTTCGATCAGATCCCACAGGTTGACGGTAACTACCCGCTGACCGCCATCTGCCTGCGGCCGGCTGACTCGAACCTGATATAAGTCAGCAGATTGCGTGATCCCCCCAGCGGTTTCAATCAGTTGGCTGAGGCGAGACGACTGAGTGTCCGTTTGCTCGATTGTATATGAGCCCGGACTACTGACTTCACCGGCGATCGCAATTTGCAGGGGCCTCCGGTCTAGTAGGCTAAGCGTGATCAGCGGTCTCCTGAGATACTGTCCATACCGCTCGGAAAGCACATCAGCCGCCGCGTCTAGACTTAGACCATCGACATTGACTTTGCCAACCAACGGCAAATTCAATGTGCCATCAATCAAAACTTGGCTTTCGCCGCTGTATTGAGGCACTCTAAAAATATCCATCTGAACAACATCACCTGCGCCCAAAGTATAGGCAGACTCAGGCTCAGGAGCTGGCGGTACTGCTGGAAGTGGCGCTGGCTGCGTAGAATCGGGTAGCGTAACCGGTGGGGCCGTTTGAGCCTGAGCACTAACGGCATATAGCAGGATGCCGCTGACGAGAAAGAAACTGCCGACAAGCGTCACTCTAGTTCGCTGAAAAGACTCGAGAAACATAAATCTTAGCGACGTTACATAAAGGACTTTAGAAAAAAGAACCTCAAGCTGACTCATCCAGCTATCTCGGAATGGCTGTTTCGCAATCTGTAGCGCTGGACACGGGTCTTAGTCCATATAAACTTTCGACAGATCTCAGCATTTGCCTAAACAGTAGCTTACTTCAGCGATATTCATATCATCCGTACGGGTTGCTGCAAAGTATGTTTCCACAAGTGTCACCTGAAAACAACCAAAAGGGGCTCCATACTCCTTTTGCTTCGTTCACCAAATATACAGTGACATAAAACCCTAGGTTGTCAAATCGGATATACGCTAAAAGAAAGAGTTATATTTACGATACTGCTGGGTAACTTGCTTATAGAGAAGCTTCTCCGTAAAGATCCGTACACAATTCACAGAAACTTCATGAAGTAGAGCCGTTTTTCAAGGGTTGAATGGCGTCACAGTAGCACTCTATTGGATATAGAATATAAGCGTAAGACAGTTAGTTAAGCTGGATCCCTCCCCCTTGACAGACAAGTGGTGAGCGTGGAACCTTCATAAGGTAGCACTGAAAGCCTATACTTGGTGACCTTATGCTTTTAGATGGCTAAAAGGGTTAACCCTGACCGCACGAACCTTGTTACTCGACCTGTACATGATCGATACTGAGTGTTTTGCTCAGTATCTACATGAAAGACTGTTGAAGGCTTGCGCTGAATGTATCATGCAGCTGGCTAGTGGCATTCATCTATAGCTTATAGAATAGGCGCGTAGCGTTAACTGGTAAATTTGAAGCTACTTTTTTCTGAACCCATTGTTACTTATCCATTGACGCGGTTCGTAAGATCTCTATTGTTTCTAGCCACTGACCGTATGGAGGTACGTATCGTGAGCTACTGCACCTTCCGTTTGAGAAGGTATATGACTGTTATGCTATTTGGACTTTCCGTCTTATCGGCAGAGGCAGATGAGCTGCTCTCATATATGCTGTTCAGTCACGGCCATACTTTTTGCTGAAGATATTTCCCAAGAGTTCATCGTGAGCAATATGTCTTTCTTAGAAGTGGGGTTGCCAAGTTTGTGATGTATGCGAACAGCTTAAAGTCCATTGAAGTCGACAGATACTTACCGACTCAAAATGTAATTGGATTTCCAGTCTCAACGTTATCTTTTGACGAGCAAACTGACGTCATCGTTCAATGGGCCCAGGCGCGGCTTAGTAAGGTAGTGTGTGTTTCAAACGTGCACATGCTAATGGAGGGATACTGGCGCAGTCATTTTGCTCAGGTGCTTTTAAGCGCTGACTTATTGACACCGGATGGGATGCCGCTGGTGTGGATGGCTAGCTGGATGAAACGATGCACTCAAGATCGAGTGGCTGGAATGGAGCTTATGCAGGCCCTGTGCCAACGGGCTCAGTCGGCGGGAGTAAGCGTATTCTTACTGGGATCTACACCCGAAATGCTCTCAAAAATTCAGCAGCAGCTATCGCGCGATTTTCCTAAACTGAAGGTTTCTGGGATGCTGTCTCCACCGTTCCGCTCACTTAGTGCCGAAGAGGATGAGGCGATCGCTCACGCCATCAGTAAAAGTGAGGCAGGGCTAGTTTTCGTTTCTCTAGGATGTCCAAAGCAGGAGCTTTGGATGCACGAACATCGAGATCAGATAAGTGCGGTTATGGTTGGCCTAGGGGGTGCTTTCTCGGTGTATGCGGGTGTCAAGCAGTGGGCTCCAGAATGGGTAAGAAGCGTAGGGCTGGAGTGGCTTTACCGCCTGATGCAAGAGCCAGGAAGACTGTGGAAGCGCTACGCGGTCACTATCCCACCGTTTCTTTGGCTGGCGTTTAAGCAGGTTGTAAAGGTGCGATTAGGGCTAGATCCCGCTCGATCTTTGCGGCAATGGGTGAGAAACCCATAGACAGTCCTCTTTGACAGCCACTTTCAATAATGCTATTTAACAGTGCTATTTTAACAATGCTATTTATATGAAGATAATGTAAAGCATTCATGTTGATACAGAAAATGACGATATATTCTGGCAGCATTAACAAAATGTAACGGATGCCCTCGTTACTTTCAACGTCTCACTTTTGTGGGTTAACCAAACTATGCCTTCACGGAATCAAGACGAGCTAGTGATGCTCAACGGTAATTCACGGGTTCGGAAGGTTGAGCGATCGCGCCGAGTCACCTACCGCCCAGAGAGCGAAATGCGGCGACCGCTGCAACTGGTCAAAAGGATGTGGCGTGACCTGCTGGGTTGCCGAGAACTGGCCTGGCAGCTTATGAAACGGGATATCAGCGCTCAGTACCGGCAGTCCTTTTTGGGGATCGGCTGGGCAGTCATTCCACCGATTGTAGCAGCAGTGGGCTTTACCTTTGCGACAAGTTCGAAGGTATTGAACATTGGCGAAACAGATCTGCCTTATCCCGCCTATGTAATGTTTAGCACGGTGCTATGGCAGACATTTTCGGAAGCCATTACGCTGCCGATGCAAAATGTGGTTCAGGCGAAAATGATGCTGGCTAAGATCAGCTTTCCGCGAGAGGCGTTGATTTTAGCAGCGGTTGGGCAGGTGCTGTTTAACTTCATTTGGAAGTTCCTTTTGATTATCGCGCTGTTCTTATGGTTCAGAATGCCAATTACGGCAAGTGCTATCTTAGCGCCGGTGGCATTGCTCCATTTAATCGTATTTGGCACAGCCATTGGAATGTTGCTATCTCCATTAGGAGCGCTCTACACCGACTTTGCCAAAGCCGTTCCACTAACGTTGGGAGGGCTTATGTTTTTCACGCCTGTTATATATCCAATGCCCAGTGGAGAGGGCCTTTTTGGTCTACTTGTGAAGTTGAACCCCATTACACCGCTGTTAGTGACGACAAGAGAGTTGGCAACGACCGGCGTAATTTCTGATCCAGTTGGATTTTGGGTTTCTAGCGCGCTGGCTTTTAGCGGGTTGTTATTGGCATGGCTAGTGTACAAGTTAGCAATGCCCTATGCGATTGAACGGATGAGTTCGTGACTTCGACCCTATTGGGGTCATTTCAAGCTCTAAGCATTACCGGGATACCCAAAATGTTTCTTCATAGCATACGCCAAACTCGCCTATACATATGCTTTACGGCTGTTTTGGTCGGATGCTTATGGATCGCCCTAGAGCGTATGTTTATACCGCAACTACCGGCTCGGCTGGGGCTGTCAATCTGTTTTGGGTTTGGGCTGATTGCGTGGTTAGTAACCAGCCCAAACTTTTTCCGCAAGTATGTAGGAGAAGCGACACCTGCCTCTCTAGCTAAGATTAGAGTCACTACTTGCGCAATCCTACTAATTATGACGCTTGGGTTTGAAAATCTTAGCAGCGTTGCCCTCCTTCCACCAGAGATGAGAGAACCTGTTGGAATGATGCGCTTTTTTCATGCGATTCCTGGGTTTAATAGTTTTGTGAGAAGTCAGGTTGGTTTGAGCATCTTCGAATGGCTAACAGCCCTGCTGCTATTTCTAGGCGTCATCGGCTGGCGAACCCGGGCTATCATTCCGCTTGCGACGCTTTGTTATTTTCTCTACGGCGGTATTGTTCGAGATTACACTTTTTTCTGGCACCAAGGGTTAGTGCTTTTGTACATCATGGCAGTTCTTTCTCTGACTCCGTGTGGTGATGGATTATCAGTTGATCGCCTGCGTAGGGCTCGTCTGGGAGCGTCTGTACCAGCTGCTGATGCCACCTCGCCGATCCATGGTTGGTCGAGGTATGCTTGTTGGGTCGTTATTGCCTTAACCTATGTGTCAGGTGGTCTTAGTAAGCTCTATTACGGCGGGCCATTTTGGTGGGAACCCGTTAATATACAGCGTCACCTGTACTCAACAAGTCTTGGCCTGACATTTTTTTTTGATAAACCTTTGTCCCTCCACTTGAACCCTGATAATGGGATTCCGTTTGCGGTGCTAGGCATCATTGGGATCTATGGTGAATTAGCGTATGGTTTCGTTCTCTTCTCTAGAAAGGCTCGGTATGTAATACCTCTAGCGATGGGAATGACGCACATCGGAATTTTCTTGTTCCAGGACATCTTATTCTTCGACCTTATTTTTTTACCACTGATATTCATAGATTTTGCAGCGATACGAAGATTGGGTGAGCCAGTAAGGGTTGGATATCCCTCTACCCCAATTCACTCAACCCTAAAAACCGACCTAAAGCGTATCCGCTATCCGGCGTTAATTTACTATCCGTTGTTGGTTTCTGCCCTGACCGCCATTTTGATGAGCGCTTGGCTGTTAAAGATTGAATTTTATCCGTTTACTGCAGTTCAGATGTTCTCAGGGAAAGACACTTCGGGGCAGGTTAGCTATACAAAGGTGATCGGCCACTATGAATCTGGAACAGCTGCTCGGATGATTCCTGAGAAGATTATTCCGGCGGCATTCGACGATCACTATGCTGAAGATATTAAACGATGTCTTTCAGACGACCTAGAAGAGCGTCAGGTTTGTGAAAAGCTACTTGCGACCGTTGGGTCTGTGTACAATCAGAAAAATTCAAGTAAGGAAAAGATGATAGAGGTAGAAGTTCAAGAATGGCAATATAATTTTCGTGAGAGTCGTTCCTCAAATTCGAGTTACGGGAAGTTGATGAAGCGCTCTATGATTGAGATAAATTGAATGCTATTGTTCGTTATTTTAAGCAGCAGTAATAGGCCGCATGAGTCGGTAAAGATATCTCTAACTATCATAGGAAGAAAAGTTAGGGCATATCTCAATACGGAAAACATTACAGATTTTTTATTTCCATTCGGATAGAGAAGTTGCTTTGATCGAGCTATTGCTAGCAAGTCGTAAAAACAGGGGAGAAATGAACCTAATAAAGTCTACATATCGGAAAGCGAAGAAGGCAGTTTATTTGGTTTCCCCACCGTTGAATAACAAGGTACTGATAGGAACGCATCATAAAACAGGTACTGTCTGGATGCTAAACGTTTTCAGAGAAATAGCTGGACGATATGCCTTGAAGTTCATCAGCCCTTCTGCATCTTCGGAAAAGATAATGCTTGAAGAAGACTTCGATATCTTTCTTCAAGACCACAGTCTATTTGATTTAGAAAACGTTGATGGCTATAGAGGGTTTCACATCATTCGAGACCCCAGAGATGTCATTGTCTCCGGCTGCTTTTACCACCTTAAGTCGAGCGAGCCGTGGTTGCACCAGAAAAAAGATAGCTTCGGAGGGCTGACCTATCAAGAAAAAATTTCCTCCTTTCCCAACCTCGACGATCAGATTTTGTTTGAAATGGAAAATGCGGCGTATAGGGGAATAAAGGACATCGCATCATGGAACTATCAAAATCCGAACTTTATCGAGATAAAGTATGAGGATCTTATCCAAGACACAGACCTAAAGTTATTCAAGGGAATTTTTGACTTTTTGGGTTTTAGGAATGCAGAGATGAAGTCTTTACTAGAAATAGCGTATGACAATAGTCTTTTCTCCAACAGGCTTGAAAAAACAAAGCACATTCGGTCTGGGAAAACACAGCAATGGAAAACGATATTCACCGAGCAGCATCGGGCTAGATTCGTAGAGCTTTTCGGAGATGTTCTGGTTCAGCTTGGCTACGAAGAAGATAATGAGCAATGGCTTCAAGAAAATATGTAGTCCACTCGTACTTTTATTCACTTAATTTCTATCATGCTAATAACGAATCCTCCAGTAGAGAACGTCGCAGTAAATATTTCACATCAGAGCTTCTCAGATAGCGATGTGGTTCTTTCGGCGAAGGGTGTCTCAAAAAAATTCTGCCGTAATCTGAAGCGATCGCTAGTATACGGAATGAAAGACATTGCAGGAGAACTATCTGGACTTCGAGGTGACAAAAACGACGAACTGAGAAAGAAAGAGTTTCTAGCTTTAAACAACGTGAGCTTTGAGCTACGGCGCGGTGAAGCTTTAGGATTGGTAGGTAAAAACGGAAGCGGAAAGTCAACGCTATTACGGATTATTGCAGGATTGATCAAACCTGATAGAGGAGAAGTTCAGGTAAAGGGTAGAATAGCCCCGCTTATAGCACTAGGCGCAGGGTTTAACCCGGTATTGACTGGGCGGGAAAACGTCTATGCAAACATGTCGATTCTAGGGTTGTCGAAGAAAGAAATCCACGAGCGGTTTGATGAGGTAATTGAGTTTGCAGAGATAGCGGACGCGATTGATGCACCTGTACAAAGCTATAGCTCTGGGATGCAGGCGAGGTTAGGGTTTGCCAGTGCGATACATACAGATCCAGACATTTTGCTGATCGACGAAGTTTTAGCAGTTGGCGACAGCAAGTTTAGGGCGAAGTGCTTCCGGAAGCTAGATGAACTAAGAAAAAGGCAAGCGAGCTTCATTTTAGTGAGTCACAATTCTGGTTCGATCTTGACTGTTTGCGAATCTGCACTCTATTTGAAGAGTGGAAACGTCATTAAGTTAGGTGATTCATCTTCAGTCGTAACGGCTTATGAAGAAGAGCTGTTTTTAATTGATCCAGAGGCTCATCAGAGCTCCGCTTCCATACCAAAGAAGAATAGAGACCAAAGTACTGGTCTAGATATTGTGGAGGCTTACTTCGAGGATAGCTTGGGTAGTCGGAAAACAAATCCGCAGACAGGGAAACCAGCCAAGCTTTGCCTGAAGCTAGATGTTTTAAAGCATATTGATGATGCTGGCATTGCCATCATCATCAAAGGTATGGGTGATGGCGGAGAGTCAGTTCTATATTTCAACAGCTATAACGATGGGAATCTACTAGAGTTTTCTCCGGGCGAAAGTGTCTTAAGCCTTTGTTTTCCCCACATGGGCTTGAGATCTGGTTCTTATATCATGAATATTTTTATCACTAAAGACCGGCTGAATAGACTAGACTCACTCGAGCAATTTCCCTTCGTTATCAGGAATGATATCAACATGGCAAGGTGCATGTTTCACCAGCCGCATGAGTGGGAGATCAAGAAAACTTAAAATCATTCAACTCTGGAATCAAACTAGGAGAACTTGGACAGAAATGAAAGTAGGAATTATCACCTTTCACCACACCACAAACTACGGGGCAACGCTTCAGGCTTATGCTTTGTGGGAGACGATTAGAGACCAGGGGCACGGAGCTGAACTCATAGACTATAGACCACATAGTGCTGTCCGGCACTATCAGCGGAAAGTCTATATGCCAGAAGAGAAAAGACGTGGCAAGAAGCATTTTGTTATCAATCTATTTAAGAACTTTTTGCCGAACCTGAAAAGATATACTCGCATGAGATATTTTTTGACTTCCCATATTACGCTCAGTCGAAAGATTTTAGATCGAAAGGATCTCCCTACCCTTTTTGAAGACGACCAGGGATACGATGCGATAGTTGCCGGAAGCGATCAAGTTTGGTGCACGACTTCAATTCGAGGGTTTGACCCCTCGTATTTTTTAGACTTTATTCCAAAGTCATCGGAATGTAAGAAAATTAGCTACGCAGCTAGTTTTGGGCCAACAAAAACATTGGCTGATGAGCGCGATACCATCACTCGGCTTGTCCAGGATTTCGACGCGATTGCCGTTCGAGATTCCAATAGCCTCAGCATTCTTCAGCGCGACTGCGGAGAAACCGCAACTAAAGTATTAGACCCTACGTTTCTAACCGACTTTAAGAATGTTATTCCTACTAGACCGCGCTCACAGCCATATCTGCTGCTGTACCTTGAGAAACAGATTTCGCAAGAGGAGAAAAGGTTTATCCAGTCAACTGCTGAGAGACAAGGCTTGAAAATTATCTCCATTGGAAATTCATACGGAATTGCAGACAAGGTGTCTGCAGACATAGATCCTAAGGAATGGCTTTGGCACTTTAAACACGCATCATTCATCGTAACCAACTTTTACCATGGGACGATCTTCTCTATAAAGTTTGGAAGACAATTCACAATGCTTGCGAGAGAAAGCAAAATAAACAAGGCCAAAGATTTGCTAGACATGCTTGATTTAACACACAGGATGGTTACGCAAGCTGACGCCGATACGGTGACAATACAGTCAGCAGAGATTGATTATGAGTCGGTAAACAAGCTGATAGAGCAAGAAGTCCACAAATCCCGCTCATACCTAGTTGGCGCGCTCTCGCAATCAAGCAAGATTCCTTCGTCTATAGAAAGTGTCGGCGTATCTAGCATTTCCTAAGCGAAAGGGCTTTGATCGTAGAGTCATTGAGAGGTTTTGGCTTTTTAGAGTTTAGAAACGCAGAAATGAAGTCTTTGCTACAGATAGCGGATGGCAACAGTCTTTTTGCTGACAAACTTAAAAGATAAAGCGCGCTCAGTCTGGGAAGACGCAGCAACGAAGAACCCTATTTACCGAGCGGCACCGGGCTAGACTCGTGAAGCTTGCTAGATATCTGCTTGTTCAGCTTGGTCTCAAATAATACAATGGAACAGTGGTTTCCGAGAAACACGTAGCCCCCCGTACTACTATCCATTGAAGTCATGCTGATAACAAATCCCCCAGTAGAGAATGTCGCAGTAAACACCTCACATCAGAGCTCTTCAGATAGCGACGTGATTCTTTCGGTAAAGGGTGTCTCAAAAAAATTCTGCCGCAATCTGAAGCGATCGCTGCTTTACGGAATAAAAGACATCACAGGAGAACTGTTAGGACTTCGAGGCGAGAGCAATGAGAAATTGAGAAAGAAAGAGTTCTTGGCTTTAAACAACGTAAGCCTTGAGCTGCGGCGCGGCGAAGCTTTAGGACTGATCGGTAAAAACGGAAGTGGAAAGTCAACGCTATTGCGGATTATTGCAGGGTTGATCAAACCTGATAGTGGTGAAGTTAGGATCAACGGTAGGATAGCGCCACTTATAGCACTAGGGGCGGGGTTCAACCCAGTGTTGACCGGACGAGAAAACATTTATGCAAACATGTCGATTCTAGGGTTATCAAAGAAAGAAATTGATGAGCGATTTGATGAGGTTGTTGAGTTTGCGGAAATAGCGGATGCGATTGATGCACCTGTACAAAGCTATAGCTCCGGAATGCAGGCGAGGTTAGGGTTTGCTAGTGCAATTCATACAGACCCAGACATCTTACTGATAGATGAAGTTTTAGCAGTTGGAGACAGCAAGTTTAGAGCAAAGTGCTACCGGAAATTAGACGAGCTTAGAAAAAAGCAGGCAAGTTTCATCTTAGTGAGTCATAATTCTGGGGCAATCATGTCTGTTTGTGAATCATCAATTTATCTGAAGAGCGGAAACGTCATGATGTCGGGCGACTCAACTTCTGTCGTTCAGCATTATGAGGAAGACCTGTTTCTAATAAATCCAAACGCTCGTCAAAGCTTTGTTTCTATACCGAAAAAAAATAAGGATCAAAGTTCTGGATTAGATATCGTAGAAGCTTACTTTGAAGATAGTGAGAGCGACCAGAAAGTAAATCCGCGAACAGGTCAGCCAACTAACTTTTGCCTGAAAGTAGAGGCTTCAAAATATATTGACAACGCAGGAATTTCAATACTTATAAAGGGAATGGCAGAGGGCGGTGAGGTGATTCTATATCTTAACAGTTACAACGACGGAGAGGTTCTAAGATTTTCTCCGGGTCAGTGCGTTCTGAAGCTTCATTTGCCATACATGGGTTTGAGAGCAGGCTCTTACATTATGGATGCGTTTATTACGCAAGATCGAATGATTAGATTGGACTCGCTTGAGCGATTTCCCTTTTCTATCAAAAACATCCCTAACACATCAAGATGCATGTTTTATCAATCACATGAATGGGCGATCAAAATGCCGTAAAATCTATTAACATATGTTTGCAACACAGTCGTAGCCGTCGGTTATGAGTCGATTGAGCGGTTGCAACCAGTCACATCACCCTCATACCTATCTGATGCTTGCTCACGCAAAAGAGATTTATTCGGCAAGAGAGGACGTAAGCTTGCCTTCAGCTAAAGGATTTGATTATAATGTCTGACCTTCCTCTGATAAGCGTGGTGATTCCCACCTGTGACCGTGAACGCATCTTACCAATTTCTTTGGAAAGCGTTATACACCAAACTCATGAAAACCTGCAAGTAATCGTAGTGGATGACGGCTCCAAAGATGACACAGAAGCTGTCGTTAAAGGATATCAAAATCCCAAAATCCAATACGTTCGCCATTCTCGCAATATGGGTGGTGCAGCTGCTCGCAATACGGGCATTGACCTTGCTAGAGGAGACTATATTGCTTTTATAGATTCTGACGATGCCTGGGTTCCGGATAAGCTAGAACGCCAATACGCGCACATTCAAAGCCATCCTTGCTCTGAGAATGTGGTCTCATACACTCAAGTTTTTCACAGCGCTGAAGGCATATCACAAGACACCTTTGATAAATTTGATCCCGATTTTTATCTGCCCCAGAGGGGTAAGGATAAGTCCGAGACCCTTGGAGACTACTTGTTTTGTAACAAGGGTAAGACGCTCACGAGTACCCTGATGCTTCATCAAAAGCTGGCAAAGTCGACTCGATTTCGCGACGATTTAAAAAAGCATCAGGACTGGGATTTTTGCTTGAGGTTAGAAGCCAAAGGAGCAGCGTTCGCTTTCCTTCATCAGCCACTGACGATTTGGAACGGTGATTCTAGCTTTGAACATGTAGGTAGAAATCCTAACTATGAGCTATCTGAGCTTTGGCTAAAAGAGTGTAAGCAGTATCTATCTGCCCAAGCTGCAACAAAGTTCAACTTGGAGAAGATATTGCCAGCTTTAACCGCTAAGAAAATTAGAAAGCCCTATGCGCAGCGGCTGCTTGTCGAAGGCTGCTTGGCGGGTCAGCTTTCTTTGAAGCAGTTTCTGAGACGCAGTAAGGGGGTCTGGATATGATAGTTGCTAAGAAATCTCTCAGAACAACAGGGTTGGCGAATAGCTCGGCTGACTTCTGGCTAAGCCTATGGGATCAGACGTCTGGAGGGCTGCGCTTTACCGTAGGCCAACCGGCTACGCTGATGGCGACCGCCTATAGCGTACTGGGACTTGAGTTTGTCAATGGACTAGAGAAACTCAGCGCTGCTCAAAGAACGGCTATTATTGATTTTTTGATGGCAGGGTCGAACCCAGACGGTTCATTTCAAGATCCGCTGTTTCAGGCTGACAGTATTCAATCTCAAGAACAGGATCTTTTCTACTTTCAGGAGGAAACGACGACCTTCTGCCAGCAAGCACTGGATGCCCTGCAGGCCCCTCCACCGCCGCCCCGAGAATGGCAGGGTTGGGACACAGCGGAGGGCTTAATTCAATATTTTGAGTCAATTGCCTGGAAAAATCCGTGGCTCGATTCCAATCGGGTCATGTTTGCACTCAGTCAGCTATGTCATGAGAGCGATCGCCACCACAGGCCAGAGCTACTGACCGTCGTAGATGCTGGGCTCGACTGGCTAGATGGCCATCAGAGCGCGAGAACGGGGTTGTGGAAAGGTTCCCACGAAATTTCTTTGACTAATGCGATGGCGGCGACCTTTCACTTTACTTTCTACTACGGCTTTCGCCACCGTCCTCTTCGCTATGCTGAGCAGATTATTGATTCGTGTCTGTCGCTGCAAGCATCGCATGGCCTGTTTAGCGGCGAGGCCGTTGGCCAAACTTGCTTAGACTATGATGCAATCGACCTGCTGGCAAAATCTTCTCTAGTAAGTACCTACCGGGCGGAGGAAGTTGCGATGGCAATGCAGCGTGCCCGCACCGCTGTCTTGAGGCTCTCCAACGAAGACGGCGGATTTGCCAACTGCAAAGAAAGCGTTCGTCCCAACCGGGGACGTAAGGCTCGCCTCTTAAGAAAGCTACAGCTCTCAAAACTAGCACCGCCCACTGTTCGGGTTCCTAAGGAAGGGCGATATAGCGTCTGTTGGGATCTACTATCTTGTGACAATGCAAGCAGCAATGCTTTTTCAACCTGGTTCCGGCTGATAGGCGTGCGGTTAGCCTCTCAAAACGAATGGTTAAATACAGAAGCGGCTGAAGAATTTACGTTTCGGCGGCTTCCATTTCTGGGGTACCACAATCCTTCGGCTGTGATGATGAGCCTTCGAGGCTGATGAGCGCGTGTAAGCGGCTGTATTTTCAAAGGATCGTGCTCTGTAGGCTCATAGATACAACTTACTCTCTCGTCTAACTGCTCACTTTGAGGAAATAAAGACTGTGAAAAAGGAAAAGGTTTTTTGTATAGGAGCTGCCAAAACAGGCACGACTTCGTTGGGCCGAGCTCTCGATATTTTAGGCTATAGCCACAAGCCCTATAGCTTTGAACTATCTAGGAGGAGCTATCAATCAGGCGACTACGAAGCAGTGTTTGAAGAAGTCAAGAAGTTCGATAGTTTTGACGATGGACCCTGGAATCGCGACGATTTTTATAAGCGGTTGGATGAAAGGTTTCCTGATAGCAAGTTTATCTTGACTGTTAGAGACGTGCAAAGCTGGATTAAAAGCCACGAAAAGCATTTCTCATCGGACGGGTTGAGACAGATCCCTGAAGAACTTTGGATGGGCCGCTACGACGAGGGGAAAAAAGCAGATCTCATCGAGCGGCAAGAAAAACGTGATGAGGAAGTCTTGACCTATTTTAAGACCCGGCCTAGTCAACTTCTCGTTCTGGATATCTGTGGAGGCGAAGGATGGGAAAAGCTTTGTCAGTTCTTAGATTTACCAATACCAAACAAACCCTTCCCAGTTGCAAACGTAACGCTTCGTAAGCCTTCATTGCCGCGAAGATTATTTAATAAGGCTACATCGGTACTCAAGGTGTGATGGGCATACTGCGGCGCTTGTTTTAGCAGTTCAAGTATTGAAAAGCTGATGAAAATACTGCGAAAATTAGTTCCAAAGATTGCTACTCTATCAGCTAAATCATGACTATTACTGCCCCTAAAATTAGCGTTCTCATGTCTGTCTACAATGGCTCTCTATACTTGCGAGAGTCTATTGAGAGTGTGCTGAACCAGACTTTTACTAATTTCGAATTCATTATCATTGACGATTGCTCGACAGATGACTCTTGGGAAATTCTGAAAAGGTTTTCGACACAAGACTCGCGCATTGTCCTCCTCAAGAACGAAGAAAACATCGGACTGACCAAATCTCTAAACAAAGGATTGCGAATAGCTAAAGGAGAGTACGTGGCTCGACAGGATGCGGACGATATTTCTCTTCCGACGCGCTTTGATCAGCAGGTAGCCTATCTAGAAGAATCAAAAGATGTCGTTTTGGTCTCAGCGAATTACAGCTATATTGATGCGGAGGGCAGCTTCATCAATAGCCTGAGCTTATCTGATGAAGCCGATATCACTGGCTGGTATCTACTGTTTTACAACCGCATAGGCGCTCATGGACTAGCAATGTTTAGACGGGAGGAGGCGATCGCCCTCGGCGGCTACTTAGAAACCTTTAGATACAGCCAGGATTATGAGTTTTGGCACCGGCTAAGAAAAGTAGGCAAGCTAAAGATTTTGCCAGATATTTTACAGCTTTACAGGCGCAGCCATAGCAGCAGCATTTCTGTTCAAGCGAAGCCTGAGCAGGAGGCTCTATCGGTCATTGCCTCACAGCAAGCGATTGAGGAACTCACTTCTAAAAAGCTCTCCACCGCAGAGATTACAGATCTAAAGCACTTCTGGCTAGGACGCTTTGCAGAAATTGGATCTGCGCGCAGTGTAGGCTCAAACTTGAGTTTGATTTTTTCGTCATTTATCAAGGAGCTTGGCGGTAAGCCCGCCGCCGCTGCCTTGTCTATTAAAATTAAGAATCTGATTATTGCCCAGTTTGAAGCATGGATTGAAAACTTGGGATTTAGACGCGGCTTTGTAAGGCGACTGAATGTCACATCTATGGCACTTTTTTGGGCACCGATTAGAATGATAAGGCTATGGCAGAAAGACATCTTCAATAGAACATTTGAGAACTACGCGATAGGGCACCAGTTGCCCAAGAGCTGACTGCTATTGATAGCGGTTAGCGTTATTTTTAAGTTCTGTCCCCCCTTACACATTATGAATCCTCAGATTTCGGTTGCTATTTGTACGCTGAACCGAGCAGACTATCTAAGAAAAGCTATCCTAAGCTTAACCCAACAAACGCTCGATACTGATCTATATGAGATTTTGGTCATCGATAACAATTCGACTGATCAAACGAAGAAAGTTGCGACGGAAGAATTTTCTCACTTACCCAACTTGAAGTACCTGTTTGAGCCTGTTTTAGGACTTTCGCAGGCTCGCAATACAGCGTGGAAGCATTCGAGAGGGCAGTACGTTGCCTATCTAGATGACGATGCGATCGCCTCCCCCCATTGGCTAGAGAAAATCCTAGAAGTTTTTAATACTAGCGAACCTCGGCCTGGATGCGTTGGCGGGAAGGTTGAACCGATATGGGAAGAGCCTAGACCTGACTGGCTATCAGACAAGCTTTTGCCATACCTGACAGTCATCGACTGGTCGGATACCCCAATCATCTTGAAAGGAAATAAGTATGCCGCAGGCGCAAACATGGCCTTTCCGAAAGAGGTCATCGAAGAAATTGGAGGATTTGAAACTCGGTTGGGTAGAAAAGGTAAAAATTTGCTCTCAAACGAAGAAGTATACGTTCGAGACCAGTTAAACTCTCTCGACTATGAGATTCGCTACCACCCACAAGCTTCGGTCAAGCACCATGTTTCAGCGTCTCGTCTTAGAAAGCAGTGGTTTATTGACAGGTCATACTGGCAAGGGGTATCCAGAGCAGTACAGCTCAATCTTCAGAAGCAATTGGACAGAAAAGAAAGAAACACGCTAGCGCTATCTGAAATCAAAGCCATGATTAGCTCCCCCAAATTTCTCTTTAATCTTCTAATTCCTCCCTATAACTTGAAAAGGTTAGAACTAAAATGCTACATATATGCTCGTTTAGGCTACACCGTAGCGTTGCTTAAGCATTAGACGTCTGAGCTTTCCAAGTTTATCGGTATCTTCTACTTCTCCCCTTTCTCTGCCTACAGATTACTTACAGCGTTAATGTAGCTAAATCTTCTAGATTCACCCAAGAATGAAAGACGGCATCAAAACTCTATTTCTGACGCGGCAGATACCTTATCCACCTATGGGAGGTGCCGCGCTTCGCAATTGGCAAAATATTAATATCGCCGCTCAACTTGGGACTGTCGCCGTCTTTTCTGTGCCTGGCTCATACAGTTCGGTCTCTCAAGAAAACTTTCCTCATATTTCGCTTTGGCAAAACTGTCCGGTCACAACCGCTCCATCTGCACGTTCTCTCAGACAAAAGGTAGGATGGTGGCTTGAACCTAGCTGCCATCCTTTGGTCGACGATTGCTATCGAGATGAGATCAGCCAGGAACTTAAATCGTTTCTTCAAAAGTTTCAGCCAGATCTCATCATATTCGAGGAGCTTTGGCTCTATTTGTATCTTCCGACGATAAAAGAAATCACATCCTGCCCTATCGTTCTTGACCAGCACAATATTGAAGCAAACCTGCTGACTCAAACTCAGCCTCCTTCAAATACCCTGGGCGACCGCCTCAGGAAAACCATCCAGAACCGAAAACTGAGGTTCATCGAACAAGACTTTGTCCGGAAAGCTGATCAAGTCTGGGTTTGCAGTCAAGAAGATGCCGATCTCTTGAAGGAAATGTACGATTCGCAGCTTCACGTTAGGATCGTTCCAAACGGTATCGAGCAAAGCTTTTACGCGCCCGTTTACGCAGATCCCCATTCGCTTCTGCCGGCACTAGACCCTAATCCTCATACCCTTTTCTTTGCTGGAACATTTTCATATCCACCCAACCAAACGGCTGCTCATATACTGATCGATCAGATTCTTCCTAAACTTCAGCAGCACTATGCGAACGCTCGCTTGCTTCTAGTTGGGAAATCTCCCACAGCAGACATGCTGGAAGCCTCTCACCGAAATAAAAACGTCATCGTTACCGGCCGAGTTGACGATATTCGCCCGTATATGGCAGCAGCCAGCGTCGCGGTAGTGCCTCTGCTTCAGGGTGGAGGGACGCGACTCAAGGTGCTTGAAGCTTTTGCTGCGAGGATGCCAGTTGTGACCACATCCAAAGGGATTGAAGGCATTGAAGCCCGAGATAACTACCATGTGCTCATCCGCGATCCCGTTGATGACATCGTAGAAGCCATAGATAGCCTATGGTCAAACCAAGATATGTCGGCGGCGCTAACTGAGGCCGCGATATCTCTGCTACAGCAGAAATTTTCTCGAGAAGTGATTGGAAAGAAAGTTGAAGATCACGTTAACGATCTGATCTGTATCCCTGGAAAAAGTCCGATAGAGTGAGCCCAACCGTACCCTAAGAACATGCATAAACATATATCGATATTCATCTCTGACTGGAGAAGTAATCCTTATAAAGCCCTGCTTTCAAAGCATCTATACAAATATGGAATTCTAGTAGAAGAATTAAGGTGGAGTACACTTTTCATTCACAAAGTTTTAGCGCGCAAAGGAGTTAGAGTTCTTCACTTTCATACGCTCCATCCTTTTCTGCTAGGTAAAAGCGAAGTGACAAGACTCGCCAAACTCATCTTTTTTATTGCTCAGATCACGTTTTTAAAGCTATTTAAGATAAAAGCTGTTTGGACTGTGCATGAGTTAAAAGATAAGCTAGGCGACAATACAAACAACATTTCCCCGCTGCAGGCCAAAGCGCTGGGATTCTTTATCGATGGGTTTATCGTTCATTGCGAAAGTACCCGAGATAGCGTCGTTCAATTCTTTGCACTGCATGACAAAGAACAAAAAGTCCACGTCATTCCCCACGGTAACTATATAGACATTTATAGAAACGAAATTTCATCTGAAGAGGCTAGGGCCAAGCTATATCTACCCAAGCGTGACTTTGTATTTTTACTCATCGGCGGAATCTACCGCTATAAAGGCGTACTCGAAGCCATCAATGCCTTCAAGGCGATTCAAGAGAATGATTCGTATCTGGTGATCGCAGGTAAGCTTTGCGAAGCTAATTTGGAGGAAGACATAGCCCTTGCAATTGGGGATAGTAAAAATATACTCTTCGTCCCTGAGGCGATTGAAGACGATGACATGCAGGTTTACATAAATGCTGCAAACTGTGTTTTACTCCCTTATGGCGTCTTTACAACCTCCGGCGTTGCTCTGCTTGCCATGTCCTTCGGGAAAGCCTGCATCGCACCCAGCGTGGGATTCTTTAAAGATACCTTGCAGGGAGCGGGAGCGCTCCTGTACGACACCGGCGATCAGGCAGGGCTCTCTAAATCGATGAGCTTTGCTACAAACCATCCCACCCAAGTAGACCAAATAGGTCATCAGAACTTTGATCTTGCTCAGCGCTGGAGCTGGGCCTACGTTGCTGAAAAGACTTACAAAGCTTATGGCTACAAGCCAGTAAGTCCATAAACCGTCAATTCTCTAGGTAGAAGCTCCGTAAATTTGGGTCTGTGGAGCGATCAACTTACTTCCAGCGCTGTTAGTAGCTAACCAATGAAAACACCCGTCGCGTTAATCATTTTTAACCGTCCCACCCCCCCCCAAAAGGTGTTCGATGCTATTCGTCAGGCTCGTCCTGCCAAGCTATTTGTAATTGCCGACGGGCCTCGCGCCAATCGCCCTGGCGAAGCAGAAAACTGCGCAGCCGCCCGTAAGATCGTCGAACAGGTCGACTGGAACTGCGAAGTATTCAAAGACTACGCCGACCAAAACATGGGCTGCGGTCGCCGTCCTGCTAGTGGCATCGACTGGGTATTTGAAAATGTAGAGGAAGCCATTTTCTTGGAAGATGACTGCTTACCGCATCCTTTGTTTTTTGAGTTCTGTGATCAGCTACTCGAAAAGTACCGCAACGATCAGCGCGTTATGATGGTCAGCGGAACGAATCTATTGAAGGAATGGAAAAGCGACCTTCAAAGCTATCATTTTTCCCACTATACGACTGTGTGGGGCTGGGCTTCGTGGCGACGGGCCTGGCAGCACTACGACTTTTCTATGAAGACATGGACAAACCCAGAAGCGCAGCAGCGGGTTAGAGATGTCCTTTGCAATGATGGACTTTTTCTCAGTCGCAAGAAAGCGTATGACGCAGTTTTCAGCAGCGGTAAAACAGATGCTTGGGATCACCAGTGGTCTTTCGCTCGGTTTCTTAACTCTGGTGCATCGATTGTTCCTTCGGTCAATTTGATTTCGAACATTGGATTTGATGCAGAGGCGACGCATACCGTCAGTGTGCAAGATCCCCGCTCAGAGCTAGAGACTTTCCCGCTCAGCTTTCCACTGAAGGCACCTGTTGGCCTAGCGCCTGATCAAGCCTATGCTGACCAATGCTATCGAAAAGTTGAGGATCATCGATTTACTACTAGAGTCAAGAGGAAACTCTCAAAGATCATAAGATCTTCTCTACAGCAGCCCACAAAACCTTAGCAGAGGAATCAACTGGTATGGATTCTAAAATACTTATTGTCACCGGAATGCATAGAAGTGGCACCTCACTAATGGCAGAATATCTGAGCGAATGCGGTTTGTTTGTCGGGTCAGATCTGCTTAACTTAGCTGCCGCTAGTACGGACAGCGCTTACAACGGCCATCACGAAGACAAGGCTTTTTTTGACCTTCACGATAAAATGCTCAAAAGGCTTCATACCAGCCCTTTCCCCCGCTATCAATTTAGATTGACAAATAGGTTTAATGCCTCGGAAAAGCAAACGGCTATAGCGCTGGTTCAGGCTAGAAAGCACCTGTCCCAGTGGGGCTGGAAAGACCCGCGCACGGCTTTATTTTTAAATGCTTGGCACGATGTCATTCCAGAGGCGAAGCATCTGCTGCTGATTAGAAACCCGCTTTCAGTGGCAGATTCGCTGATTAGACGGGCGACAGATAAGCAGATTGTAGGGCGGCCTGTGATTGGGTTAAGAGCGTGGATAGTCTATAACTATCGAATTTGCAGCTTTCTGAAGCATCATTCAGATGGTTGCTTGCTCTGCGATATTGACGACCTGATCGCTCATCCTCAGTCTATCTGTCGCCTGATAGAAAAGCAGTTGGATTTAGAACTCACGCCGGTTCCCTTTGAGACGGTTTTCTCTCAGAAAGGCTTCAGAACCGGATATTCCGAAGCTGTCAACCAGCTCAAGACCCAGCATGGCAAAGAGGTGGCCAAGGCGTTGAAGCTTTACGAAGAGCTGCGGGAAATTGCGAGCACTCAGGCTAACAGCCTCTCAGTCTAACGGCTTTAATGAAGCTCAGTCTGAGCGCTACGAAGAATGAAGCAGCCCATTAAGGATACCTGTAGAGAAGTGAGTACAGCACGATGAAAATACTCCATTTAAGTACGTCTGATATTGATGGAGGCGCGGCCAGAGCGGCCTATCGCCTGCACGAGGGCCTAAACAAAGTGGGGGTGTCTTCGCAGATGCTGGTTCGCGACAAGCAGACAAGTTCTGCGGCTGTAGTCAGGGACACTTCGGTGATAACGAAGCTAGGCCCTATTTTCAACCGACTACCGCTGCGGAAGTATCCAGGGCGCGATTCGGTGATGTTTTCATCTCAGTGGTTTCCAGATAGCTTAGCCAAGTCGATATCGGCAATAAATCCGGATGTCGTCCAGTTGCACTGGGTGTGCAATGGTTTTCTGCAGATCGAAACGCTGAAGAAGATCAACAGGCCCATTGTTTGGATGCTTCATGACATGTGGCCATTTACAGGGGGGTGTCACTATACTCAGGGGTGCGATCGCTACAAAAATCAGTGCGGCAGCTGCCCTATCCTGCGTAGTCAAAAGCAAAAAGACGTGTCGTTTCATACTTTACAGCGCAAAATCAAAGCCTGGCGCGATCTATCGCTAACGATTGTTACCCCTAGCCAATGGCTGGCAAACTGCGCTAATGAGAGCACGCTTTTTAAGCACCGGAGCGTGCAAGTTATCGCAGGCGGCCTCAATACTGATGTCTTCCGGCCAGGACTGAAGCAAGCCGCTCGCAAGATTCTAAATCTGCCTCAAGACAAAAAGCTGCTGCTATTTGTTGCAGGCAGTACGACAGGGGATCCTCGAAAGGGCTTTAAGTATTTAATAGAAGCCCTGAATTTGCAGCAGCAGCAAGGCAATGATACCCTTGAGCTGGCTATCTTAGGGGAAGAAGCCCCTACAGATCCTGTGCCTCTAGCTTTTAAGACACACTATTTGGGTCGGTTTAATGACGAAATTTCTTTAGCGCTGGTATACAACGCGGCAGATGTGTTTGTCGCGCCTTCTATTCAAGACAATCTTCCTAACACCGTCATGGAAGCGTTAGGCTGCGGCACTCCTTGCGTCGCCTTCAAGATTGGGGGAATGCCCGATATGATTGATCACCAGAAAAATGGATACTTAGCATCGCCCTTTGAGGTAGCGGACTTAGGCAAGGGCATAGAATGGGTGCTAGGCGATCAGGGCAGGTATGCCGAGCTAGCTGTCAATGCGCGGCAGAAAGCGGAAAGGGCATTTGACTCCAGGCAGCAAGCTATCAAGTTCGTTGAGCTTTATAAAAGTCTGATAGAAGATGCTAGTGCGCTTTGAAAGTTATCTTGGACACCCGATCAGATCAGCCTAATTAGCTAGAGCCTCCTCAGATGATTCAGACAAAACCTCAAACACCATCGCCTACTGCGGATAAAGGCACGTTAGCGACTGACTTTTTGCGCTTTTTTGCGATCGCCCTAATTGTGAACTCGCATATGGGGCAATTTTACCCCATACCGCAGCTAGCCGCAGACGGGGTTTTAGGAAACTCGATATTTTTTTCGCTCTCTGGCGTTGGCCTGGCCCTCAGCAAAAGCAACCAAAAGCTAAGCTTTGGGCCGTGGTTCTGGCGCCGGTTGACCAGAATCTATCCGTCACTGTTGATTGTAGTAGGGATATTTATAATTCTGCTGGATAGCCAATGGGATGGAACTCTAATAGGCTTTGTAAGGCTTGCAATATGGCCCACACAATTTGGTTTTATTACTCAGCTGTTGGTTTTCTACATACCCTACTATTTTGTTTCAAAATTAGATAGAAAATACTTGCGAATCCTCTTTGCCCTCTTGTCTATTCCCTTCTTAACGACATATTTTTCGTCTCTCAACGCAGACGGGCTTCAAGTAGCGGATACCTACTTACATCCGCTCAATCCGATCAACTGGATTTTTTATTTTCAGATGATGGTATTAGGCGGCCTGGTCGCTAAAGAAATAAGTCTCAAAAATCCTTTTTTAATCCGTATGTCCAACGAATATGTAGCCTTCGGTTCGTTTATCGCTGCATCTTTTGCCTATGTTTCTGTAAAAGCTTTGGTTGTCCTGAACTTACTACAAAACTATTACTTCCTACTCAACTTATTCATTATCATCATCATTGCATCTCTCTTCTTAATTTCGACGAACCGTCGAGTCAAGGATTTTCTGAGCAGACCAATCGTCGAGCCGACAGTCACTCTGATCGCGGGTCTGACTTTAGAAATCTACTTAGTACACGTGTGTCTTCTGGAATTTTCGTTTTTTAGAAACCTCATATTTCCGTTTAATATTATTGTATTCGTTGCTTTCTCCATACTTCTTGCCTTCCTCGTTCAGCTAGTGGCGTTGAGGATTCAAGCACGTTTGAGAGTGTCAAATGCTGGGTCTCATAGTATATCAAAGTAACCCTTCGTATAGATTCACCCCTTATAAAGTGCTTCAGATTGCATCCTAGAGTTCAATGCTAAAAACACTTTATCCTCTGCTTCCATACTGGATTATCACCTACTACCTATGGACTAGTCTGCCACCTAGGGTGGTCGCGATGGGTTGGTTCGGCACGCTCTATCTCTTGGCGGGTGTATTCATCGCTGTGAAGGGTAGACGTATCTTGTTCGTCCTGCTGAAAGATCCCTGGATTATTTCATTAATAATTCTCAGCGGTCTATCGTGTTTTTGGTCAGTTAACCTATCGATAACGTTTGCCTCTTTTCGATCTTTAATCGTTCAGTACATCCTCGTCGGCTATTTAGTAACGACTTACAGCCTCAGAAAAATCATTGGGTTTGTTAGCAAAACGCTAGCGTTTATGGGCGCTCTGAGCTGTCTATATCTGATTTTTATCCCTGAGTTAGGGTTGAGTATTGGTCAGCATGGGGGGGTGTCCTGGAGGGGCGTTTTTCTACACCAAAGCGTCCTGGCTGGCAGCATGGCTTTGGCGGTAGTTAGCATTGCCTACACTTTCGCAATGGAATGGGACAATATTAGAAGTCGCATTTCTAAAATATTCATACTGTCTGTTATTGGTATCTGCTTGTGGCTGCTCTTTTTCTGCGGCGCGAAAACGTCTGTAGTTGGATTTATTCTCTCATGCTCTATTCTTCCTTTCTTTTTTATCGAGCGTATAAAAGGCATGAGGGCTCGAAACTTGATTTTCGTTTTTCTAGTCTATATCTTTTGTATAGGTATCCCCTTAGTATATTTTTCTCAGGAATTCATTATTGTTGAGGTTCTTGGCAAGAACCCGACGCTATCAGGTCGAGATGTACTTTGGGAGTATCTCTTACCGAGGGCGCTAGAAAAGCCTTTCGGCTATGGCTTGAATGCTTTCTGGTTTAATAAAATCTTAGAGCAAGGCGTCATTGATGCAACGGGCTACAACTACGGAAACTCTCACAGTAACTACTTTGATCTATTATTAGGGCTAGGTTTTCCAGGCGTAGTTTTACTATTCTTCAGTGTAGTGACTGTAGTGAGGAGAACCATTATTCTCGCCTTTAATTATGGACTAGTAGAATTTCGCTGGGCTCTTCAGATTCTGATCATTCTTCTCGTGGGTAGTTACTCCGATGTTTTTATCGGTTTTTTGACAGCTAGAACTATCGGCTGGTTTATCTTTTGCGTGATATCGATTAAGTCGATTCTTGCACTTGAAAAATTGAGGGAACCGGCGGTAGACAAAGCTAACTACTATTCTATTTATAAAAGCAGGCGCTCACAGCTAAATTGAAGACATGGGTATAGATTCTTACTTTATTAAAGGAGGAAAAAATTTAACGTTTATGAGCAACCCAAAGACGTCGGATCCACGTTTGACGAAGCCTAGAAGGATTATGCTTTTTGACTTGGAGTGTGTAGGACATCACGCCAACTATATTCGCCATCTAATTCGCTATTGTGGTGAGAATGAGCTCCCCATAATGCTCGATATCGTGGTGTCTCCTCAGTTCGTAGAGAAGCACCTAGACGTTATCAAAACTGTCGATAAATATCCGCAAGCTTCTATTAATTTTATACCTGTTTCTGCACAAGAATTTCAATCCCTCGAAGCGCATAAATATGCTTTTTCTCAGGCGCTGAATCGTCTTAGGGAGTGGCGCTTACTCTGTAAGTATGCAGCCGAGTTAAACGTTGATCACTGCCTTGTTTTGTATCTTGACACCAGTGAGCTGCCTCTAATTCTCGGTCTTAAGCCACCCTGTCCCCTTTCGGGGATTTATTTTAGGCCCACTTTTCACTATCAGACCTTTACTGCCCATCACTACCCACCGGAGAGTTGGACGAAACAGTTGAGAGAGCGTTTGTTTATTCATAGAATGCTACATAA
>JBARVU010000496.1:0-7314 GCA_049646425.1 Phormidesmis sp. | reverse complement strand
AGAAAAGCAACTGATGACTTTAAGCAGCAGATGCCGATTGTCTTTGATGACGACCTACCAAACTGGAACTATGTGGCTCGCCCGCAATCGCTTTAGAATTGGATCCTATTAAATCCTCGTTCCTTAGCATAAGCTGTATCTAACGATAAATCAGCACCGAGTATTTGCCTGAAGCACTGCCCTTTGGGCAAGAAAGACCGTGCGCTTTATCCAATGATTACAGGACACTGGCTTAGCACTAGGCGGTGCGGTAGACGCTACCGCTTTGCGATAGTCTTCTACAGCGGCGTCGCCGGCAGCATGACGCCCAAATCCGGATTGCGCCGCGCAATCTCCGCCGCTAGCACCGTGCGCCCAGCCCGCGTGGGAAGTAAGACAATAGGAGCCTGCGCCGAGGTCAGAAGCGCTTGAGCGGCGTCAGAGACTTCGCAGTCCTGATGAATCGCTGCCAGCGTAGGGTAAATCAGCGCTAGGGGTTTGTCCGGGCGACCTTTGCGCTGGCACAAGCGATCAACCGCTACTGGATTTCACGCATCTACTAATAGCTGAAAGCCGCCCAGTCTTTCAATCTGGGCAGGTCGCTAAGTCTGGCAGGATGCGCGCGCCTGACCCTCCTTATTGATGTCTAGAGCCCAAATCTCAAACCGGTCGGAACTTTTAGCGGGCAGTCGCTGTTGCTCTATTGACTGAATGTGCACATGAGAGGGAACCGCCTGCGTCAGCCGCTGCCGGAATGCTGCGAGCATTTGCGGCAAACCTTCAATCTCGATCACCACGCTCTGAGCCGTATTCTGGACGCCGCCTGTTAGCTTGAGCGCGGTTGCGAGCCGATAGACAAAGGGGCGAAAGCCCACACCTTGAACCAGTCCCTGCACGGTCAGGCGGCAGCGAGATAGAACTGGGCTGCTGATCTCCATGTTCATTTCTCCTTCTGACGCGCTGCCTGCTTCAAGCTGATTTTGTGCGGGCTGCTTGGGCCATCCAGGCGGGCTGCTGGTAGGTTTTGAGAACTGCTCAATGGTTCTGACGGCGTGATCGCAACCCTGCTTAGCAATAGAGGAGAGCCCTTCGCCAAACTCAAAGCTTTCGCTAGGCACTTGCAGTAGCCAGGCTTGAGGAACCCGGCCATATAGCTGCTGAGCCAGATTGAGCAAAGAGAGCGGATTGCCGTAATAGCGCTAAAGATAACGAGCAGATATAGCGCTGTTCTCACTATTTCCCCACAGGATTGTCACATTTTATCGATAGGTTAGAAGAACCGAGAAGCATATCCACAGATACAGTGCTCTCAGAGGATGGTTATGGCTGTTGAAGATTTTCCCTCAGTTCCTCTCTTTTCAGGCGATAGAACCGTCGTCGCTGCGCCACTGACGATAACGCCCGAAACCCTGGTTGTAGAGGCGATCGCTCAAATGGATGAAGCGCACGCCAGCTATGCGATTGTGGTCGACCAGCAGCGCCCGGTCGGCTACTTCACCGAGCGAGAGCTCATCCGGCTGATTGCTTCAAAGCAGCCGATAGCTGGCACCAGTATTATCTCAATGATGACACCCGAAATCTCCCTCTTAACTGAGACTGAAGCCGCAGATGTTGCCTACATTCTTCAGCAGTTGCAGCAGTCCGCCTCCCGGCTAGCCGTAGTCGACAGTGAGGGAACCCTCTTGGGCGTCATCACTGTCGAAAGTATTGTCCGGGCGCTCAACGCTGCCAAGATTCAGCAGACGTTTGCAGATTTGCAGCAGCAGATAGAGCAGCTTCTGGCAGAGAATCAAGCTCTATTAGAATCACGCGACCGGGAGTTAGCAGCCCGGACGGCTGAGCTGCCTCAGGGCATTGACGAAGACATTGCTGAGCGGCTGAGCTTTGATCGGCTAAAAGACGAGTTCATTTCCGTCGTCAGCCACGAATTGCGCACACCGCTAACGGCCATTCATGGGGGGATACAGCTGCTGCTACAGCATCACGCATCCAGGCAGTCTGAGCAAGGGCAGGCGCTGCTACAGGTTGTCGCTCAGAGCTCTCAGCGGCTGGTTCGGCTGGTCAACGATATTCTAGACATAGAATACCTGGCCGCAGACAGAAACACGCTAAGCTTGCAGCCTTTGCACACGCAAGATCTTACTCGTCAGGTGAAGGAGACCTTTCGGCTGATTGCGAATGCAAAAAATATTGAGCTGGTGGTGCAAGATCCAGGGCTTGAGATAGGGGGGAATCGCGATCGCCTCAGCCAGGTTTTGACCAATCTTATCGACAATGCCGTTAAGTTCTCACCGGCTAACTCTACTATTCATCTGGCGGTTGAGCGCTGTAATACAGCCGTAGACGCTACCACCGCCGCAGCGAGCCCTGGCAGCGGTGCAGCAGCCGTCCGCTTTGCCGTGTGCGACCAGGGCCGGGGCATTCCCGCCGGGCAGCGCTCAAAGATCTTCGAGCGCTTTAGCCAGGTAGACGCCTCCAGCACCCGGCAGGAAGGGGGGAATGGTCTGGGTCTGGCTATTTGCCGCAGCATTGTTGAGCAGCACGGCGGTCGTATTTGGGTAGAGAGTACGGTAGACGAAGGTAGCTGCTTTTATTTCACCATTCCTGCTGGTTAATCGCCAAAATCACCCACTTTTTCTTGAATTTCATTTTCCGTATTATTATTCCCGTGTTATTACGTATACTTGACAAGGCGATCTGACACCCGCTCTACTTAAGAGCAATTATAAAAAGCATCGTTTTTCGTAAAAACCATAGCCTGTGAGGTCCCTGAGACCTCAGACCGCGACCATTTAACATACGCAGTATTCTTGCCCAGGGTAGAAAGAAGCGCGGACGAACTCCAAGAATGGCAAGGCAGAATATGGTTAGACAAGTGCTGGTCATTGACGATGAACCATCAATCTTGGTTATTACTAAGATCTCATTAGAGGCTACGATCCACTGGAAGGTACTCACGACCACGTCTGTCTTAGAAGCACTCGCACTGGCCGACTCTGAGCCGTTAGATGCGATTTTACTCGATGTGGTCATGCCAGAATTAGACGGCATTGCTATACTCCACAAGCTTCGGTCAAATCCCCATACGAAAGATATTCCCGTTATTTTTCTGACTGCTCGGGCCAGATCATGCGAACGCCAGGCGCTCGAAAGGCTTGGCGTGGCAGGTGTGATTACAAAGCCCTTTGAACCGAATGAGATCGCTGGTCAAATTAAAACGCTGCTGCACTGGTCTGCCTGATCTGTCTGGAGCCGGTCTGCTTGAATAAAGCCTTGGACTGAAGCAGCAACACAAAGTCCACACATTCTCTCTGTACGCTGAGGCCAATGAAGCCATTGCGCGTGTGGAGTTGCCCCATGACACAAACAACTTTTGCTCAGTTTCTACAATACTTGCAAGACGATCTCTCCGTTTCTAAAACTGCGATCGCAGAAGCCCGACAGCAGCTCGGCGAAGACTTACATCTGCTGCCGATTGCCCTGTGGCAGTACGGGCTATTGACGCTTCCAACTTTCACGGCTATCCCTGGCTGATTCTTAAGCTGGTGTATCGCCGTTCCAATCAAGAACGCATTCACGTCCGAGGCTACAAAGAGAAAGGCAACATCAATACGCCCTTGAAGCTAGCAATCAACAATCAGACTAACCGTTTTAATCTGGTGATTGATGTAGTCAACCGGGTGCCCAAGCTAAGGCTCTGCTGCGGCCTATGTAAAAGAGCGGATGAAAAACAAAATCATCGAGTGCATCGCCTTACGCTTACGAACATGGTAAGGATCAAGATGAGATTGTGAACTGGAAGTGGCCCCACTACCGGCGAATGTCCTAAAGGGCCGCTTGATGCTGTTGTTAAAGCGTTCAAATGAAGTGTGAAGCAGCAAGAGGATAGCAATCATTCGTCATAGCATATATAAGCAGGTCATTTGAGGAAAGCGTTGCGAATTTCTTGTGCGATCAATATGATAGGCGGCAGAGTAACAGCGGCAACTGTGAGGAAATTGTGACTTTGCTTGCTATCATCTCGTTAGCTTCTCAACCCACCGAACCATGCCTCCACTTTCCAATATTGACCGGCAAAGAGAACATCAGGCCAATGAGCGTACTTTTTTAGCCTGGCTGCGAACGTCGATTGCGCTGATTGGATTTGGCTTTGCGATCGCCCGCTTTGGTATCTTTTTAAAGCAAATTAGCTTTGTTGCCCAACAGCCGATTGAAGCCACCCACCCATTTTTAAACTCTCAAGTATTAGGCATCAGCCTAGTGTTGTCAGGCGTTGTAGTGATCGGATTAGCGGCCTGGCGCTATGGCGTGACTTTTCAACAAATTGAAAGCAATCGCTATCGCCCGACCCGATGGATGGTTTGGATAATGACCGGGCTTGTGATGCTAATAGGTATTCTCAGTATTCCTGTCTTGCTGGTCAGATCCTTCGATCAGTCAGAAAATCGTATGCCTGCTACCGGCTCTTCTCATTCAGCACCAAGATAAGTACAAGAAACTTCGAGAAGCGTTTGTCTCAAAGTCGCTATCGGGGTTTCTTTAAGTTTTCTCTGTCAGTGATGTGGCTTAGACTACAAGCATAAAAGGGAAATGTGAGGACTTTGTGGGGATGGTATCGATGGTAGTCGGCACGCCAGGTTCCACATGAATTCCTCAACTTTGTTTTGTAGACTCACTGTTAAGTCACTTAGAGAAGTTCGTACGTGTCTAGATACAAAGCAGTGATGGGGATTTCATGCCAATTCATCGCCTGACCCTTTGCAAGACCAGATAAGGCTGAATTACGAGAGGCAAGTGTCAAATGAAAAGTAGTGAGCGGATTGCTTGGCTAGAGACAGTAGGCAATCAGGACGTTGAACGGGTAGGCGGCAAGAATGCGTCACTGGGTGAGCTGATAGGGAAACTAACCCAGGCAGGAATTCAAGTTCCAGGCGGTTTTGCAATCACAGCTGATGCCTACCGAGCCTTTATCGAAGCCAATCAGCTAGGCTCTCAAATTCAGTCCCAGCTAACGGCCTGGGAACAGAGTAAGCAATCCCTTGAAGCCACTGGAAAGGCCATTCGCACAATAATCAGGAGAGCACCGTTCCCGGCAGATTTAACCCGCGATATCAAGCAAGCTTACAAAGCGCTCAGCCAGCGCTACGGGACTGAAGAACTAGATGTCGCCGTGCGCAGCAGCGCCACCGCAGAAGACCTGCCAGATGCTAGCTTTGCAGGTCAGCAAGAAACTTTTTTGAACATTAGCGGCGAAGTGGAGCTATTGGAAGCCTGCCGTAAGTGCTTCGCCTCGCTTTTTACAAACCGAGCCATCAGCTATCGCCAGGAAAAAGGCTTCGATCATTTGAGCATAGCGCTATCGGTTGGCGTGCAGAAAATGGTGCGTTCTGATAAAGCCTGCGCTGGGGTTATGTTCTCTATTGATACAGAGACCGGATTCCCTGACGCGGTTTTGCTGACAGGTGCTTGGGGGCTGGGTGAAACTGTTGTCCAGGGCAGCGTGACGCCCGACCAGTTTACTATTTTTAAGCCACTGCTGAAGAACGAGCAGCTACGCCCCATTATTGAGAAGAAAAAAGGCACGAAGGCTAAAAAGATGATCTATGCCACCGACGGCCTCAAGACGACGGTGAAAACGGTGGACGCCAGCGGTAAAGAGCGGGATGCCTTTGTGCTCAGCGACGACGAGATTTTAAAACTCGCACGCTGGGCAGTAATAATTGAAGAACACTACGCCTGCCCGATGGATATGGAATGGGCCAAAGACGGCAATACCGATGAGCTGTTTATCGTACAGGCTAGGCCCGAGACGGTGCAGTCTCAGCAGACCGGCAGTTTGTTGAAAACATATAAGCTGAAAGAATCGGGAAAAGTTCTGGCTGCCGGGCTGAGCATTGGGGGGGCGATCGCCGCCGGGAAAGTCTGCCGAGTCCTCAGCGCAAAAGATATCGATCAGGTAGAAGCCGGTAGCATCCTCGTCACGGAAATGACGGATCCTGACTGGGTGCCCGTGATGAAAAAAGTGGCTGGAATTGTCACCGACTACGGCGGGCGTACCTGCCACGCCGCAATTGTCAGCCGAGAGTTAGGGATTCCGGCTGTGGTTGGAACCGGCGATGGCAGTCGAATTTTGCAGGCCGCACAGGACGTGACGCTCTCCTGCGCAGAGGGCGACCAAGGCTACATTTACGAAGGTCGGCTCGACTTTGACTCTATCGACGTTGACCTGAGCGACATGCCCGAGACGAAGACCCAAATTATGCTGAACATTGCCAGTCCGGGAGCCGCGTTTGACTGGTGGCAGCTACCCGCTGAGGGCATTGGGCTAGCGCGCATGGAATTTATCATCAACAATCTGATAAAAATTCACCCAATGGCGCTGATTCACTATAACGATTTGGCAGATCGCGAAGCCTGGCAGACAATTCGTGACATGACCCAAGGGTTTGATGACAAGCGCGACTACTTCGTAGAAAATCTGTCGCAGGGCATTGGTAAGATTGCAGCTTCTCAATATCCGCACCCGGTGATTGTTCGGCTCAGTGACTTTAAGACGAACGAGTACGCTGACCTGATTGGCGGCAAGGACTTTGAGCCGGAAGAGTCTAACCCCATGCTGGGCTTTAGAGGTGCTTCAAGATATTATAGCGATCGCTATCGCGCTGGATTTCTGTTGGAGTGTCAGGCACTGCGAAAAGTCCGAGAGGAAATGGGCTTTGAGAATGTCATCATCATGGTGCCTTTCTGTCGTCGATTGGAAGAAGCTGACAAAGTATTGAAAATCCTGGCAGAGAATGGGCTAGAGCGCGGCGTTGGCGGTCTGCAAATTTATGTCATGTGCGAAATTCCTGCTAACGTTCTCCTAGCCGATAAGTTCGCTGAGCGCTTCGACGGTTTTTCGATTGGAAGTAATGACCTCACTCAGCTGATTTTAGGCGTAGACCGCGATTCAGCAGCCCTGGCCGATCTGTTTGACGAACAGGATGAGGCCGTGAAAATCGCCATTCGGCATGTTATTAAAGCAGCTCACGCGGCCGGGCGTAAGGTGGGAATCTGCGGTCAAGGGCCTAGCGACTATCCCGAATTTGCTCAGTTTTTGGTGGAAGCCGGGATCGATTCGAGATCTCTAAATCCTGACAGCGGTATGCGGGTAAAGCGGCGGGTGGCTGAGCAAGAGAGAAGAAGTTAAAGAAAAGTTGGAGAAAACCTGGCTTTAACAGAGAATCCCTCACAAGATTCTCAACTTTTACTGTTCTAATCGTCCTATCAGGCTTTAGCTCAACTTTGAGTGCTCTTTGAACCGCTGTTGAAATGACTTCACAAACCCTCTCGCAG
>JBARVU010000495.1:0-3989 GCA_049646425.1 Phormidesmis sp. | reverse complement strand
AGGTTGAGGAGGTTAAAGCGATGACAGGGCTCAGGTTTACCGCACAAGCACCGCTGGTCGCGATCAATCCCAATCGATCGGATGTGGCCTGCTTTGTCGGCTTTGTCGGTCGGCGGCGATCGCCTGTACCCGTAGCCATTGCAGCATGGTTGCGCGATCGCGGCTGGCAAAGCGGCCCCTATGCCCGTCCTGGCGCGCAGACAGATGCCGCCGATCACATTTCTTTGGAAGATGTGCCCGTCCCCATCGATAGCTGGGCCGTGTTTAACCAGCTGTTTGCTCCGGACGAACGCCTGATCTCCGCTGATTCTGTTCGGGTGGGCAGTACGTATTTAGGGGCTGCCGTTCGCGCTTTCTTTGTGCAGGGCGGGCGGCGGTGCTATGTGGTTCGCATGGGCGATCCTTGGCCGATTGCGACGGGACGCAGCGATCGCATCTCCTTTGTCTCCCAGCTCATTCCAGGCTATCGGGCCGATGGGCCTGGTGTGTTGGACGGCAATCCCAGCGATCGCGCTGCTTGGCACGGCATCGGTCATCTGTATGGCCTCTCAGAGGTCTCCTTCTTGGCACTGCCAGATCTGTGTGATGCGATCGCCGACGACCCCACCGAGCCCAGTGGCGATCTTCCCCCAATCCGTAAAGCCCCTGAGCGCTTTGTGGCCTGCTCGGCCCCCCAGTCAGCCCCCGAGCGCGACCGTAGTTTTCGCGCCATACCAGCCCCTCGCTGCACTGAAACTGGCTATCAGTCCTGGGCCAGAGCCCTGAACCTGATCGTCAGCTGGCTAGAACAACAGCGCCACCAAATTTCGCTGCGGCCCGTGCAGCTAGTTGCTGCCGTGCCCATGCCCCAGACAGAAATACTCTCTAATGGAAATCTTCTGGCTTTTTTAGAAAGCGCAGGGGCGCTCTTTGCGCTCACTCGTTCTTCTGAGGATCGTTCTCAGGCAGGCTTGGTAAGCCGGGTCGTGCAGCTGGTATATCCCTGGGTGCGATCGCCTGGGGCCGTGACTCTCCCCGAACAGCTCGAAAGCCCGGAGGGGGTATTGGTGGGTCTGTTGGCCCGCAATGCACTGGTTCAGGGGACGTATCGGAGCGCGGCGACGCTCCCCTTGGGGGATGTGGCAGAGCTAGTGCCCGCGTTAGGGCGATCGCAGATTTACCAGCCCAGCCCTCAAAACAACCGGTCTCTAATTGAGCGCGTTTCTCTCTTTGGCTCCACGCCAAATGGGCTGCGGCTACTCTCCGATGTGACCACTAGCTTAGACGAACGAATAAGACCCGCTAGCGTTCATCGACTCATAGGCATTGTGTTGCGAGCCGCTCAACGTCTAGGGGAAGCTTTAGTATTTGAAGCCTCGGGCCCACTGCTCTGGCGTCGTTTGGAGACGGGGCTGCGCGGACTGATGGAGAGTTTGTTCGAGGCCGGGGCGTTACGCGGACGCTCAGCCAAAGAGGCTTTTTCGGTAAGATGCGACAGATCCACTATGACTCAATCTGACATTGACAGCGGTCGGGTGATCGCTCGCATCGCCTTCGATCCAGCTTTGCCAGTGGAGCGCATTACCGTCACCCTTACCCTCAACAGTCATGGCCAAAGTCAGCTGTTGCCTACGCTTATCACTACGGTGCAAACGCCCCAGGAGGTTGCATGATACCCAGTGATGTCAAAGAGAATCTGCTCTATCCCCTCCATGTCTTTCGCTTCCATGTGGAATTCCAAACAGATCCGTTGACCACCGGGGGCGGCGAAAACATGCCGCTGTGCAGTGGTGCTTTCTCTGAATGCAACGGCTTGGAAGCGAGCATGGAGCCCAAAGTGATTAAAGAAGGAGGACGTAACTATGGAGATGCTCAGCGCTCCGGCCCGGTGACCTTCTCTACGGTGATTTTGAAGCGTGGGATGACCAGCACCCGCGACCTGTGGAAATGGTTTGAGCTGGTTACCCGAGAACACGGCTACGCTTATCGTCTGGCCGCCATCATCCGTATGTACGACAACCAGGGGCAAGAGCGACTGGCCTGGAAGCTCGACAAAGCCCTGCCAGTGAAATTTAAGGCCGCCGATCTCAACGCCCAAGGTTCGGACGTCGGCATTGAAGAGTTGCACCTGGCCCACGAGGGCCTGAGCTTAGAGAACGAGACCCGCAGTGGAGGAGAAAAACAATGACCGCCGTTCAAAAAGCTTTCTTTAAAGTCCTCAGCGGGCGCAATCAAAACCAGGAGATTCCGGTTCACTTTAACCCGGTTTCTTTGCAGTACACCGTGAGCAACACGGTGGAAGAAAAGGGCTCTGGCAACAGCAAGAAACAGTATGTCAGCCAGAGCAGTGGCAAGCTGACCATGGACTTGGTTTTCGATACTACCCACGATGGCAGCGACGTGCGGCAAATTACCGACAAAATCGCCCAGTTCATGCAGCCCGACAGCCAAAATGCGCCGCCCGTTGTCGAATTTGAATGGGGCACCTACAGCTTTAAAGGCATGGTGGAATCGTTCAAAGAGACCATCGACTTTTTTGCCCCAACGGGCGTGCCTCTCCGCGCCAGCGTGAATCTGACGCTCTCCCAACAAGACAAAGTTTTTGAACCCAGCAGCTACAGCCAGTTCGATCAAAACAATGCCCTGGCCCCTGACAGCGTAGATGTCCCCGCGCCGGGCGAACCTGAAAACACGGCTCAAAAGGACGCCACCCAGCTCGCCACCCAAAGCGGTAACCCCCAAGCGGGCCGTGCCCTGGCTGCGTTGAACAGTTTGGAGAGTATGCGCTTTCCCGCCGGGGCGATCACTGTGCCTGAGGGCATTGACCTCAAAGGGCCGGTCGCCTTTTCTGCGGGTGCGGGCAGTGGGGGTATAGGGCTGTCTATAGGCGGCGGTACGGGCGGTGCCGGATTATCGCTCGACCTGGGAGATATCGCCTCTGCTGCTGGTGTCTCTGCCAGCCAGGGCGCGTTTGGCAATCTTAAAAGTCCTGTTAGTGCCTCTGTGAAGTTAGATCCTCTGCGGTTGGTGCCACCGCCCGCCGCTGGATTGACCGGCGATCTCGCCAGCTTCCAGGTAGGCGGGCAAACCATCAGCCCGGATGCTGGCAGCTTTAAGGCTGATGTCGGCGTAGATGCGGATTTGCGGTCACGCATTCAATTCCAATCAGGATAAGGGTCTGTGTCGAATTCTGCTGTTTTAGTTAAGTGGTTCATATCTGTTCTGCTGTCGATAGTTTTAAGGAGGCTGTTATGCCTGTTGTGTTTGACCAGGTCGTAGGTACCGTCGATGCCCCCTCTGCCCCTGGCGAGCCCGGCGGTGAAGGGGGAACACCCCCCCCAGCAGCGGCAGCCCGGCAGCTGCTGGCCCAGATGTTGCGCGATCACGAAAAGAGAATGGCCCGCGTTCGTGCTGATTAGGTCGTACCGATGACTGTCCGCTGACTGATGTCTGCTGATTATCTGCTGATTAACTTACAAGCAAACCCATGCCTGAAGCCCCTACCACTGCCAATGCCGTCTATACCGTCACGCCAACGGTGCAAATTGACGAGCAATCATTTGCAAAAGTCAGCGAACTGCTGCTGACCATGGAGATGACTGAACAGGTGGGCGGACTCTCTTGCCTGGAGCTGCGCTTTAGCAATGTGGCTAGCGAACCTGGAGGCATGGCCGACTTCGCCTTCGAAGACAACCAAACTCTCAAACTCGGCGCAACCATTGTGGTGTACAGCGGGGATGAAACCGGCCCCCAAGAGATCTTTCGCGGTCATATTACCGGACTAGAAGCTGACTTTGGAGAAGAAGCGCCGCCAGAACTGGTTGTGCTAGCAGAAGATATGGCCCAGCGCGCGCGGATGGATCGTCGTACCCAGGTGTACAGCGAAAGCTCCCTGGCCGACATTGCTGAACAGATCGCCCAGCGACTAAGCCTAACGCCCTTCATTACCGGGCTCACCAATACGACCGACACCTGGGTGCAAATGAATGAGAGCGATCTGTGCTTTTTGC
>JBARVU010000494.1:0-3977 GCA_049646425.1 Phormidesmis sp. | reverse complement strand
AGATTGCAGGGTTAGAAAACGGTCAGGTGGCGCTGCTGGAGAACGTGCGCTTTTACGATGGCGAAACCAGTAACGATCCTGAGTTTGCCAAGAAGCTCGCTGCTAACGCCGATCTATATGTAAATGATGCCTTTGGTACCGCTCACCGCGCTCACGCTTCTACAGCCGGAGTGACTGAGTACCTGAGCCCAGCGGTAGCCGGTTTTCTGATTGAGAAAGAGCTGAAGTATTTGCAGAATACCGTCGACAATCCTCAGCGCCCTTTGGCTGCAATTGTGGGCGGCTCTAAAGTCTCTTCCAAAATTGGTGTGATTGAAACGCTGCTCGACAAGGTCGATAAGATCTTCATTGGTGGCGGCATGATTTTCACCTTTTACAAGGCCCGAGGCATGAGCGTCGGCGACTCCCTGGTAGAGGAAGACAAGCTGGATCTGGCCAAGGCGTTAGAAGCGAAGGCGAAGCAGAAGGGTGTTGACTTTTTGCTGCCGACGGACGTGGTCCTGGCTGACCGGTTTGCAGCTGATGCGAATACTCAGACGGTGAATGTAGACAGCATCCCCGATGGCTGGATGGGGTTAGATATTGGCCCTGATTCTGTCAAGACGTTTCAGGCAGCTCTGGCTGACTGCAAGAGCGTGATTTGGAATGGGCCGATGGGTGTGTTTGAGATGGAGAAGTTTGCGGCGGGAACGGAGGCGATCGCCCACACCCTGGCCGACCTCACCGGAAAGGGGTGCATCACCATCATCGGCGGCGGCGACTCGGTAGCAGCGGTTGAGAAAGTGGGCCTTGCTGACAAAATGAGCCACATTTCCACGGGCGGCGGCGCTAGCTTGGAGCTGCTCGAAGGTAAGACGCTTCCGGGAATTGCAGCTTTGGATGATGCCTGATCAACTAAGGATGTACTGACTAAGCCATAGTCAATTCACGAAGCCGCCGTACACTCTCACGTATGGCGGCTTTTGTTATGATCGGGAAACCGCGTGAAAGAAAGGTCGCTAGATGCCTGATTTGCTCACCAAAACAACCCGCCTCACTGAATATCTGCTGTTACCCTATGACGGTAAAAGAACGGAGTTTGTAAACGGCCAGATCGTGACCATGGCAGAAGCTAGCCCGCTGCGTGTCGAAATCATTAAAGTTCTACAGAAGTTACTGGATGCGCACATCGAGGCAATCCGCGCGGAGCTGGCGACCTATACCGGCGTCGGGATAGAGATCCCTAGAGCCGCTCGTGATAACAATGTTAGGGATCCTGATTTGATTGTGTGCGATCGCGCTTAGTGGAAAGCGATGCGCCATTTGACGAAGGCAATCTTTTGCGAAGGCAATCCGCCTGCCTTGGCGATTGAGGTAGCTAGCCCAGGCGATACGAGCCGCGATACGGTAGATAAACGGTTGGAGTACAGTCTGGCAAAGGTGCCTAAGTATTGGATTATTAACCCAGTTAATGGCTATGTTTTGGTGCTGGCGCTGAATGCCGACACCCATGAATATCAGGAGATAGGGGAGTATAGAGGGGCTGAACGGATTACCTCTGTGCTATTTCCGGCGATTGAAGTGACTGCTGAGGCTCTGTTAGACCCGGCCTGAAAATTTGATGATTTGTGAAGGGTGGCGATCACCCTATCCAACCCGGCCTCTGACGAAGGCTATAGCTGTGAAGGAAGCATTTTGCTATCTATGGTTGTGCTCACTCATGTTCTTACTCGACAGTCACCCGACGAAACGCCTCAGTGGGTGCCTGCAACCTGAGCGGATTATGTTACGGTCTGTGAAGCAGCAGAGGCGCAGGCGGTAGACCGCTTTCGCATGTATTTCAACCAGCACTATCTGTTTGTTGATATGGCTTGGGAAGGGATCAGCCATTCGCAATGTCGCGAGCTGTTGACGATGATTTTCTTCGCGTGGTTTATGCGTCAGCCCGACATTCTCTTTGAGGCTTTGGGGGGCTGCATTATCGAGAAACCTGAGCAGCGTGGCGCTTCTCCGGATGAAGTGCTTTACCTGGGCGCAGGGTCGCCTCGCTGGAACCCAGGCGAATATCGTCGCCCTCTCTGATTATTTGCTTGAAGCAGGAGTCGTGATTTTCCACCGGAAAGGCTAAGCCAACGCACTACGCAGAATCCCTAAAATCTTTCCAACATCACTAATATAATATTCACTAGAATCAATCTCTACTAGACAATTCGGTAACCGCAAAAACTGCCATATCGTACCAATCGTAACAACGCCATAAACAGTTTCGATGGGGTTGCCCTTTTGCTGATTAAATTGCTGAGCAGCCACCATTTCGGCAATGCGCTGAGGGAAACCGACTTTGAGGTTCTCGTTCTTGGCTTCGACCAGCATGATGACGGGCGATCGCACTAACAACTGCTTGGAGAGCGACTCACTAGATAATCGCAAACTCCATTGAGCCCCTGTTCTAATGAAACTGTGAAATCTACGCCTGAAAATAGACTGATTTTCGTTTTGAACTGCTGCCTTAGCTCCAGCATGACAGGCATGGTGATCAGTTCAGAACGGGCTTTCTCGGTGCTGAGAGCAACTGCCAGATCTAACCCTTCAGCCAGCGTCATCTTCAAAAAATCGCTCCCTTCAACCCTGGGAACCGATGCAAAGAGACCTGGCACTTCCTGAAAAGATAGGTCAAATTGTTCAATCAGCTGGTCAAGTGTAAAATTGCCATAGGCCATGAGGCAGCCTTAATTCAGTACTCCTCAAGATCATAGCAACAAAGCTCAGATACCTTTGACTGAAGTTCTATCCTCTATCCTGAAGATGGCTCAGTGTGGGTATGGCGATTGAATAATTCAGATTTACAGCGGACAATAACACAGCGCATACAGCAAAGTGAACAGCAGCAGATTACCTTTGCTGCCTTTATGGAGATGGCGCTGTACCATCCGCATGGCTATTATTCATCCCGCAGCAACGTCATTGGCCCCCGAGGTGACTTCATTACCTCGCCCCATATGGGGCATGACTTTGGCGAATTGCTGGCTGAGCAGTTCGCCGATATGTGGCAGGCTTTAGCACAGCCTAAGCCATTTACGCTGATGGAAATGGGCGCCGGTCAAGGCTTGGTCGCTGCCGATGTGCTGGCGTACTTGCAAACCCGCTATCCTGACTGCTTTGCCTGCCTGAACTACATCGTGGTCGAAAAATCAGGTGCGCTCAAAGCTGAGCAGCAAAAGCGACTGAGTCACTGGCAAGATCAGGGTGTGTCGCTGAGCTGGCAAGATCTATCAGCGGTGCGATGCTCCACAGGAGCGGCTTCGCCATCGCAGTCCATCATCGGCTGTGCTTTTTCTAATGAGCTGGTGGATGCCTTTCCAGTGCACTGGGTGGAATTGCACAAGCAAACGCTGCAAGAAATGTGGGTGAGGACTAGCGAGGAAGGCTTTGTGCCCGTGCTGGGAGAACTCTCTACACCGCAGCTTCAGAATTATTTTGAAGCTGTGGACATCGATCTTTCAACTTATCCAGACGGCTATCGAACAGAAGTTAATTTAGCTGCGCTCGACTGGTTGAAAACAGTATCAGAACGGATCAGTCGGGGCTATGTGCTTACGATTGACTATGGCTACACTGCCCAGCGCTACTACAGTCCGGCTCGCAGTCACGGGACTTTGCAGTGCTATTACCGCCATGGGCACCATGATGATCCGTTCACTCATGTGGGTGAGCAAGATATCACGGCTCATGTGGACTTTACGGCGTTGGAGCGGCGAGGCAATGAAGTTGGGTTAGAAAAGATTGGTTTTACGCAGCAGGGGTTGTTTTTGATGGCGTTGGGGTTGAGCGATCGCCTTTCCCAACTATCCAACCCGCCGACTGATCAACCTGTCAGTGCTAAAACCATACAGGCGATTATGATGCGTCGTGACGCCTTGCAGCAGCTGATCAGCCCCTTGGGACTTGGCAACTTCGGTGTCCTCATCCAAGGCAAAGGGCTCACCCCAAAAGAAATC
>JBARVU010000493.1:0-18442 GCA_049646425.1 Phormidesmis sp. | reverse complement strand
GCGCTGCGCCATCTCAAACAGCGTGTGAACCAAACGGTGATTGACTACGAGGGGGCGCAAGCAGAGCCGTGCGAGCCAGCAGCAGGCCAAGGTATCTGTGTCGGTGCCGACGAAACATTTTTCGGACAACACTTCACAAGTGCGTTCTGACGGCAGCAGTTGAGCGTCCATCAGGTACACCAGCAATCCCTTCAGGCCGCTGCCATACTGCACAGGCCGACTGACATCGGCAGGAAAGGTGCCCCGGCTCAATGACGCGCACTGCGGGCAGCACTTGATTTCCGCCTGGTGTTCTATCACCTGCAATTGCAACCGGGGCAGCTCGTGTACCTGTCTGAAGTCACAGTCTACGACCGCTTCTGCGGCTAACGAATGGCCACAGTGATGGCACTCATTCACCGCATGTACCACCACCTCATCCACCTGCTCGCACCATTCCAAGGTGCTGCCGGGATGCCCTTTTTGTCCGCCGCTAGGGCGACCACTCTGCTTCCTCAGGCTCTTCGTCCGTTTCTTGAAGCCATCGCCTGAGGGGGGCTTGCTGCTGTTGCGACTATCTTTCTTTAGCTGATTCTTCAATTCCTTCAGCTCGCTTTCTACCGTCGTGATTCGACCGAGAAGTCCTTGAACTAGCGTGACTACTGCGTTCTCCCCTTCTCGGTATACCGCTCGGATATCCGCTTCGCTGATATTCAATTGCGGTTCACGCTCACTCATTGAATGAAGATTGACGAATCGAATGTATACACTGAACCTTATCTTAGACGGCCTCTATCAATCAATTTCAACACAAAGAATTAAGCCTGAGTAGTTACCATTTTTCAATAGTAATTTTCTCCGGAACAGTCCAAATCCAAGAGAATTGTCGAACCTTGAGCAGCCGGTAGCTGCCCCAAGGAATTTGGTTAAGCGTATATTAACATGAGCTTAAGAGCTAAGCTGTTGTGCATTTAAATCTATTGGCTAAATCTCTCGATATTAAGGATAAGGGGTCTAACTATCGAAAAAGGGCTGCCTCTCACACTTTCCATTTCCGTGTGTTGGGCTGATGCTTTTTGCGTTTGTGCAGCTATTGGCTTGAGTATAGCTTTAGTCGCGTTGCTGAGGTACAGTACATTGGCTGAAAGCGATATATATCAACAGTCGAAGTGACTCGCGGTATCCGTGGGCGCTAGCCTTCTCTATGAGTCTGCATCCGGAAACCGCTATGAATGAATTGTTCGCATTTCTCTGTCAAGTCGTCAGGTAAACGCTATAGCCGAACAGCCGCTCGCTGCTCCAAGTCCTCCAGGGCCAACCGAATTTGCTCAAGTCGCCGCCTGTTAACGCCCAGGTCGGACTCACCCAGGCGAGCGGCTGCCCGCAGCTGAATGACTTTCTCGGCGGCGGGAAAATAAAACTCGCTATCGTCGACAAAGCCCATCAGGCGACTCTCTGATTCTGCCAGAATGTAGCCGTCTTGCTGCTGAATGACCTGAGTGCGAGGAACAACGCCTAGAATATCGACCAGGTTTTGTTGAGCGGTGGCGCGGTCGGTGCTGTAGCGAATAGGGGCGATCGCATGATCTTCATCAGCCCCCTGGCTGACCACACAGTTAGGCGAAGGCGGACAACCCGTCAGCAGGCCATCTTTGACGCCCAGATCCGCAGGCTGGCTACCGGCAAAAACGCCCTTCAAACCAGGCAGTACGGCGACGTTCGTCTGCGCAAGTGCCGAGGCTGGCCCGCTGAGGCCAATCAGCACTACCAAAGCGACTGTCAGCGCAGCCTTCAAAAGAGTCAATGAAATAGATTTCACAAGCGATCGCTTTCCCCTGTCACAGATTGAATATAGCGTTGGAACCAAGGGACTAAGATAGTAGTCACCGCCTCTCAGCATAGACGAATTAGCAATGCTATGTAGCCTCTCTTTGCTCACGCCGCCGTGGGCCAGCCTACCAGACTCTCTCGATACGCTGAGCACCTTAGCCGCTCAGCTACAGACCCTCGTGGCCGCTGTGATCCAGCACCCGATCTGGGCAGTTACCGCAGTTGTCTTAAGCATTGTTTTGCTGCAAATCATCGTTGACCTGATCAAACGGGCGATCAAGGCTGGCCTGACCTTCGTCTTAAAGCTGCCGCTCAGCATGAGCCAGTGGCTGTGGAAGCGCGCAACGACAACGCCCCCAACCGAGACAGAGGCGAGAGTCGCCCAGCTGATGGCGCGATTAGAAAGCCTGCGCCAGGAGCAGGGACAGATTACCGCTGAGATCAATGCCCTGCTTTCGCTGCCGCAGATAGCGGAAAAAGCGTCTGGTTCTTCCCTGACCGCTGTTGGGGAATCCAAGGAATAAACTCAGCTCACTCTGGCGGCTGACTGTAGTTCCAGCTCAACCGGCTCTCCTGAAACCGGCTGAATCACCCGAGTGCCCTGGGCTTCGAGCTGCGATCGCAATTCCTCCGATCCACCCGAAGTGGTCAAAGCCGGTGAAATCAGCCCTTCATAAGTCACTCGTCCATCTTCTGCAGTGGGGAGCATCACCTGGGGCTTCAGCAGCTTGGCGACTTCAGGGGCCGCGACATGACCGCGAATCACAGGGGCAACCTTCATCAGTCGAATATCGGCCATCGGCGTGATTACCACATCGACCGGGTCGATCTCCTTGAGATGCTGGTTGTCTGGGTAGCCGTGGGGCTCGTAGTACAGGCGGGTACCGTCTGCCGCAAAGGTGAGCACGTAGCCGTTTTCTCGCTTAGTCGCCCCGACGACGGCCCCGATGAACGTTTGAATCGTCAGCGCGTCTGCCTCGCCCCAGTGCAGCGTATCGCCGTGGTCTAGCGCGGTCACGGACTGATAGCCAATCTCTTTGGCGACGGCTGCACCGTCGGGGGAAGCCACTACCGGGATAGACTTGTCTAGCTGCTGGAGGGTTTCGGGATGGGCGTGGTCGGGGAGTCCCTGGGAGAGCAAAATCAGATCGATGTCCGGGGGGATCTCAATCGGTTCGGGGCGTACTCCGCGCACAAACCAGGGCATATTGCCAAAGACCAAATCGCCGACCAGCCACGGATCGACCAAGATTCTAAGTCCGCCCGCTTCAATCAGCCAGGAATTGGCGTCGAACCAAGTAAGTTTCATAATCATCTGCTGCTAGAGTTCACGCTCTCTATTGTGACAATGAAATCACCTGTTTGAAGCGAGGGCTAAGGTGAGCGATCGCATCAGGTCGTTATTAGTCCGCCCAAGCTGATGCCGCCGACTTTACAGACGAATGCTAACCTTGAGAGAGTTTGAGTATTCCGCCCGCCATGTATTCGCCTCAACCGCCGCTACCGCCTGAAGAAACGCTCCCGACTATGTATGATCTTCCCAGCGAAGATCCGGAGGAGCCTGGGTTGCCGGACGAATTTCATCTTTTTCAGCCACAGCTGCTGCGAGAAACCTGTCAGCCAACAACCTATCTGCCTGATCAGGTTTTTGTAGGTACCGACTTGAACCTCTATTACGACGGTCGCAATACTGGCTGGCACAAGCGTCCAGACTGGTTTGTGGTGCTGGGCATAGAGCGAGCTAGGGCGCAAGCCGACTTACGCTGGAGCTACGTTATTTGGCAAGAACTGGTGAGTCCTTTTCTAGTGGTAGAACTGCTTTCGCCGGGAACTGAAGCCGAAGATCTCGGTCGAACCCTTAGAGAAGTCAACCAGCCTCCGACCAAATGGCAGGTTTATGAGCAAATTCTGCGCGTTCCCTACTACGCCGTCTTTGACCGCTACAACAACCACTTTCGCCTATTTCAGTTAGTGGGTACTCGCTACGAGGAGCAGACGCTAAGCGAGCGATATTACTGGTTTGAAGAGCTCGCTCTGGGTTTGGGCGTGTGGCAAGGGGAGTATAAAGGCGTGCAGGGACAGTGGCTACGCTGGCAGGCGCAAGACGGACAGTGGGTGCCCACAGATGGGGAACGAGCCGAGCAAGCGCAACAGCAAGCAGAGCAAGCCCAGCAGCAGACCCAGCAAGCGCAACAGCAGGCCCAGCAAGCCCAGCAGCAAGCCCAGCAAGCGCTCCAACGAGCTGAGGAGCTGGCAGAGCGGCTACGAGCGCTAGGCATTGATCCAGAAAACGTATGATGCCTCAATGCGCTTTACCAGGACTACCCGTTTGAGAAGGGCCGTTTGAGGAGGGTCGTTGGCGGGGAGGGCAACGGGCGCTTTTGCAGTCGGTGGGAATACGGTAGGATCAAAGCAGGGTTTGCTGATTGTCAGCAGGCTTTGGCGCGATCGCCGCTTCACCTTTGGACTAGCAGCACATGGGAAACACCTTCGGACATCTTTTTCGCATCACCACCTTCGGAGAATCTCACGGGGGCGGGGTTGGCGTCGTCATTGACGGCTGCCCGCCCCAGCTAGAAATTTCGGCTGAAGAAATCCAGGTAGATCTAGATCGGCGGCGGCCTGGGCAGAGCCGGATTACCACCCCTCGCAAGGAAACTGACACCTGTGAAATCATCTCTGGGGTGTTTGAAGGGAAAACGTTGGGGACGCCTATTTCGATTTTGGTGCGCAACAAAGACGCCCGCTCTCAAGACTATGACGAAATGGCAAAGAAGTATCGGCCTTCTCACGCTGATGCGACTTATGACGCTAAGTATGGCATTCGCAACTGGCAGGGCGGCGGTCGCTCTTCAGCGCGAGAGACGATTGGGCGGGTAGCCGCAGGGGCGATCGCCAAAAAGATCCTCAAGCAGGTCGCTGGCGTAGAGGTCATTGCCTACGTCAAACGGATTCAAGATATCGAAGCGCCATTAGACCCCAACACAGTGACATTGGCAGCCGTTGAGAGCAATATGGTTCGCTGCCCAAACCAGGATATCGCTGAGCAAATGATTGAGCGCATTGATCAAATTCGCAAAGAGGGCGATTCTATCGGTGGTGTCGTAGAATGTGTGGCCCGTAACGTTCCTAAAGGATTAGGATCGCCCGTATTCGATAAGCTCAGCGCTGATCTGGCCAAGGCGGCGATGTCCCTCCCGGCGACCAAAGGCTTTGAAATGGGCTCAGGCTTTGCTGGTACGTTGCTGACCGGTAGCCAGCACAACGACGAGTTTTATCGGGGTGAAGACGGCAGCTTTCGCACCCGCACCAACCGTTCTGGCGGCACTCAGGGCGGCATTTCCAATGGGGAGAATATTGTGATTCGGGTCGCTTTCAAGCCGACGGCGACGATTCGCAAAGAACAGAATACAGTAGACAGCGACGGCCAGGAAACGACGTTGGCGGCCAAAGGTCGGCACGATCCTTGCGTGTTGCCCAGGGCGGTGCCGATGTTAGAGGCGATGGTAGCACTGGTGCTGTGCGATCATTTGCTGCGGCAGCAGGCGCAGTGTGGCACACTGCCAGCCCATGAGTGACCGCATTCCCTGGCAGGCAGGCAATCTTTGGCCTCGGCTAAAGGCGCAGCGCCAGCATGGTTTGCGCATGGGGGCTTTGCAGCCAGCGGAAACAGTCGTCGAGTATGTAGAGTCGGGCGGCGTTCGCTTTGTGGTGCGCGTTTTGACAAATCTTTCACAGAAAGAGGCGGCTGGTCAGAAGGCTCGCCAGTTCCAGGCTGAAACAGCCTCGGGTAAAACAGTCTCGGGTAAAACAGCCCCTGTAAATCCTTTTTTACCCTACGAAAAAGATCTCTATGTCACTGACATTTCTGAGACTCACCTATGTCTGCTCAACAAGTTCAATGTGGTCGATCATCACTTTTTGATCGTCACGCGCCAGTACGAGCCGCAGGAGAACTGGCTGACCCTGACCGATTTCGAGGCGTTAGTTCGCTGTTTGCAAGAAGTGGATGGCGTCGCTTTCTTTAACGGCGGAACGGTTGCGGGCTCTAGTCAGCCGCATAAGCATTTGCAGGTGGTGCCCTATACCAGTGAGCCAGATACTCGTTCGATGGAGGCTGCGATCACTGCTGCCCAGCTTAAATCAGGGAGTGAGGGAGTGAGGGAATCGCCCGTGTTTCCTTTTATGCATGTGATCACGCTGACGGGTTCAGAGGCGATCGCTCAACAGCAGCTCGACCGCTATCACACCCTCTTAAACGCCGTAGGCATCGTCAGCGACCAGTGGCAAGGGCTACAAACAGCTGCTTACAACCTTCTCTGCACCCGAGAGTGGATGATGATTGTGCCACGCCGCCAGGAAAAGTACGCCAATATTTCGGTCAATTCGCTAGGCTTTGTTGGTTCGCTGCTGGTGAAAGATGAAGCAATGCTAGAACAGCTTAGAGAGATTGGCCCGATGACCTTACTAAAGCAGGTAGGCTTCAGCCGTTAGCACAAGCCTGATAAATTCATAGGCGAAGACTCACTTCAGTGCTTCTGCACCCGTTGTTCTATCTCAGCAGCAGTGGTCGGCAGGTTCTGAGTGAGCACTTCGCAGCCCTGCCCAGTAATCAAAACGTCATCTTCTATGCGAATGCCCCGCACATCGGCAAACTCCTCAAGACGCTCCCAGTTGACCGTGGAAGCATAGCGATCGCGATTTTTCGGATTGTTCAAAATTGCTGGCACCTGATAAAATCCGGGCTCGATGGTCACCGCCATCCCTGCCACCAGGGGCCGGTTGAGCCGCAAAAAAGAAAGGCCAAAGCGATCGCTGCGCTGACGCCCTTCTGCGTAGCCTGCCAGGTCGCCCAGGTCTTCCATATCGTGAACATCCAAACCCATCAGATGCCCGACACCGTGAGGAAAGAACAAAGCATGGGCATCTTCCGCAACCAGCGCTTCGGGGTCACCTCTGAGAATGCCTAGCTCAACCAGGCCCGCCGCTATCGTCTCACAGGCCACCTGATGAATATGTGCGTACTCCGCACCCGGTTTTGCCTGCTCAATACAGGTGTCATGGGCGGCTAGAACAACATCATATACATCGCGCTGAGTCGCTGAAAAAGCGCCGCTGACAGGCCATGTCCGGGTAATATCCGAAGCCCAACCAGCTGCGGTTTCAGCGCCGACATCGGCCAGCAGCAAATCACCCGACCTGACCGGATTGTGATAGCGGTGGTTGTGCAGCACTTCGCCCGCGACAGTGACAATGCTGCCGTAGGCACAGGACATATCGTGACCGATAATGACCGCCTCCATCGCCGCACGAATCTGCGCCTCTGTTTTTGCAGTGGTGGTTGCGGCCATCCCGGCTGTGTGCGCCGCGACGGAAACGGCGATCGCCCGCCGAGTGGCGGCAATCGCCCCCTCATCCTGAATCATCCGCAGTTGCACAATCGCCTTTTCCAGCTCCTGATCGCCCCGAGGATGCTGCCGGGGCAGCACAATTCCCCTTTGCAGCGCAGCTTTCTCTAGCATCTGCACCGTTTCATCTTTTTCGCCCAGGGTGGCTGCGCCTGCCGCCAAATCACCCAGTCGGCTGAGTGGATAGGCCGCTGCTGCCCCGATCTGCTCAGCAATGTCGCTACGGCTAGGACCGGAGCCATGCCAAAGCGCATCGTCGGCAGTCGCATCATCCATGAACAAGGTCAGCCGCTCGCCCTCTAGCCGAATCGCTGCATTTTCGAGCGGCAGACCCGCAAAATATAGAAAGTGGCTGCTGGCCCGGTAAGGATAGATATTGGCAGCAAAGTTTCGGGGTTTGGCCGTTCCCGACCACAGCAGAACAGGAAAATCGATTTTTTCGGCAAGGCGACGACGGCGCAATCGCAAAATGTCTGTCAGGAGAGGAGACGGGCGTTCAGCAGGGCAAGGGGAAACCGTTTGCATAATGGCAGGCGAGTGAGGTAGGGAGCTGACTTAGAGAACTTTCGCGAGTAACGCTATATTCAGTTTCTATTTTATCTGGACGAAAAGATCAGTCGCTAGAGCGCTACTCTGTAGCTAGTCAACACAGTCATATCGCTTTCTATTATGTTCACTGCGGTCGAGGCTGAACGGTTAATCTTGACGCTGGTAACGCCTATCCAGGCTGTACAGACAATCGATATTGCAGGCGATGTTGCTGGTTGCTTAGGGCGGATCCTGGCTGAGCCAGTAACGGGCAAACTAGACTTTCCTCACTGGGACAATTCGGCGATGGATGGCTATGCCGTGCGCGCGGATGACATCCAGCAGGTGCCGGTAGCGCTGCACATTGTCGAGGAGATCCCAGCCGGGAGGCGTCCGCAGGCAGTCGTTGGATCTGGGCAGGCAGTCCGAATTCTGACCGGGGCAATGATGCCTCCTGGGGCTGATACGGTCGTGATGCAGGAAGAAAGCGAGCGTCAGGGCGCTCAGGTAACCATCTTAAAATCGTCAGCCCCGCAGGCATTTGTCCGGCAGCAGGGCAGCTTCTACCGGGCTGGAGACACCTTACTAGCGGGCAATCAAGCGATCGCCCCCGCCGATATCGCCCTGCTCACCGCCGCCCAGCAAACCTACGTGCAGGTGTACCGGCGACCTCGGGTAGCGATTATCTCTACCGGCAGTGAGCTAGTGCGCCCCGATCAGCCGCTGCATCCCGGCCAAATTGTCGACTCTAACCAGTATGCGCTGACGGCGCTAGTGGCTCAAGCCGGCGCGATTCCAGTGCCGATGGGCATTGTCCGCGATCAGCGCAAAGCCGTCAGTACCGTGATCGCCTCAGCCCTCACTCAAGCCGACATGGTGATTTCATCAGGCGGGGTCTCCGTCGGTGACTATGACTACGTCGATGCGGTGCTCGCCGAATTAGGGGCAACCCTCCATATCCGAGCAGTCGCCGTGAAGCCTGGTAAGCCCCTCACGGTCGCCACGATTGATAGAACAGGCAGCGCCGGACAGCGCACTCAGCTTTACTTTGGTTTGCCCGGCAATCCGGCTTCGGCCATGGTGGGCTTTTGGCGGTTTGTGTCACCGGCGATCGCCAAGCTATCTGGGCGAGACGGGCCGTGGTCACCGGCTTATGTATGGGCGCAGACGGCCACAGCGCTGAGAGCAGGCGGACAGCGTGAGACCTACCTCTGGGGGCAGCTCACAGCGAATGAGTCGGGCTATGTGTTCGAGAGTGTAGCCGGGAGCCACAGCTCAGGCAATTTGGTCAGCCTGGCAAATACGAATGGTCTGGGTATCGTGCCCCAGGGAGAAACGCAGATTGCCGCCGGGCAACCGGTACGGGTACTCAAAATCAGCTAATATGCCTAAACCATATTCCCTGAAATCACGTCTTGCTGACCCGCGATCAGATCGGTGTAATCGGGTAGCCTTGACAGGGAATTTATTCCATCCAGGCGTCTTAATATACTGTTAATATCATCCCGTTGTTAGAATTAAGCGTCAGCAACTTACAGCGTCTTTAGCGCGACCTCTAGGACAGCTATGGCATTGAAATATAACGATGACCACAGCGCTTCCAAGCGTCCGTCGGCTTCTGCTAAAGACTCGCATTCTGCGGGCGGCGTCCCGACTCGGCGTGTGACCGCCCCCGCCTCAGGAGTTCCAGGTTCCAGGGTTCCAGGCTCAAAGTTTTCAGACCCAAAACCTTCAGACCCAAAATTTCCAGACTCAAAATTCTCCGATGGCGTCTCAGACGAGCTCACTCCAAACGAAGAAGCGCTCCATCAGCTCAGTCCGCTAGAGCGGCGGTCTGGCCTATTTGGAATACGCTGGCTCAGCAGCTGGCCGATAGTCGTACTGTTGCTCTTTGGCATTTTAGGCACAGTGGGCACGACGGCGATTGTCAGCCTATTTCGGATTCCGTCTTTGCCAAACTGTCGGGCCGTTTTTTGGCCCACCGCTTCAGCCTCTCTGCGGATTCAGTGCGCTGAAACCTATGCGGCTCAAGGCAGCGTCAAAAATTTGCTAGCGGCGATCGCCCTGGTTGATCAGCTCCCCGACGACCATCCGCTGCGCTTCGACATCAACCTGCGGATTGAGGACTGGGCCACTCAAGTTCTCGATCTCGCCGAGCGTTCCTTTGAAGCGGGGGAACTGGAAGAAGCGATCTCCACCGCTCAGAAAATCCCCGCCAAAACGTCTGCTGCCGAGGCCGTGCAAGCGCGAATCGAACGCTGGCAGAAGATTTGGAAAGAAGGGGAAGACACCTTTGACACCGCCGTCGCTAAACTCAAAGGGAAAGACTTTGCCGGGGCTTTTAGCCTATTAGTTAATCTGCTAGATGTAGACAACGAATACTGGGCCACCGTGAAATACGGCGAGCTGACTAAGCTAATCACCCAGGCGCGAGAAGATAGTCGGCAAATGTCAGAAGCTTTAGACCTTGCCAAACAAGGAACGGTCAAGGGGTTTACAGAGGCGCTCAAGCGGCTCAAAGAGATCGACGCAGAGAGCGTCTTCTACGCAGAGGCGCAGGGCAAACGTAAAAGCATCGCCAGGCAGATGCTACAGGCCAGTGAAGATTTGCTGGCCGACCGTTCGCTTTCTGAAGCCGAGGCGATGCTCAGCGCAATTCCTCGCGACACTGGGCTAAACCGGGAAGTTGCCGATTTTCAGATTTTTATCGCGGCTTATCAGCAGGCGTGGACAAACAGCATGGGCGGGCTAGAAAGCGCAATCAACCGGATGAAAACCCTCGGCAAAGATCGCCCCCGCTACGCTCAGGGACAGCGGCTGATTGCGCAGTGGGAAGGGGAACTACGCAATCTGGATCTGCTAAACCAGGCCGAGGAGCGGTCGGGTAGAGGCAGCATAGATGATTTAGTCGGGGCGATCGCCCTGGCCCGACAGGTCTCTCGAAACTCACCTCAGTGGGATCAGGCAGCCAAAAAGATTGATCAGTGGCAGACCCGAGTTGAGACCGTACAGGATCGGCCGATCTTAGAGCGGGCTGACCGCCTGGCAGCAGTCGGCACCCCAGACAATCTGCGAGCAGCCATTCAAGAAGCCCGCAAAATTTCGTCGGGCCGCACGCTCGCCTCAGAAGCCAGTGAGCGAATTGACACCTGGACAGGGCGAATTCAGCGAATTGAAGATCAGCCGACGCTCGATCAGGCGCGGCAGCAGGCGCAGACAGGGAACTTAGCAGGCGCGATCGCCACTGCCTCACGAATTGGTGAAGGGCGAGCGCTCTACGACGCTGCCCAAGAGGATATCGCTGAGTGGCGGTCTCAGGAAGACGGTCGCCTGCGCTTGTCTGAAGCGGTGAGCGCCGCTTCTTCTGACAGCACTGAAGCATTAGCCGAGGCGATCAAAATCGCGCAGCGGGTGCCCACTCAAAGCAGCAGCCGCGCCCGTGCAGACAGGCAGATCAATCGCTGGAGCTGGGACTTGCTTTCCCAGGCAGAGACAATTTCAGTAGAAAACTTGGGAAGGGCGATCGCCTTGGCCAGAGCCATTCCTGCTTCAGCGGAAGCCTACAGCGCGGCCCAAGTCAGAATCAGCACCTGGCAAACTTCTTTACAGCAGGATTCAGGCTTTCCCGCTTCTGGTTTAGAAACAGCGCCCCGACCTGCAGCAGAGACAGGCGAAAACGAGCTGCCTAGCCGGCTAGAGCTAACGCCTGGAGAATAGCCTGCCAGAGCAAGTAATCAAGCATCACAGAAGCTAGACAACGCAATAAAAAAGGTTTTGATAGCTAGCTATCAAAACCTTCTCAGCAGAACAGCAAAAAGCATATTAGCAAGACAGCTTCACACCATGACCGCTGACAGCTCCAACCTAGTAACGGCGGGCGTTAGTGGTAACATCATCTGCCGTGTCACGAACACTGTCGGCGACATCGCTTGCTGTCTCATTGAGCTTACTCTTAACTTTTTCGATGGCTTCTCTAGCAGACCCTAAAGGTTCAGCATCCATCCTCTGCTGTCGCTCAGCAGTGTCCTTTAGGGCTTGGGCTTTAGCTTCAGCGCCTTGAGTATTCCGTCTGGGGTCAACGTCCTCGAAGTTGTTGAAATCGCCCGTCTCAGACTGGATTTTGTCATAGCGCTCAGTGTTTTGCAGGGAACCCCGCTCATTTTCATAGTAGTCGTTAGCGCTTGCAGCTTGAGCAGGTGCGCTGACGCTCCATAGGCTAATGCCGACCAGCACAGCTACGAGTACACGCTTGAAGCTAAACCCTTGATCGCCAGAGACGCGCTGTAAACGAGCGCTCAAGGTCTTTCTGAGGGCTGTCATTTGACTGAAAATAACGTTCATATCTCAAATCTCTTTTTGAATCGACTTGCTTGAAGAGTGTAAAATCTTCCGCTGTCGTTCAGAATCCACCCAAAGACGGTTCTCCTATCAATAGTAGGATGGCTCTTTAGAGATAGAAAAAAATAGATCTTTGTCCGCTTCTGTAACTTTTGACACCGTTTCAACACTTCATCATTACTAAGAACTCCTGAGATAGGGAACGCTCCTGTTGACAATATCCAAAAAGACACATCCTCTACGACCTTGTGAAGTAATCGGCAAGGGCCTGGAAAACTGATGGATCAGGTATAACTTCTGTCGCCGCTGCTAGAGATCGCCGGATGGAGTGTGTGAAGTTTCTGATCGATTCCACAGTTCACTCGCTAAAGTCCACTCATGATTGGTGGAAAGGCAATGATTTCTCGGTTCTCTTTTCCTATCTTTAGCGTTGCTGTACAAACTATTTGTCATTGGGCATCGGTGGTCGAGCCGTGTTTAACTTTGGTCAGGACTTCTCTGGCGATGCTACCCTTTGGGAAACGACCTAAGGGTATAAGTCTTTGCAAAGTGCCTACGGCGAGCAGGTAGATATTTACTACAGCAGCTTTGGCAGCAATGTCTCGTGGAGCCTGCTCGCTAATGACCTGAACCAATGGACGAGTGCGGGCAAAATCAAGAATATTGACGGCGGTGCCTACAATACGCTTGCAGGCGCATCTAGTACAGGGTTAGCACCGGCAGGTGTCTTCAACCACATTCTGCTTGTAGACAAATCGCCTAAGGGCTTTCTGCGCAATCAAGAGGGCATTACTGACTATTCTCCACTGCCTTTTGCATCGACGCCTGCTGTTAGCTGTGAGCGCCCCAAGAAACCCAGCGTAGGGACTCTGACCAGACATCGTCAGTGTTCACTGTCAGCAAGTTCTCGAGAGTAGCTCCCTCATATTCGGTAGTCTCTAGCTCATGAGCATCTATATAAGCTCCTCTAAGATTGGCATCGCACAGATTCGCTCCGCTCAGCCGGGCTTCGGTCAGGTCAGCGCCTCTGAGGTCGGCGTTCTCCAAGTTCGCAGCTCGCAGGTCAGCGCCCGTTAAATTTGCGCCGATCAAGACTGCTCCCTGCAACTCTGCACCGATAAAGTTTGCCCCTCGGAGGTTCGCGCCGCTGAGGGTAGTCTTTGTCAAGTCAGTATCGGTGAGATTTGCTTCTGAGAGGTTTGCTCGGCTGAGATCCGCTCTGCTCAAGTCTGCGCCAGTGAGATCGCAGCGGCTGAGGTTAATTCCAACGAGATAGCGTTTAGGGAACGCTTCACCTCGCAGGGAGGTGCTCGAAAAGTCGCGATCGCCGCGATCATAGGCTTGAAGCAGCTGGTGAAAATTCATGTGAATTTGCCTCTTAAGTGCGGCCAAGCGGTCGGATTGCCCATGGTCGCGTGGTTAAGCGTAAGGATCGGCTATGTTGGCAGTACAACCAACGGCAGATGTCTCCCCTACTTCTATACACACTATGAAAAGAGTATGAAGAACCTATGAGCAAATGGCCCTGCAAGAGAAGTATTTGTTAACCCTAGAGATATATTTAGCAATATAAAATTTGCTTTTTTAGGCGTCGTACATCTTAAGATCTCTAAGATCAAGATGTATGAGATAGTTAGCAATACTTGAGGGAGTGTCAGCTTCAAGTCCAGGATGCACCGCAACCCTATGAATTTAAAGATGTCTGATCGAGAATCGGCTCGCCTTCAAGCACTGAGACAGTACAGCATCCTGGATACCCCATCTGAGCAAGTCTACGATGACATTACTGCACTAGCAGCCTTCATTTGCGATGTGCCGATCGCTTTGATCAGCCTGGTCGATGCTGATCGTCAGTGGTTTAAGTCTAAGCTGGGGCTAGAAGTCAGCGAGACCTCCCGTGATGTCTCGTTTTGTGCCCATGCGATTTTAGATGAGGGCATCATGGTCGTGAAAGATGCCCTCTCTGACGAACGGTTTGCAACCAATACTTTGGTGACTTGCGCGCCTAATATTCGCTTTTACGCAGGGGTGCCGCTAATCCTTGCCGATGGATACCCACTCGGGACGCTCTGTGTGATCGACCACCGGCCTAGAGAGCTCTCAGCGGCTCAGATCAAAACACTGGAAGCGCTGGCTCGTCAGGTGGTTGTGCAGATTGAGCTACAGCGAGTTTCTGCTCAGCTAGCAGATGCCTTAGCAAAGGTCGATGCCATGGCCGGGCTCATTCCAATTTGTTCTTACTGCAAGGGAATCCGTAATGACCAGGGCTTCTGGTCGACGGTCGAGGAGTTTATCGCTCAGCGCTCAGATGCAGAGTTTACGCACGGTGTTTGTGATCGCTGTATGCACCAGCACTTTCCGGAGGCTGCCCAGGTGTTGCGCGCAGAGGCCGATACGCAAAACGATCTCTGAGCCTTGCTTCTGACAGATAGCACCCAGTCAGCAAGACGGAAGTTTTTATGCGGACATCGAGATATCTGACCGGGCATCGGCTCTATCCCCAGCTTTGGCGGTAGCTTTGCTAGCGGAGTCGGCATGGACAACTAAAACGGAACAGGGCGCATGGTGGGTGACATAGTTGCTGACGCTGCCGATAAGCATTTCGCTCAAGCCCCGGCGGCCATGACTGCCGACGACGATTAGATCCGCTTGCTGGGTTCTGGCGCGATCGCAAATCGTCCAGCCCGGATTGCCAGTCACCTGGGTAAACCTGGCCTGCACCCCGGCTGCTGTCGCCTGATCGGTAAACCGCGAGAGGGCGCTGAGCCCTTTTTCCTTGTACTCCTGGTAGCGCTGCTGGTAAACGCTCCAAACCGTTTCATCCATCGTTAGCGGATAGCCTGTCATTCCCGGATAGGATAGCAAGGGCAAGGTGCCGTCACCGTTCGGTGACAAAACACTCAGCAGCAGCAGCTCTGCCTCAGTTGCCTGAGCGAGGGCAAGGGCTTTGTTGAAAAGAGGGACACAGGTTTCGTCAAGATCGAGCGCAACAAGAATTTTTCTAAACATATTGACTTCCTCGCGAGTGAGGTCATATGAGCAAAGACAGCTAGCAGGTGGCTAACATCCGAATCAGCTGTTTTGACCCCTGTATGATCCATAGGAGCTATGCCTGAGAGTAGGCTCCCAGGAAACTTTCTATGGTGGGCACTTCTGTTATACGCCTGAAGTCTGAGGAACTTATGAAGATGACGACTGTCAGACCCAAAGGGCAGTGCTATCGTAAAAAGTGCTAATGCATCACGCAAATAACTTATGGGCTTACTGATTGACGGTGTCTGGAAAGACAAGTGGTATGACACCGAAGACAACGAAGGACATTTCAAGCGGGAGTCCCCTAGCTTTCGCAGCTGGGTAACCGCAGATGGCAGTGCTGGCCCAGGTAGTCAAGCGGGCTTTAAAGCAGCAGCAGGTCGCTATCATCTCTATGTTTCCTATGCCTGCCCGTGGGCGCACAGGGCGCTTATTTTCAGAGCGCTCAAAGGGTTAGAAGAGATGATCGATATTTCTGTTGTCAACTGGTTTATGGGTGAAAATGGCTGGAGCTTTGAGCCTGGCCCAGGTGTCATTCCCGACCCGATCAACCACGTCGAGTTTCTGCGCTCGGTATACACAAGGGCGAACCCGACTTACACAGGCCGGGTGACCGTACCCGTGCTATGGGATAAAAAGAAGAACACCGTTGTCAACAACGAATCTTCTGAAATCATTCGGATGTTTAACAGTGCCTTTGACGATATCGGAGCGACGCCGGGAGACTATTACCCGGAGGATCTGCGCGATCAGATTCATGCCGTGAATGACCGCGTTTACAACACGGTGAATAATGGCGTTTACAAGGCCGGCTTTGCCACCACGCAAGCGGCTTATGAAGAAGCCGTCGTCCCGCTGTTCGAGAGTCTCGATTGGATTGAGGGGATTCTAACCGGTAGCCGGTATTTGGTGGGCGATCGCCTCACCGAAGCCGACTGGCGCCTATTCACCACGCTCATCCGCTTCGATCCGGTGTACAACGGTCACTTCAAATGCAACATTCGCCGGATCATTGACTACCCCAATCTGTGGGGCTATACCCGCGAACTCTATCAGATTCCGAAAGTGGCAGATACCGTTCACTTCAATCATATAAAAGGCCACTATTACCAAAGTCACGATATGGTGAACCCGACTCAGATTGTGCCGGTTGGCCCCGAGCTAGACTTTGCCGAACCCCATGGCAGAGGCTAGATGACAAAAGCGCTAGCGAGAGCTGTAAGGGTTCTCACTAGCGCTTTCAGTAGATGGTAGGACAGGTTCAAATGCGATCCGACTACTCGCAGCTAGAGCCGCCGCCGTTCACACAGAAGGCAAAAGCCAGGAAGCGGCTCCGATCCTGGGCAGTGGCTTCAATGATATTTTGCAGCTTGAAGAAAGAAGCGGCTACGTGAGACTGTTCGGCAGCAGGCTTTTGCAAAAACCAGTCGCTGCTGGAAACCGTGTCAAAAGTAACATCCTGATCGCGGGCATGCTCCATCACCAGCCAGGATACGGTTTCTTGCTCCGAGGCGGGCAGTTCCTCATACCACAGCTGATAAACCTCTAGTACTTGACCCGTCGGGTCGGACGCATCTGCCTCAACGGAGTTGCCGTCCGATCCCAGATTGAGACCAAGCGTATCACTAAGGCTATTGATGGTGTAGGCGGTGCCGTTGATCGTGCGATCAAGATAGTTGACATTGCGGTTGACGTTGTTAACGGTATTCAGCAGCTCGCCGAAAGGATTTGCTGAGACAGACACTTGAGTAGCCAGCAGAACACAAGTCGCTGAAAGAAAGCCCGTTAGTCCTTTGTTGAATCTCATATTGTCGAAGTGCCTATGTTGACGATTTTGTCGAAATTTTGCCATAGCGAAATAACCACCCTAACGAATAGGGTACAGTCATTCTTTAGAGAGAGGCAATAGATAAATGTTTAATATGTGTGAACAATCTTTAACCATGTAAACGACTGCTTTAACTGCCCATCTCTGCGGCTAGACGATTACAGGTTTCTGTCAGCTTTTCTAGCGCTACGGTAATCAAGCGGCCCTGATCGATCACTTTTTTTCCGTTGATAAAGCTATAGTCCACGGATGGCGGCTGGCAAAAAATCAAAGCCGCAACGACATCGTGATGACTGCCGACCAGCGCAGGCGTATCAATATCGAAGCTAATAAAGTCTGCCGACATCCCCGGTGCTAAATAGCCAATGTCGTTGCGGCCGAGCACTTTAGCCCCCCCTCGGGTGGCAATTTCTAGCGCTTCACGGGCGGTCATGGCAGCGGCATCACAAGCCCGCACGCGAGCCATCAAAAAGGCCGTGCGGGTTTCTTGCAGTAGGTTCGAGGCGTCATTTGAGGCGGCCCCGTCTACGCCCATGCCGACAGGAACCCCCTGATCCAGCATCTTACGGATCGGGGCAATGCCGCTGGCCAGTCGTAAATTGCTACAGGGGCAGTGAGCCACACCGGTACCGGTTCTGGCAAATTTTTGAATAGCCCCGTCGCTGAGCTGCACGCAGTGAGCATGCCACACATCCTCTCCTAGCCAGCCGACCGATTCGGCATAGTCGCCCGGTCGCAGGCCAAACTTCGCCAGACTGTAGTCCACGTCGCTTTTGTTCTCGGCCAGGTGGGTATGGAGCCGCACTTGCGGATAGGCCCGGGCCATTGCTGCTGACTCTCGCATTAAGTCTTGAGAGACCGTAAATGGCGAGCAGGGAGCTAGGACAATGCGCGTCATGGCGTGGCGATCGCTCTTGTGATACTGCTCAATCAATCGCTGCGAATCCTTGAGAATATCCGTCTCTTTTTCCACTAGCGCATCGGGTGACAGGCCGCCCTGACTCACGCCTACGCTCATACTCCCTCGGCTCGCATGGAATCGCAGACCCATTTCTTGCACCGCCTGAATCTCATCATCCAGGCTGCAGTCGTTCGGAAAGAGATAGAGATGATCGCTCGCGGTGGTGCAGCCAGAAAGCATAAGCTCAGCCGCTGCCATTCGCGCACTGGCATAGACACCCTCGCTGGTGAGGTTGCTCCACATTGGATAGAGGGCCTTTAGCCAGTCAAAGAGATCGCAGTTTTGGGCAGCAGGGATAGCGCGGGTAAGGGTTTGGAAAAAGTGATGGTGAGTATTGATCAAGCCCGGAAGAACAACCTGCCGCCCTTGCAGATCGAGAACCTCATCAGCGGTCGCTGGAAGATCAGCCGTCGTCCCCACCTGCTCGACAATATTGTCTCGAATAAAGAGCGCCCCACTGCGAATTTCCCTGCGTTCGTCATCCATCGTTACTAGCGTGTGGATATTTTTGACCAGTAGGGTGCCCATGGGTTAATC
>JBARVU010000492.1:0-5777 GCA_049646425.1 Phormidesmis sp. | reverse complement strand
GCAGGTGAGGATCGCCTATGCAAAAGGCAGGCAAATTGGCACGGTGGAAGAGAGCTTTGTCTCCCGGTTGAAAAAAGGAGATGTGTTCTTTTTTGCAGGGCGGCAGCTAGAGTATTTTCAGATGAAGGACATGACGCTGTATGTGAAAAATGCCAAGAAGAAGTCCAACGTGGTGCCGGTCTGGAGTGGAGGATATCTGGCCATATCGGACTGCTTGAGCCAGTACATCAGAGCAGAAATTACCGAGGCAAAAGAAGGGAACGTCAGCCCGGAAGTCGCTTGTATTATGCCGATTCTAGCAGCGCAGGATCGAATCTCGCATTTGCCGGGGGCAGATCAGTTTTTAATTGAGTGCTGCAAAACTCGGGAGGGACAACATCTGTACGTGTATCCCTTCGAGGGGCGGAATGTGCATGAGGGGCTGGGGTTTCTGTGGGCGTATCGGTTCTCGCAGTTAGGGAAGGCAACCTTTACGGTGTCGGTCAATGACTATGGGTTTGAGATCTTAGCGCCGAAGGACTACCCGTTTGACGCGCTGTTTGACGAAGGCTTTTTCTCGACGCGAAATTTGTACGAAGAGATAAAAGAGAGCTTGAATATTTCAGAGCTGACTCAGCGCCGATTTCGGGGAATCTCGCAGGTGGCTGGGCTTGTCTTCAAAGGATATCCGGGCTCAAAGAAGACGGCAAATCAGGTGCAAATTAGTTCTTCTCTGATCTATGAGGTGTTTAGTAAGTATGAGCCGGAGAATTTGCTCTTGCAACAGGCAGAGCGCGAGGTGATCGATTTGCAGATGGAAGCGCCCAGGTTGGCGGCAGCGCTGAAGCGTATGCGGGCCCTAGAGCTGATTTGGCAGCAGATTAGTCGGCCTTCGCCTCTGGGGTTTCCGCTGCTGGTAGAGCGGCTGAGCTCGCGGCTGACCAATGAGAGCTTACGCGATCGCATCGACCGCCTCAAAAAGCAGTGGGACAGGTAGACTATCTACATGGAATTTTTGCAGGCGCAGTCTAGAACTTCTCAAACAGATCTACCTGAGCAGCTGTTGGAAAAGGCGATCGCAGCGGGCGCAGAAGCTGCCGAAGTTTTTCAGACCAGCACGCTTTCTCAACCCGTCATTTTCGAGGGCAACCGGCTTAAACAGATAGAAACGTCCCAGTCAGAAGGCATGGCTGTGCGGCTATGGCGGAACGGTCAGCCTGGACTTGCGGTTGGCTACGGCCCTGTAGATCCGCAGGCTTTGGTTGATAAAGCCCTGTCAATTAGTACGCTGAATGCACCTGAAGCGCCCAATCTTAAAACAGGCGGGCCAAAATCATTTCCAGCGGTAGGAGAAACGGCGGCTGTCGAGCAGCTGGTGGCATGGGGGCAGGGGGCGATCGCCCACCTTCGCGATCAGTTCTTAGAAATCGTCTGCGAAGCTGAGCTAGCTTGCGAGGTCGAACACACTCGGTTGATCAACTCCACCGGACTGGACTATCGCGCTCAAGATACCTCCCTCGGTGGCTACATTAGCGCCGAGCTAATCGATCAAGACGATTTCCTCTGCGTGGGCGATGGCACGGTGAATCGCTACCCGATAGAAATGGACGCAGCTATAGACACTATCACTACCCGCATGGCTGAGCGTATTCAGTGGGCAAACCGGACTGCTAATCCGCCCGCTGGCTCCGTACCGGTTATCTTTACTCCAGCTGCTGCCTGGCTGCTGTGGGACACGCTGCGCGCCGCGCTCAACGGCAAGCGGATACGAGAAGGTACCTCTCCCTGGAGCCAGAAATGGAACGAACGGGTCACTCATCCAACCCTGAACCTACGGCAAGATCCGACCGTCGGCCCCTATAGCTGCCCTTTTGACGATGAGGGTATGTTGACTCAGCCGCTGCTGCTGGTAGAAGACGGACGGGTGAAGAACTGGTACTGCGATCGCTCTAGGCCGATTGACGCTTCTCCGATTCCTGGCCTTAGCGGCTCGACTGGCAACGGCATTCGCCCCGACCTGGGCAGCTATCCGACCCCTGGACTGATAAATTTGCTAGTTTCACCGGGTGAGCTGTCTTGGCGATCGCTGATCGCTCAGCAGTCAGATGCCATTATCGTCGATCAGGTGATGGGCGAAGGCGGCGATCTTACCGGCGATCTTTCTGTTAACTTAGAGCTCGGCTATCGCGTCCGCGACGGCGAAATTGTCGGTCGAGTGAAAGACACCATGGTCTCTGGCAATGCCTACACCGCGCTAGATAATCTCATTGCCCTCAGCAGTGAGGCTGAGTGGAGCGGGTCTACCTATACGCCTGCGGTGGCAGTGGGGGGGCTGTCGGTGACGGGATAGGGACTACTCCCCTACGCCCCTATTGACGGTCAAAGAATAGCAAAAGCGATCTGCCCGTGAGATCGTTTCACCGTGCAAAATAGGCTGCTGTCCGGCTGTATAGGCCGTGTAGCGGTAAACGATCAGCGGCTGTCCTAGCGGTACTTCCAGGTCGCTGCTCATTTCATAGTCGGCGTGCGTACATTCGATGACGGCGTCAATGCGTTCAAGGGCGATCGCATGTTCTTCCAGCGTAGGGAAAGTCATCTGCCGCTTGAGCTGATCCTTGAACTGCTGCCCCAGCGCTGGCAAAATATAGGTGATGTCGACCGCTCCGACTGCTCCGTCCATGTACAACAGCTTTTTCTGGAAATAGGCTGCCGGATCTTCCAGCTGCAAAACTGCCTGGACGGCTCTCGGCGATCGTACCTTCTTAAAGCTGACGCTCTCAAACGTAAACTGGATTCCTTTGCGAGCCATATCCTGCTCAAGCAGCACCAAAGGGTTCGACAGTGAATAAGCCACCTTCTGCTGAGGGGTGACGAAAACGCCTCGACCCTGCTGCGACTGGGCAAGCCCTTGATTCACAAGATTCGCGACGGCCTGTCTGACCGTAATCCGACTGACGTCAAACGTTTCCATGAGCTGGTGTTCGCTGGGCAGCTTTTCACCCGGCAAATAATCGCCTGCCTCGATTTGACCGCGCAGCTTTTCTGAAATGCTGATATGGAGAGGGACAGACATAGGGAGTCCGCTAAAAATGAAACCCGCAGGCATTCACACAATACTGTACAGCCTTGTTATAGCAGCTCGACTGTGTTAGCTTAGCTTGTTATAACAAGTGCTTTCAAAATCGTGGGAAGTGCTTGCTGATTAAACTCCATCTATCTGTGCTTGGCCGACCAAAATGACTTCTAACATCGGTGTCTCGACTGCAAAATCAGCTAATTTTCGTCAGGTGCTGACAGCTCAAATGCTTTCACCTCTTAACCAGCGCTCCAACTTAGCAGGGGCAATTCGGCTGGTTGCCCATTTGGCGGTCATCGTCGTCAGTGGATATTTCTGGATGACGGCCACGGGGGGCATAGCGCTGCTTGCCCTGATTCCTTACGGCATCAGTTTGGCCTTGATGTTTTGTGCGGTGCATGAGTGTGTTCATCGCACGGCATTTGCGAGTACTCGGGTGAATGATGCGATCGCCTGGCTGGCCGGGCTGCTCTCCTTTTACAACAGTACTTTCTACCGCCGCTATCACAAATGGCACCACCGCTATACCCGGGTTCCTGGCAAAGATCCTGAGCTAGACGACCCTGAGCCGCAAACGATTGGGCAGTATTTTTGGCATCTTACCGGCATTTCCTGGTGGACTGACAAGGTCAAGGGACATCTAAAAGTTGCGTTAGGACGGCTAGAGGGCTGCTACTTTTTGCCCGAAAGTTCTCATGCGGAAGTCATTCGCTCTACTCGGTTACAGCTTGCCACCTACGCTGCTGTGGCTGTGCTGTCTGCCGTGGCCGGACACCCCTGGTTTCTCGTCACCAGCTGGCTGCTGCCATTGGCCATCGGGCAGCCCTTTCTCCGCTTTGTGCTGTTGGCGGAGCATACCCACTGCTCATACGGGAACAACTTTCTCACGAATACCCGCACAACGCTGACGCGCTGGCCAGTCCGACTGCTAATGTGGAACATGCCATACCACGCCGAGCACCATCTCTATCCGTCCATTCCTTTTCACGCCTTACCTGCTGCTCACCAGCAGCTCAAAGACAAGTTCTCCCACGTTGACACGGGCTATCTACAGGTCAATCAAAACATTGTTGCTTCATTGCTACAAACTGCTCAGACTCAGCTCAGCAAGTAGATCGCTGTAATGACCTCTCCCAATCGCTTTTCGCTTAAAGATTTCCCCTGTCAGTGCGGCGTTACCTTACCGGAGGCTACGCTGGTTTATCAAACCCACGGGGAACTTAACGCTGAACGCAGCAACGCGATCCTCTATCCCACTTCTTATGGGGCGCAGCACAGCGATGTCGATTGGCTGATCCGTCCGGGCGGTATTCTAGATCCGACTGCGTGGTTCATCATTCAGCCAAATATGTTCGGCAACGGGCTTTCGACCTCGCCTAGCAACTGCGAAGCGACTCAGCAGTCGGGTTTTTATTTCACCCACTATGACAACGTTCGCGCTCAGCATGAACTGTTGAACAGCTTAGACATTGAACAGTTGGCCCTGGTCTACGGCTGGTCGATGGGGGCGCAGCAGGGGTATCACTGGGGCGTGCTGTATCCTGAGCGGGTACAGCGGATTGCGGCGGTGTGCGGCACGGCTAGGACGACCGATCACAACCGCATCTTTCTCTACAGTCTGCGGGCGGCTCTACAGGGTGACCCGGCCTGGAATGGGGAGCGGTTTGAAGGCGTTCCAGAGCGTGGTTTTCATACCTTTGCCCAAATCTATGCGAGCTGGGCAGCGTCGCAAGCTTACTACCGGGCGAAGCCTTATTTACAGTGGGGATACGACTCTCTGGAGGACTATCTCTTGCGGAGCTGGGAAGCGGGCTATCGTGAACGCGACCCACACAATCTGCTGGCGATGATTGAGACCTGGCTGCACTGCGATGTGGGCGACAATCCAATTTATAAGGGTGATTATGAGGGGGCACTGGGGGCGATCGCTGCCAAAACCCTGATCATGCCTGCCACGACCGATCTCTACTTCACCCCCGAAGACTGCGAAGCGGAAGCTGCCCTCATTTCAGGTAGCCTCTATCGCCCAATCCTTTCTATCTGGGGCCACAGAGCAGGCAACCCCTACCAGAATCCGGAGGATGAACTGCACATCAAACAGGCTGTTATGATGCTGTTAAGCATTTGAGCTGGGAGAAGAAATTCCATTATGAACAATACCTCAGAGACGAATTGGGAGAAGGTTGACTCGCTCACGGAGAAAGAAATCGATACATCCGATATCCCGCCCTTGTCTGAAGATTTCTTTGGTAAATCACGGTGGTGGAAGCCTGTAGATCCATTAAATGTGCTTGTTCAAGTCGACCCGAATACACTTGCTTGGTTTCATGCTCAGGGTGAGGGTTACGAAAAGAAAATGGCTGCCGCATTACGAATCTATGCAGAAGCTCATCGAGAGCCTAACTCAGAACAGACACCCGCTGCTTAACAGATAATGGGAACGCTATAGGGGGTAAATTCGAGTGAGCCTGTCTAGTGACATCTGTTCTGAAAAAAGGAATCCTGACAAAATGGAAGGATGATCGGGGGTTCGGCTTCATCAGGCCGGAGGGAGTTAATCAAGACGTTTTCCTGCACATCAGCGCGTTGAAAAAAGCAGGTCGCCGTCCAAAAGTCGGCGATACGATTTTGTACGAATGCGTTGCAGAACCCAACGGAAAAATGCGAGCAACTAAAGCTTCGATTCAGGGCGTTGTCTCGCAGTCTTCCCGGAGGGTAAAAC
>JBARVU010000491.1:0-5356 GCA_049646425.1 Phormidesmis sp. | reverse complement strand
CTTACGACGGGTGAAAGCGAAAACAAATCGCGAGAGCAAAAATAGCATAGCCTTGCCATTAAAGATTCCACTGTCGCTGCAAAAAGCCAAACCACTGCCTAGCCATCTCACCGTCGATAAATGGAATGCTCAAGTGACGCCCATCTTTTAGCGTAAACCCCAAGGCAAAGCGCCCCTTCTGCGGCATGTTGTCAACATCCGCTGCTGGCTGCGCATTGACTTCGATCACTGCGCGCTCCACCTCAGTGAGATCTAAAGACGTTGCTGCGATAACGCCCTGACGGGTCGGTGGCCCCCAGGTGAGCATGTTACCCTGCTGACCGAGCGCCGCATATATATCGTATTTGGCCCTTTCAAACTGCTGCGCCCAGACCTTATAAGCTTCCACCTTGCGGTATTCATTCCAGCCAGCCCAGGCCAGCCCAATAAATAGAGCTAGCAGCGGTAGCCACAGCAACCCACGCACCATCGCCTTGTCCCATTCCTACTCAAATATGAATTCTTGCAATTGAGTGTAAACTCTTACAACGAAATCAAGGCTGCTCTGCCATCAGCTTCTCATCATCATGAAAGATGAATGTCAGTAGTTGCCCTTAGCCAGCATACTCGCTAGCTCAATAAGGGGGAGCTATCCGTCATTTATTCATTTATCTTTCTGGGAGAGGGTATTCATGTTGCCTTTATTAGCTGCTATCGGAACCGTTCCTCACACGACTAGCTGGGGCCCAGGCGTTGCAATCACGATGATTATTTGCAACGTCATTGCATTTTTTATCGGCAAGCAAGTTATTCAGATCCCCGATGCGGATCCGGCCTCTGGCGTCTTTTTGGGTCTTGGTTTGCCTGCCCTCTTAGGCGTGACTAGCCTAGGTCATCTGATCGGCGTAGGCGCTATCTTGGGCCTGGCTAACCTCGGCGTTCTTTAGCACTACCTTTACTCTCTGAGCAAGCCCGGACACTATCAGCTTCAAAACTCATCCCTCTTCGACCCTATATTGGCCCTATATATTAGCCCTATATCCGGGTATCGCCGAAGACGATGAGTTCGTGCTGATAGACCTGGGCCTTCATTGTTTTGCGACTGGTATCTTCGAATGGCAGCCTCTTGATCGTTGAGAGTACTCACAAGTTACTGAGCAAGCACCGCTTTTAACCGCTGCCGGAATTCCCCTTTAGGATGGCCGCCCCTGACTTCACCAATTACGCTAAAGTCGCCTTCGGGATCGTCGCAGACAATGTAGGTGGGCCAGCCCATATCTGCTTTATCAGGATATTGCTTGAGCAATACTTGGCGGTATCTGCGGTAGGTGGCAGTGTCCTGCATCTTGATATCGACAAAGTCTAGATCGAGCTCTTTGGCCACTTTTTCATCGTAAAAGGACATTTTGTGGCAAATGCCGCAATCTTCAGACGAAAATTTGAGAACAGCAAGCGACATGGATCGTACACTTAAGCGACAGGACTCTTCCATCTTCCCTTGCCTCTTTCATGATTGCAATCTATCCTGGTAGCTTCGATCCGATTACGCTAGGCCACTTAGATATCATCACCCGCAGCAGCCCCCTCTACGAGCGCGTGATTGTAGTCGTTTCCCGCAATCCCAGCAAAGACCCTTTGTTTACAGTTGATCAAAGAATTGCGCAAATTATAAAGGCGACAGAACATTTAGCCAACGTAAAAGTAGACAGCTTTGATGGACTGACGGTCACCTACGCCAAAACCTGTCGGGCAAAGGTTCTTTTGCGAGGCTTAAGAGTGCTCTCAGATTTTGAGAAAGAGCTTCAGATGGCACATACCAATAAAACCCTGTCCAGCGATATTGAGACTGTTTTTCTGGCGACATCTACGGAATATGGCTTCTTGAGCAGCAGTCTAGTTAAGGAAATTGCTAAGTTTGGGGGGCCGATTGATCATCTCGTTCCTGAGCATATTGCGATTGACGTCGAAAAATGTTATAGCAAAAGCCTACTTTGAATCATAATAGGGACAGTTTTATCGGTCAGTCTTTGGCTGATCGGATGTCTATTCTCTGAAAGTCTTTCATTAAAGAATTTTGTGAACACTTCTGCAAACGGCGACTACTACAAGAATCCGGCTTCCGAGCGCTTCAACATCCAGCAAGAGTTGGATCGAATTGAGGAAATTGTGCTGGAGAGTCAGCGGGTACCTCTTTGGGGGAAAACCGCAGTTTCTGAGGATGAACTGCTCGATCAGCTAGATGTGGTACGGGTAAACTTGCCTGCGGCTGTCCAGGAGTCGGTACAAATCGTCCAGCAGCGAGAGGAAATTTTGATGGAGGCTGAGCAGTACGCTCAGGAAATCATCACCTCAGCCGAGAAGCAGGCAGCGGCCATTCTCAATGAAATGTCGATCATTCGGCAGGCCGAAGCTCAGGCCACACAGCTCAGGGCTAAAACCGAGCAAGAGTGTGAGACGCTGCGCACCCAGACCCTGAACGAAGTTGAGCAGCTACGAGCTCAGGCCCGCCAGGAATGGGAGGAAATGCACACCCGGACGGTCAACGAGGCTCAGACCATTCAAGAAGATGCCGATGCCTATGCCGACCAGGTGCTCGAAGATATGGAGCGGCGGTTTATGGAGATGCTGCACATTCTGCGCAACGGTCGCCAGAAAATTCAGGGCGGGCAATCGATAGATACTGAGAACACAGCGCCAGGAACCCAAATCAACCCGCCATCGGGCGCGATGCGTCCGGTCAGCCGCAGAGAAGCTGGCAGAGAAGCTGTGCCCAATCGTTCCTCTATGCAGCCGCGCTCCCGTCAGCAGCGTTCATGATTGGCTATGTCAAGGGGTTGCTGGCCGACAGCCAAAAGCTGGCGAATGGCCGAGTGATTGTTACCGTAGAAGCCAGCGGCGTTGGCTATGATATGCAGATCAATCCTCGGGCGCTGAGTAGTCTGCCGGCTGTGGGCGATCGCGTCCAAATTTTCACCCACCTCCAAACCCGCGAAGATGTACAGGTACTGTTTGGCTTTGCCAGCAAGGCAGAGCGCGATGTCTTCAGGCTGCTGATTGCCGTCAGCGGCATTGGCCCACAGATGGGGATGGCGCTGCTCGATACGCTAGGGCTTAATGAGCTGATTCAGTCAGTCGTAAATGGCAATGCTCGGGTACTCTCACGAACGCCGGGTGTTGGCAGCAAAACTGCCGAGCGAATTATCTTGGAGCTGAAAACCAAGCTGAGCGAGTGGCGGCAGCATTCCGGTATGGTTGCCCCCACAGGCGGGCCGGTTTCAGCCGTGCAGGAAGACGTCGAAATGATGCTGATGGCACTTGGCTATACCAACAGTGAAATCAGTAAGGCACTGGTCGCGGTAGGGACTAGCCGTACGCTGAGCAAAAGTGACAACACTGAAGACTGGATTCGTGAAGCGATCGCCTGGTTGAGTCGCTGAGCCCAAGAGCCACCAGGCAAAAAATCCCAGATCCTGCGGAAAGGGCTGGATCTGGGAAACACGCAAGCTACCGAATCCCCTACCTATTCAGCAGTATCAGGCGCAGGCGCCGTCTCCGCCTTGGGCTCAGCCGCAGGCGCTGGGGCTGCCTGTGGCTCCGGTGCAGCCACGGGCTCGGGGGCAGGGGCAGTCTGGTTTGTGATATTAACGTCGGGGACATTGACCTCAGGCACATCTACCTGAACATCCGGCAGGCTGATAGCGGGCTGAGTGTCTCTTTCGATGACAGTGGTCTCTTTCTCGACGGTGGTTTCCTTCTCAATTTGAGGGACGGCAACCGGCACGATATCGGGGGTGCGATCTCCGCTCAAAAAGTAAAAGGCAGCACCGACACCGGCTGCAAGCAGCGCAATAATTAAGCCGAATACCAGACCACTAGCGGCGTTGTCGTTGGCTCGCGACTGAGCAACGACCCGCTCCTGGTCTCTCAAGTTTCCTTGTACATAGTGTTCGTCACTCCGGCCTTGGACATAGCCATCGCGCTGAGCGATTTCTTCAGGTGTCGCCGGTCGGCCATGAACACCGCTAATATTTGTATCGGACGGATCGTTGTTATTAATAGCCACGATTATTTCGCTCCAAATGGACAGTTTTGAGGATGATAAGTCGGATGAGACCCTGCTTTTTACAGCGAACAAGCTTCTCTGAACACCGCTTCTGAAGTCTAGAGAATCAACTTCCTAACAAATTAGGCTGCTTTCGTAAGCTAGAGCCAATAGAAGCGACGAAGAGAAACGTTGCTCTAGGTTTGGCGCCGCCTTGATTAGCTCGGGCCTATATTAACAAGCCCAAAAACGATGTATTTATCTCTCAAGATAGAGGTTTATCTATTAGCTATTCATCAACATATTGTGTTGTCTAAATGCAAATTTTGTATGTGGGAAAGCAATGCTTTCTTGACGATGAGTGGCTACTGAGCAGAAAGCCAGGCTTCTATTCCGTCTGCCAGCGCGATCGCTAATGCTTGCTGAGAACTCTCGTCAGTAATCCACTCAAACTCTTGCGGGTTGATCATAAAACCCAGCTCTAGAAGCACCGAGGGTGCGACAGTTGGCCGAGTCAGGGCCAAGTTGTTCCAAAACACGCCGTAAGACTCACGGTTTAGCTCTTCTACCAAGTAATCATGTAAAAAAGCAGCCAGACCATGGGCCTGCGGATAGTACCAGAACGTCCCTATACCGGCTGTCTCCAGGGCATTGCCAGCGTCAGGTAAGGCGTTGTAGTGAATGCTCAGGGCCAGGGTCGGTTCGGTTTGTTCAATAATGGCTACCCGGTCAGCCGGGTACAGATCGTCGTCGCCTTCGCGGGTCATGACCACCGTTGCCCCACGCCCTTCGAGCTGATCGCGCAGCAGCTCGGAAACAACGAGCGTGACATCTTTCTCCGGGTAGCCGGTCGGCCCTCGTGAGCCGAGATCTTCGTTGCTACCATGACCGGGGTCGAGCAGAATTGTCGTGCCGCTGAGGTCATTTTCGGGCGGTGCATGGCGCAGCGACAAAAATAGGGTAGAGCCCTCGTAGCGAAGCTTGTAGCCCCACTGCTGAGGCTGCTTAAAGTGAAAGGTGTACTCAGCGCTATCGGGCAGCACCGAGCGAAAGTCCATGCGCTCTACCACGGGATCATTTGAGAAATAGATAGTGTCGGTTTGCGGCGTGGTGTTGTGTAGCGTGAGCGTCAACGATTGAGTGTCCTGACGTACTGAGACGGGCACGGGCGTTTGCAAAGGGAACGCCACCTCTGTCCAGTCGCCTGCCTGCTGGGCGCTGATGCCGCGAATAATGCTGGTGGGTGGCACTGAGGCGCTGCTACTTTCGGTTTCAGCTGCTTTGATCCCGCCGCCGGAGTCGAGCCGCAGCCACTCCCCATCGCGGCCAGTAATC
>JBARVU010000490.1:0-12141 GCA_049646425.1 Phormidesmis sp. | reverse complement strand
GTTTCTAGTAGGTCAATCAGCTTAGTGAAATTATATTTTTCGTAGGAAAATGAGGAATCTTGTTCCCGCAGAAGTGCACCAATCTGGGCGGCGTGAGTCCGCTTTTGCCGAGGCAGACCGTAAGTCGCCCGGTAAACTAGCTGCCGCAGAGACGCTGACGGTGCAGGCATGACAGCAGTGCCCGAGCGGCCTGGGCGGGGTTGTCCCGACAGAGTAGGCTCCCTGCTGTCAGAACGCAGCCTCTGCGGGTGAGAATCGCCGAGATGAAACAGGCGCTGGAAAAATCGGGAGATTGATTGGAGTAATGATCTCATCTGATAGGGAATGTACGCAGATGGCGATTCTTGACTAGCATGCAAACCGCCGAATATGAAGGATTATATTGAGCTTAGCGAGAAAAATGTACGATGGCAGTAGTTGAAGGGGAGAATGTGAGCAATTGCCGTAAAAGCGGGGTAGGTTTGGTAGCGGACGACACTAGAGTTGTTCCTTCCGCCAACTGCTAGCGGCTGACCACTATGCCTCGCTCAACAGCGGCTTTTTCGAAAAACGCACAGTACTGCTGGTGCCCGCCGGGAAAGGCCACGTTGAGCCTAAGCGGATCGGCTGCGTCGCCAGGGCCACGAACGACTTGCTGCGCGCCGTTTTCGGTGGCTAGCTGCAAAGGCTTACGGTTTTTGAGTTCGCCGCCACTGCTGTCGACGTAGACGGTGAGGTTGCCGCTGTCGAAGACATCGTTGAGATTCTGGATAAGCTGAAGGAAATTGCGATCGCTTCCCCCCCGCTTCACTGCCCCCTCTTTTTCCTGCGCCGTCACTGTATCACCCACGCCGACAATCAGAGGCATGAGACCTGGGTCAAAATGGGCTTTGGCTAGCGCAGCGAGTTCCTCCAGTGAGTGAGGGGCCTCACGGGCGCTAAAATCTTCTCCCAGCGGATAGCCGCCTGTGCGCTGAAAAATGTAGTGGTTTAGCAGTGCTAATACGCCCGCTTCCTTGATCGCACCGCGCAGCATGAACTGAAAATCTGTTGTTCCAGATTCTCCCGGCTGAGCGAACCAAACAATTTCTGTCCCTTCAGCTCTCCCCAAGTTAGGGGCGTAGTGGATAAAGAAAGAGTTTTCTAATCCCTGACTGCTAGCCTGAGTGAGGAGACTTTCGAGCAGCGATCGCAGTCTTTTTTGCAGAGACACAAACGTGTCGTTATCCTCAGCTAGCAAAGGGTACAGGCTGTTCAGGTTTGTTGTTGGAGAAGCGATATTGTCTAGAACCGTCGCTGCAATATAGCGATCCAGATTTTGCTGTAGCGCGGATGGAAGCGGATGCGCCTGAAAGAATTCTCTCAGGCAAGCTTCCATCTGGGCGGGCACCTGCTTTAAGAAATCAAGCTCTGCTTCACTGACACCGGGATGAGAGACCGATCCATCCCGGCGCTGCCACTGGACCCCCCCGGCTGCGAGCCCCGGCAGATAGCCTTCTACATATTCCTCTGGCATCGTCGCCGCAAATGCCTGGTCAATAATGCCATTGACCCCACGTTTGCCAGTGTGCTCACCGTTAGTAAGCACATAGAAATGCGGTTCAAAGGCTCGCGTAGCCTGGACATAGTCTGGACTGATGCGACGATTCAGCGGGTCGTTTACCAGGCCCATACAAACGCCGTCGAGATCTTGGATGATCAGCAGATTCTCGGTAGTGGCTAAGGTGCGGGCAAGAGTTTCGTGGTCGAGAGAGAGCGTTTGCTGGTGCAGAGGCAATGACATAGGAAAAAAGTAGAGAAAAAGCGCGAGGGGTTTCTGAGATCAAGCAAAACCGTCCTCAGGCCCAGTCTTTGGCTCTTGCCACTGCCTTTTCCCACTGGGCAAACTGCTCGGGTGCCACCCCATTTTCCTGCGGTTCAAATACCCGGCCAACCTTACGAGTTGCGACAATCGCCCGATAGTCATTCCAAAACCCCATGGCTAATCCTGCCGCAAAAGCCGCGCCCTGTGCTGTCGCGTCCAATACTTCAGGCCGCTCTACCGGAATGCCGAGCGCGTCTGACTGAAACTGCATTAGGAAGTCATTCTTGCAGGCCCCGCCGTCTACCTTCAGTCGGCCAATGGGTGTATCGGCGTGAGTATTGGCGGCATTGACGACTTCTTTCACTTGAAAGGCGATCGCTTCTAACACTGCCCGTACCAAATGCGATCGCTGCGCCCCGCCAGTCAGTCCCATAAAGGCTCCCCGAGCCGACATGTCCCAGTGAGGTGCGCCCAGGCCGCTCAGGGCAGGCACAAAGTAAACGCCGTTGCTATCGGGCACCTGCTCGGCCATTTGCGCAGTTTCCCCCGCACTGTCGATAATCTTCAACCCGTCTCGCAGCCACTGAATGCAGGCGCCACTGGTAAACATGGCCCCTTCCAGGGCGTAGCCTACCTTGACCGAGTCGCCCTGGGCCTCACTCCAGGCAATCGTGCTGAGCAGGTCGGGCGCCCTGACCACTTCGCTGCCCGTATGGGCGACCAAGAAGCTGCCGGTGCCATAGGTGCACTTGAGCAGGCCGGGGCGATCACACCCGTGCGCAAACAGCGCTGCCTGCTGATCGCCCAAGATTGCCGTAATCGGAATCTCCGCACCCAGAATACTTTTGTCCAGCAGACCAAACGCTCCCAGGCTGGGCCGCACCTCCGGCATCAGACTAGCGGGAATGCCAAACAAATCCAGCAGCTCGCTGTCCCACTCATGCGTGGTTAAGTTCAGCAGCATCGTGCGGCTGGCGTTGCTGTGGTCAGTGGCATGAACCTTGCCGCCCGTCAGATTCCACAGCGCCCAGGCGTCTACGGTGCCTGCCAAAACATTGCTGAGGTCGCTAACGCCATCCTGCTTAACTGTATCCAGCAGCCAGTTAAGCTTGGTTGCTGAAAAGTAGGCATCGAGGATTAGGCCAGTCTTATCGGCGATCAGGTCGGCTTTGCCTTCTGCGCGGAGGCGATCACACAGCGGCGCAGTCCGCCGGTCTTGCCACACAATCGCTTTGTGCAGCGGCTCGCCAGTCGTTTTATCCCACAGCAGACAGGTCTCGCGCTGTACGGTCAGACCAATGGCGGCAATGTCTGGGGCTGTGATGTTGGCTTCGGCGATCGCCTGCTTCATCGCCCAGCGTACGGCCTGCCAGATTTCACTCGCATCGTGCTCTAGCCAGCCCGGTTTGGGATAGTGCTGCGTGAGCTCTTTATACGCCTGCCCAACAATTTTGCCATCGCGGTCAAACACAATGGCGCGGTTGCCGGTCGTGCCCAAATCGAGGGCCATAATGTAGTTGGGTTCGCTCATAGCAGTTTTGATAGGGATAAAATGGTGAACTGGCTATGATCGACTGTAGAGTCGCCTGCCGCTCAATCGAGCCATTGTGCTGCGATTGTTCAAAAAGTTAACAGCACTAGGCCACTATCGACTTTTTCTCCAGCAGCACGGCCTGCCCATCTTCTATTGTCAGCCCTTTGAGGTCAGTGGCCTCAGCGACGTCGAGACCGGGCGAAGTGATCACAATCTGCCACTCACTCGGATCCAGCTGCAGCCAATCGAACGGAGCGATCTGGGCTGGGGTGCCGCCCATGTGAGCAACCATCGCCACCTGCTTGTACTCAATAATTGGGCTGGACTCAGCGGGATTGTGCTGAGTACGCACGCCGTAAAAGAGGGTATGCCCCTGTTCACTAATCCGGTTGAAGCGATCAGTGCCCGACAGATTGTCTGCTAGCCAGGGATTGGCCTGACGATATTGGCGCAGGGACAGGTTGAAAGCGACTCGGTTCCCACCTAGACCGCTGCGTAACGGGCTGCCGGAACGGTTTTTTGGACGGTTACCTTTTGGACTGTCGCTTTCTAGGCTAGGAGCGATCGCCTCATCTTCTGCCTCCACTTCACTGTCTGCATCGGCGTTTGCAGGGCAGTCTACATTCGCTGTGTTCACTTCCTCAACAAAGTGAGAGACTCGGCTAAACTCGTGGCTATCTTCCATAAACGCCAGCGCAAACGCCTTGAGCTGAAAGCCTTCCAGGTTCTTGAGAAAGTCTGATAGCACCGGAAAATCTTGAACCAACCCGTCTGGTGCCAGACACCATTCGCGGCAGGTACCCGCCACCAGCTCAATGTCATACTCGAACTTTTCCATGGCGGTCGCCAAAACCTGAGTAAAGCGTTTCAGCCCTGCGAGGTCTTCAAAGCCCAGTTTCTTCAGCGCCGTAAAAAACGCAGGCTTGGCATAAAATTCTGGCGTTACCTGCCAGTGCAAAAAGCCAGTCTCTTCAGCGGCGACCTTTACCCCATAAAACTCGTCGGTATTGCGGAAAAATCCCCAGCCGCTGTGCATCAGCGCGTTGAGAAAGTCCATCGGCAAGCCCGGACTAAAGCCATACACCCACAGCGTTGTCGCTGGATTGTCGTAGGCGTTGTTGAGCACCTCGGGCAGGGTTTTGCCCAAGTTCCAGTTAATGTCGGCGGTGCCGATAGAGATCTGATTGCCGCGCCTGACGGTGTCGTGGTTACCGCAGCCGGTAATCCAGCGATCGCCCTTCTGCATCACCTCCTGCACCCGAGGCCACTTATAGTCCCAAAAGCCTTTAAGCGCAGGCGTATTGTGGGCAAAGATCAGCGGCCCCCACTGATAGGCGTCAGGTCGCAAATCAATCAGCTCTCGGTAAGTAGAGGTTGTTTCCCAGCCCTCTTCCGGCCAGGGGCGACCGTCTTCAAAAACAGTAAACATCAGCCGCTGGGTGCCGTTGATCTCCTGAATCACATCGCTCATGGCCAGCAGGTAATTATCGTCGTACTCTAGCCGCCCCGAAAACGGGTTGAAAAAGCGAAAGTCCTGACCGCCATCAATCCGGATGCCATCAACTCCAGTATTCACCTTGCGCCGCTGAATTTCTAGCAGAGAGGCGCGCACCATCGGCAGCGTATGGCTTAAATCCTGGCCGTACATATTTGGCCCGGCCAAGAACTGGCGGCTGAGCAATTCCAGCGCCTGATTATCCGAATGGCCATAGACCAGATCGTAAATGACCTTGATCGGCTTACCTGGAAAGCTGTGTAGCTCAGCGATGAAGTCAATCACCTCATCTGGCCGCAGGCTGCTGAGCAGTGATGGATTTGTCGTAGAAGACCCGAGAATAGGCACGTCGTAGCCCCAGTTTTGGGTATCTGGCTTGCGCAAAGTCGCCATTAGCGGCGCATCCGTACAAGTACATACCGGGCCGTGCGTGCCATACCCAGCTGGATCAATCGAGAAGAAGTCGCGGCTGCCGTCTTCCGAGCGGTATTCAATTGTGGGCTCTGTGGGCAGGAGCTGAATGGCGTCGTAGCCGATGTAGTTTTGTTCGGCTGGAGTCAGCGCTTCTGAGCGCCTCATTTTACCGGCGATTTCTCGGTATACCCGAGTCAGTCCGGCTAGCGTGCCTTCCGCAGAAGCGGTAGGGACATGCATCTGCAAAATATTGCTGGGCGCCTTTTCCCTGGGCAGGGCCGGTTCATCACCGCGCTCAGCCGGGATCACGGGCTCGGCCTGAGCCGCCTGGGTGAAATAGTCACGGTCGCTTCTCTCCCGCTGAAGCTGCTCAAAATCATACAGTTCTGCCGGGGCAAACACGCCGTAGGGCAGCGAATAGGCCGCCGGGTCGCGCACCGTATACAGCCTGCCGTGACTGAAATTACGGTAGCGCAGCCAGTACAGACTGCCGAGGCGATCGCGCGATCCCACCTGCATGCCACTCACCACCGCCCAGACAAACTCTCCTTGCAGCGGCACCTCGATACATTCGTAGCGAAAGGGCACCTGCTGCTGTGGCTGACTAAAGTCCACGTCAATCAAAGGCGTAAACACTTCTAAATAGATATAGCGCTCAGCCGGTAGGATTTGGCCGGTCAGCTCAGGCACCCAAAAGCCCAACTCCACATGATCTTCCTCCCCCTCCTGGCGCTTACTTACATGAGCGCCCAACCGCCGCGCGAGCTGCTGCCCAATCTCAAAATAAGTCGCCTTAGAGCCTGCAACGCTGACAGCCCAAGCCAATAAAGCTTCAGTTTCGGGCGCTTGTAGCTTGATAATTGGTGCAGAGGCTGGCGCAGAAAGAATGGTTTCAGTAGGGAGATGACTCATCAATTAATCCTGGCGTTTCCTGGCATATAAGGGGGGTGTCTTCATTCTGGCGTCAGCGCTACTCTATGCAAGCCTATGCAGACGCCGAAAATGAATTCTCGCTGTTCACCACTCTAAACCTAATGTAATTTTTTTCTTCGTCTCTCACAAAAGTTCGGTGGAAATTTAGCGAACGTAACTAAAGTAACCATGGACTAGTAAGAGCACCAGGCCACCTATTTTTGCAGAGGCGGCAACTTAGATACTGCCTGTTTAACGGTGGGTCTAAAGGCGCACAAGGTTTAGTTGAGTGTTTGCACTGGTCATTACCTTAGTTTAGTGTGACTATTACAGAGGGGCAGCAAGCATGATTTTCTGGCAGTAAGCCTTTCAAAGGTGACAGGTCAGTAGAGCTTTGTTCGTTAGACCTCCTAGTAAATCTATGAAAAGAGGTCTTTAAAAATCTATGAAGTCATCACTCGTTATTCTCTATCACCGCGAGCCTTACGATGAGGTCATTGAGAACGGTAAGACCACCTATCGGGAAAAGAAAAGCCCCAACGGCATTTTGCCTACCATCAAGAGCTTTTTTGCCAACGCCGAGCAGAGCACCTGGATTGCCTGGAAACAGATCAATCCGAAGCAAAAGAACAAGTTTGAAGAGCGCATGAGCTTTGAGGGCAATCAGAACGGTACGGTACGCCGTATTCCGCTCAGCGCTGAGGAGGTAAAAAACTTTTATCACGTGACTTCAAAAGAGGCTTTTTGGCCGATTCTGCACTCTTTTCCCTGGCAGTTTACCTACGAGTCTTCTGATTGGGAGAACTTTCAGGATATCAACGAAAGATTTGCCGATGCCGCCTGTGAAGATGCCGCAGACGATGCGCTGATCTGGATTCACGACTACAACTTGTGGCTGACGCCTTACTACATTCGGCAGCAGCGGCCGAATGCCAAGATTGTCTTTTTTCACCATACGCCTTTCCCTGGCCCCGATGCTTTCAACGTGCTGCCGTGGCGTGAAGAGATTGTCGAAAGCATTCTCTGTTGTGATGTGTGCGGCTTTCATATTCCGCGCTACGTGGAGAACTTTGTGGCGATCGCCCAGGGCCTCTGCGACATCGAGATTGTCAAAAAAGAGCCCGTCGCTAAAGAATTTACCCCGCGTGGAACTGCTTTGGCCGTCCCTGAAATGACTACTCAAGTTCGTTACAAAGGGCAGCTCGTTCACTTGGGCGCTTTCCCGGTGGGCACCAACGTTGACTTTATTCGTTCCGTGGTCGAGAAGCCATCGGTGAAAAAGCGAGTGGAAGAGATTCGCTCAGAGATGGGGGGCGATCGCCAGCTGATCGTCTCAGCTGGACGGGTGGACTATGTGAAGGGCACCAAGGAAATGCTGCTGTGCTACGAGCGGCTGCTCACCCGTAGGCCGGAGCTGCAAGGCAAAATAAACTTTGTCGTCGCAGTCGCCAAGCCCGCTACTGGGATGCGAATCTATAAGAACGCTCAAAGCGAAATTGAGCGACTAGTCGGTAAAATCAACGGTCGCTTCGCCAAGCTGAGCTGGACACCGATTTTGCTGTTTACTTCAGCGCTGCCACTCGAAGAAATTCTAGCGCTATACGCGGCGGCAGATATTGCCTGGATTACGCCGCTGCGAGACGGGCTGAACCTGGTGGGCAAAGAGTTTGTGGTAGCCAAAGGCGGTGAGGACGGTGTCTTAGTCTTCTCAGAATTCGCCGGGGCGGCAGTAGAGCTGCCGGATGCGGTACTGACTAACCCTTATGCTGACAGCAGCATGGATAGGGCGATTGACCAGGCGCTGGCGATGGAGCCCGACGAGCGCAAAATGCGCATGGGCCGCATGTATGAAGCAGTGAAAGCTTACGATGTGGATCGCTGGGCGAAAGAACTGCTCGGTGCGGCAGACGACATCAAGTCGAGTGGTAAGGAAGCGATCGCCGTTTAAATCGACTATCTAGAAACGCTGGGTACAAAAGCTTTTTCATCAAAAAACCTTGATTGAGAAAGCTTTTTGTTCACAAGATCGATGGCGTATTTGTGCAACAAAGCCGTTCAGGCGTGAAAGCCTTTGCTACCTATACAGCCACTTGGATGAGTTCTTGATGGTGACGGGTCAGCTCAATCGCAAATGTATTTGCTTGACACCAATGTCATTAGTCAGCTTCTGAGCGCACCGGTGAACCCGGCTGTGACATGACAGATTGAGTCGGCATAATACAGCAGCCATCTCGGCTAACCGCTTCAGCAGGTAGCCCTCAGGCTATTGATATTTCTAGAGCAGCAACTTGCTGGACTTTTATTTGCCGAGACAGCGTTCAGGACTGGGCGATGGACAACCGCTGACAGCAGTGACGCAATACCACCGCCCAACTAAGTTGACATGCCCCTTATATTCCCGAATTTTACCTGTCAAAAAGTCCAGATAGCCAATCTCACCCTTCACATGTGCATCGGCGGTAGCGGGCCACCCCTCTTGCTACTCCACGGCTATCCTCAAACCCATGTGATGTGGCACAAAGTCGCGCCGACGCTGGCTCAGCACTTCACAGTCGTTTGCCCAGACATGCGCGGTTACGGAGACAGCGACACGCCTCTTTCAGATCCAGCGCATCTTACCTATGCGAAGCGCACCGTTGCTCAAGAGCTGGTCGCACTGATGGAGCACTTAGGCTTCGATACCTTCATGGCCGCCGGACATGATCGGGGGGGTCGGGTACTACATCGCCTGTTGCTCGACCATCCGCAAAGGGTCAGCCGTGCCGCCGTGCTCGATATTGTCCCGACTCATTATATTTTTAAGACCCTCAACCAGCAGATAGCGACCATTTACGAGCATTGGTTTTTCCTCATTCAGCCAGGTGGGTTTCCCGAGCATTTGATTGGGCAAGATCCTGATTACTATCTGACGCACAAGCTTCATCGCTGGAGTGCCAACCCCGCAGCCTTTACACCCGAGGCAATGGCCGAATATCTACGCTGCTTTCGCCGCCCGGAGGTGATCCATAGCACCTGCGAAGATTATCGCGCTGCGGCCAGTATTGATCTGGAGCATGATGAGAATAGTTTGGATCAGAAGATTGACTGTCCGTTGCTAATACTGTGGGGAGAAAAAGGCGCAATGGAGAAAAACTATAATGTGCTAAAAGTTTGGGAGAACTACGCTACTCATCCCCAGGGCAACCCACTACCCTGCGGTCATTTTCTACCAGAAGAAGCCCCCACCGCCACTGCCCACTCCCTACTCACCTTCTTAAAGGCTCCCCCAGCCTGAATAGTAAAGAACTCCCCATCCCCTACCTCCCCATCCCCCAATCTCCCCCTCTCCCCATTTCTTAACCTTCATCGTTTTTAATAGCTGATCGCATTCATGACCTCTTTGCCTGAGCGCATGCTATGACCCATTCCAAAAGTGAAATTCCAGCCCTCATCGTCGCCTTGGGGCTAACAGCGGCGGTTGTGGGGGCAGGCGTTTGGTGGCTTAGAGATAGTGATCTCTTGCGAGGGGACACTCCCTCACCTGAGGCGACTTCACAGCCAGAAGAGGATTCGTCTGGCAATGTCCCTCCTCAGCCGGACAACAAACAGGCCGCGCCCAGCGCATTTTCACAGGTTTCCGGTGTCCCCGGCGGCCGGTTTGAATACGGCGGCAGCACGACCTGGGCACCGGTGCGAGGAGCTGTCGATCCGCTGATCCAGCAGATCTTTCCTAGCTTCGACTTGGCTTATAAAGATCCGTCTGGTCAAGCAGCGGGCTCAGGCTCAGGCATTCAGATGCTGATCGATGGCGAGCTAGACTTTGCGCAGTCGTCAAGGCCGCTGACTGATGATGAGAAGCAGCGGGCGCAGCAACAGGGGCTGAGTTTGCAAGAAGTGCCGGTGGCGCTAGAGGCAGTGGCGATCGCCACCCACCCCGACCTCTCCATTCCCGGTGTCACCCTCGATCAGCTCAAAGACATCTACACCGGCAGCATTACCAACTGGAACCAAGTTGGCGGCCCTAATCTGCCCGTTGTGCCCGCCTCACGGGGTGATGTTGGCGGCACCGTACAGTACTTTCAAGAAACTGTCCTCGACGGGCAAGCCTTCGCCGCCAACATCAGACGGCTGCCCAATACCACCGAGGCCCTAAGATTTGTCGGCGACACCCCTGGTGCAATCTACTTTGCCTCGGCGCCCGAAGTCGTTGGTCAGTGCACCGTAGCCCCAATTCCGATTGGAACCTCCGCCGAGCAGCTCATTCCCCCCTACAGAGAACCTTACGTCCCCCCTCAGGACTGTCCCACCCGACGCAACCAAATCAATCTCAACGCTCTGGCCAACAAAACTTATCCGCTCACCCGACCGCTTTACGTCGTCTTCAGCGATGCTGACAAATCGTCCCAGGCAGGCGATGCCTATGCTCAGCTCTTACAGACAGAAGAAGGTCAAAACCTGCTCGATCAAGTAGGCTTTGTGCCGATACGATAGATACCCTGATGGCTGATTCGCACTCCCTACGGAACCAGCCTTTCTGAGAGAATGTTGAAAATCAAAATGCAGTCTTTATATGACGATGCCGAGTAAAGAAACATCCCATAGATTTGGGCTCAAAGCAGCCACTATTGACAAAATCACGAGCGTTTTTGCTCGATATCCTGCCGTAGAGTCAGCTATTTTGTACGGCTCAAGGGCCAAAGGCAACTACCGTGAAGGCTCAGATATTGACCTTACTCTGACGGGCGAGCAACTGACGTATCGAACGTTGCTGCGGATTGAGGATGAAATTGACGATTTACTGTTGCCCTACCTGTTCGATATTTCTATCTTTAGCCATATCGACGACCCTGATGTGATCGATCATATCCGGCGGGTGGGCGTGCCGTTCTATGAGCGATCGCCCGGCGCTAGAACCGCTCAGATCTCAACTTCTCGCCCGTTATAAAGGTTCATCGCCCGCTCAACGCCTTTACGCAGGCTTAGATCGATGGCATCAACGGCCATCGGAATCACGGCGTCTATGATTTTTCGATCTTCGGGGGCAAATCGGCCTAGGACGTGGGAGATGACGGCATGATCACCCGCCTCTGTCTTATCAGTACTGCCAATACCTATTCGCAAGCGAGGAAATTCCTTTGTCCCCAGGTGAGCAATAATCGACTTCATGCCATTGTGACCGCCCGCACTGCCCGATAGCCGCAGACGCAGCTTGCCCGTCGGCAAATCCATATCGTCGTAGACCACCAGCACCGACTCTGGCGCCAGCTTGTACCAGTCCAGCACAGCCCGCACCGACTGCCCAGAGTTATTCATAAACGTGGTGGGCTTGAGTAAAACCGTCCGCTCTGCGCCAGTGCGAAACTCGCCGGTCATTCCCTGAAAGCGTTTATTCTCTGAGAGCGCAACGTCTGGGTAGCTTTTCGCGATCGCGTCGACAATTTCAAAACCAATATTGTGACGAGTGCGGTCGTACTTAGCGCCTGGATTGCCAAGGCCCACAATCAGGCTCGGCAGCACAAGCGGCTGTGCCGGTATTGCCTCGACCATTCCTAAGCTGCCTGCTCGCCACTGCTCGCGTCTTCAGCCTCGACAGTGGCTTCAGCCACTTCGGCCTCAACCGGTTTCTCAGCGTCGGGAGCAAGCGCTTTTGGCTTTTCGAGCGTCGCTTTCATCGGCTCAGCCACCGACTTTTCGAGGCGTTCGGCTTCTTTTTTGAACTCGTTCTCAAATTCCTTAGAGGCATCTTGAAATCCTTTCACCGCCTTGCCCATGCTGCGGCCAATTTCAGGCAGCTTTTTTGGCCCAAATACCAGCAGCGCCACGATCATAATCAAGCCCATCTCGGGCAGGCCAATTCCAAAGATGTTCATTTTTATTCAGCCATCAGCGAGCAACACTGTTTAAAAGTATAAAGGGCAGGCGCAAAACACACCCACCCCAAATAAATCTGAGCTATTTTTGTCCGGCGATCCGCCGGAGACTTGCCGATACCTAGCTACCCAGGCTTCTCCAATCCACATCGAC
>JBARVU010000489.1:0-11264 GCA_049646425.1 Phormidesmis sp. | reverse complement strand
GGTTAAAGTAATCTCTTACGGACACCTATGGCAGGCATATATCAATATAATTTGTTTAGAAGCAGTCATCGGGTGCAGTATGGGGTTCGGCCACAACAATATTTTGAGTGCCGCACTCTCATAAGAGAATAGTCCATTACATAGCGTTAAAGGAAAGTCAGCAGATAGTTTAAAATTTTTTGCCTTTTTGTGAAGTCAGTATGAAGCTGCTAACAGTCGCTTTTGTATCCATAGCAAGTGAGTATCAGTGAGTGAGTACGCTGAAGTGTCTCGACATCTGTTCAATGGTGAACATGTCTATCCACTTCTGTTTGCTTACGATTATCTTAAACAAAGCGAATCTACGGCTTAGCTGTTTGTTAAAGAGTTTGACAAACAGCAGGAGGAAACTGTCTGACTGACCGGCTAGAGGCTAAATGCCATTGCCTTGTTTTTTGCCGTAAGAGCACAGCGCTCAATTAATACTATTGTTGGCTGAAATATTCACCTCGGCATGGTTTGAGTCGAGCAAGATCGTTGCGCGCTTGTTTTTTTTAACCCAATTGCCCCCTCAACCTATATTAGGTCTGCCTTGACTTGCCTAATATAGGTTTAATATCGGAGTCTTATAATCATGCTTTTAATATCAGATGCTACAGCTTTAGAACAAGATGGCTACTTGGTGTTTGATGCTTCTCTTTCAGAAGCGCTCCCTGTAGGACAGTCATTGACCGTGGCCTTGAAAGCGGAAGGAATTACCGCAAAAGAAGGGCCTAGCAAAGGCTTTAAAGGTAAATCTCGGAAGCCGTTTGACTTCGCCGATAAAGAATTTGAGTTCAGTCTTGATGATGGTAAAACCTGGCAAGCCGCCGAAAAGGGTAACCAGGTAACGTTTGGCTTTGGCTTAACATACCTCAAGGTGCGGTTGCCGGTCAACGACGACAAAGTGGATGAGGGAAAAACTCCTGAAACCTTACGGCTAAGCATAGATAAGGTTATTCGCGGTGAGATCGATAATGTCAAGGATACTGGCATTGGCTCAATCGTTGATAACGATGGCCAGCTTCCTGTAAATGTTGTCATTTCAGACGCAGTTGTCACTGAGGGCAAGGATAAATATGCCGTTTTTGACGTTGGTCTTTCTGCTTTTAGGGGGCAGTCTGTAAGCCTTCAGCTGGAAGCGCTAGGAAAAACTGCTCAAAAAGGGGCAAAATCTGAATTTAAAGACGACTTAAAGGCTCTTAAGAAAGCTTTAGATAAGGACGAGTTCAAGCTTCTCCGCAAAGATCTTAAAGGTCAGATGAAAGACCTTAAGAAGGGAAAGGATCTAGAAGGCTTCAAAGACACGCTCAGCAAGCAAGAACGAAAAGCGATAGAAAAAGGTATCAGCAAAAATCGCGTTGATTTTGCCGGTCAGGAATTTGAAGTCAGCAAGGATAAAGGGAAGACCTGGAAACCTGCGAAAAATGGCAGAGTTGAAATTTCCAAAGGGACTGTCAATTCCACTCAGGTCAGGGTTGCCATCAATGATGATGGAGGTTCTGAGGCACCAGAGACCTTTGAGCTCCGTGTAGCAAGGGTAGTACAGGGTAATGTCGACAGCATTACTGATGTCGGTACTGCCGTTATTCTCGACAATACGACTGCTCTCGCCGCTGCCGTCTTTGACCAAACCTTCCAGGCTGAAGATGCCACTTTGTCTGGGCCCATTGTCCTGACAGGCAGAGACTCCGAGGGGACAGGGTATGTTGACTATCAAAATCCTTCTGGCGACTTCATAGAGTGGACTATCAATGCCCCCAATGCAGGCTCCTATGAACTCTCCTGGAGATACCAGAACGGTAGTGGTAATCGTCCTTTAGCATTGCAGGTCAATAGTAATGCAATCAACCCAAGTTTTGACTTTCCAAGTACTGGAGGATGGACGGGTAACGATTGGGATTTTGCATCAGAAGTTGTAAATCTGAAGGCGGGAAATAACACCGTTCGTCTAACTGCGACTGGTAAAAGCGGCGCGAATTTTGACTCTATGCGAGTCGTCGCCACGGGCGTTGATGTGTTTATTTCTGACGCAGCTGCGACTGAAGGTACGGATAACTACCTGATCTTTGACGTCAGTCTTGCTGCGCCTAGTAGTGAAACAATCACGCTAGATCTCACTGCTATTGACGGTACAGCCCGAGGGGGATTGGAAGCAGATTTTGGTATCGATCCAGCAGGTGACCCCATTGACTATGCAGACCAAGAGTTTGAGGTCAGCGCTGACGGTGGGGTTACCTGGCAGGACGCCACAAACGGAACGGAGGTGACGTTTGCTGCTGGGGAGACAAACCTTAAAGTTCGGCTCGCTGTTCATGATGATATGGCAGCTGAGGGCAACGTTGCTGAAACAATGCAGCTAGCGGTCAGCAGTATCTTAGCCGGTACAGTTCGAGATGCGACGGATCGGGGTGATGGTCTAATTACTGATGATGAGGCTCCTGAGCCAGGAAAGCCCCCAATCTCTCTACTGCCAGCTCCCGATATTCGAGTCGAGGGTGACGCTGTGTTTCTATTTGATGGCCAAGACGGTGGCCTACTAGATAGAGACGTTGATGGGATTGGATTCACGATGGTCGATCCTTCCTCTAATCCAGGTAATCCCAATCCTGAAGGGGGGGTGGTTGGTTACTGGAAGGAAAAGCTAGATGTCACCAACGGTGTTCTTCAGATTGCTGCTACAGAGGGACTTCAATTCAGAAATATCAACAGCCAAGACAATATGCTTGGCATCGGCCTTAATCTTCCAAGTAAAGATCTAAAGCTTGAAACGACCTTAGTCAATCTGCCGACCGCAGCAGGAGGATATACCCAGGCTGGTCTTTGGTTTGGCCAGGCGACGGAGGGGGGTGCTGGCTCAAGTGAAAACAACTATATCAAGCTGGTAGTGATTTCGCCTAATCCTGGTAATTATCAGCTACAGGCGCTAATGGAAGAAGCAGGTACGATCACTAAAACTGTCAATATTGACATTCCAGATGATCCGGCTTCTCTAGACTTACAGCTTTTTCTGGATCCGGCTACCCGGGCAGTATCGGCTTTCTATTCGGTTTCGGAAGGACCGGTTCAGTCTCTGACTGTCTTTGAAAATGTACCAGATGAGTGGTTCAGCTTTGACCAAGCAGCGCTCGACCCTACCATTGCTACAGGTAGCTTTGGCGGCGTATTTGCTTCTACCCGCAATGCGAGTAATGAGCAGGTGTTCAGTTTTGATGATTTCTCAGCAACTAACACAGCGCCTCCGCTCGAACCGCTTACCTCTACCTTTGACCGATGGACATTGCCTGTTACTAACCCCACAGCAATGGATGTAGGCCCAGATGGACGGCTCTACGTAGCCACTTTGTTTGGCAATATCTATGCCTTTGACATCGACCCACAAACACGCACCTTTGAACAAGAGCTAATCACCACGATTCCCGATAAAGAAGGGGGAAGTCGACTGACTTTGGGGATTGCAGTTGACCCAGATTCTACGGCTGACAATGTCATTCTATGGGTGGGGCATTCCAATGGATCGGTTAGCGATGGGGAAGCGAACTCCGCAAAGGTCAGTCGGCTTTCGGGTGCTGGCTTTAGTCAAAAAGAAGATGTTGTCACTGGCTTGCCGCGAGCGATCGCAAACCACGCCTTGAACAACATCGATTTCGCCCCTGATGGTAACCTCTATCTCTGGATGGGTGGAAACACGGGTGCAGGTGCCCCTAATGATGAGCCCACAGAATTTGGGGATCGTGCTGAACAGGTCTTTTCCGCTGCCGTTCTGAAAGTAGACATTCAGCACTATAAAGGTCTAGATCCTAGCAAACCATTCCCGTTCGATGGCGATGCTTCATCCCGTCTCGCCGAAGTAGACGGGCAGGGCACGGTTATCCCGGGCGAGTTCATTGACGAATTCTATGATCGCAAACAACAGGAGCTCGGACGTAAATATACAGAAATCGAGGTCTTCGCTTCTGGTTTGAGAAATACCTATGATGGTGTCTTCCATAGCAATGGACAAATCTATGCGCCTGACAACGGTCTTGGCGTAAAGGGCACAGCACCGCCCGTACCCAGACTGGGTGACCCATCGGATAGGAGTATCACGACCTTGTTCGGTGAGCTATCTGAGGATAATCCCGGAGTTCAAATTGACCCACTCAATCGCATTGTTGAAGGGGGATACTACGGTCACCCCAATCCCTACCGAGATGAGGTAGTTTTCAAAGATGGTTCAGCCCAAGGATTTGACAATACGGATGCTGACCCGTCTAATGACATCCCAGCGGGACATCCCGACTATATTCCTCCCTTTCTCAACTTGGGCAAGAACAAGTCTGCTGACGGCATCATCGAATATACCGCTGACAATCTCTTTGGATCTTTGAAAGGGGATCTGCTGATTACCAGCTTCTCTACGGGTGACGACGTTAGCCGAGTCAAACTATCTCCCGATGGGTTAACTCCTCTTAACTACGATACAGACTTCCTCGAAGGCTTTATCGATCCGCTGCCTATCGCGATGGGGCCGAATGGTACAGACCTGGAAGGAATATTCTTTGTTGGAGAATTTAATGGGGGTAGTGTGACCGTCCTTGAGTCACTAGGCGTTTGGAGAAACGACTTACCTGACTTACCCAATGCGCTTGGGGTGTTGGATGCAGGGAGTGCTGTTATTGGTGACCAGCTATACATGGTGGGGGGCAAGACAAACAACGGCCCCATCAGCAATGTCTATGTTTACACGCCAGGCGATCCGATCGATGCAAGTGACGATGTGTGGACAACCCTGCCCTCAACGTTACCTGGAGCGGCTGTCGAAAATCCAGCAGTGACTGCTTTCGACGGCAAACTTTACACATTCGGTGGGTCAACCGGCCCATTCAACGGTGCGCGCGATAGTGCTGCTGTGTACGACCCGGCAACAGGTTCATGGACAGCCCTGCCAGATATGCCAACTGCTCGGGGGGGTGCTCAGGCTGCTGTCTTGGAAGGTAAGATCTACGTTGTTGGCGGGTTAGGATCTGATGGGGCCTCCCTGAACACCGTTGAAGCCTTCGATCCCCTGACCGGAACCTGGTTGAGTGGTGCCGCAGATCCAGCTGAGCTACAGACGCAGCGAGATAATCCGGGCATTGCAGTTGTCGATGATTTACTATACGTGTTTGGCGGTCGAACCCGGGATGCGAATGGGACGACTGTTGATGGCGCGCTGAACACTATGGAAATCTATGACCCCTGGGCAGACGAGTGGACATTTGGAGCGGCGATGCCAAACGGGCGTCGGACGATGGCTGTGGGTAATCTCAATGGCCGCATTCAGGTGATTGGCGGTGAAGGGGCTCCCTCACTAGATATCCATGAAGAATATAACCCGGCCACCGGAACCTGGAGAACTTTACCCTCGATGGCTACCCCACGGCATGGCGCTGCTTTCGGCACTATTAACGACGTAATTTATGTCGCGGGTGGGGGTCCCACTCCAGGTAGTGCGTTTACTGATGCAACCGAAGCGTTCGACTTCTAGGGCTTGGTTCTAAGGCTTGGTTCTCAGCGCTATGCGATCAGCGATATGCTCAGCGTCGCGAGCAACGCCCGAAAAGCGACCTGATCCCCAAGTGTAAAGCCAGGGCAGGCCGATAAAGTAGAGTCCTTCTACACTGACGCCGCGCTCGTGGCTAGGGTAGCCTCTGCCATCGAAGACAGGAATCTCTATCCAGCTAAAGTCTGTGTGATAGCCTGTACACCAGATGACGGTGCCGATATCAGCCGATTGCATATCCAGGTCTGAAGGTTCAGAGTCTGGCTCCCAAACGGGAACGTAGGGCGGCTCTGGCGGCGCATCGATCTGGTGCTTTTCAATGTATTTGTCGATGGTGCGCTTGATGCTTTCGGCGACTTCATCAGCCTGGTCGAGGTTTTGCGTGAGGTCTGGGTGAAACGTGAGGTGGCTGCCTTGAATAGATTTGAGCTTGCCGTAGAGCTGCATGCCTTCCAGGTGAAATTGGCGCAGGTCGATTTCGCGACCGCCGCCGCGCCCGGTGACGTAGTGGTTGCGCTTGCTTCTGACCGATTCTTTTTGCGGATGTTCATCGATGGGCATGTCGTAGTAGCCCATTTTGTCGAGCCAGTCGACCACGTCTTTGCCGCGATACTCTCGGGGCGATCGCGGCGCACCCCCCACACATAAATGCACCTGCTTCCCAGCTAAATGCAGATCTTCCGCAATCTGGCAGCCTGACTGGCCGGTGCCGATCACGAGGACAGCGCGATGGCGAAGCCTTCCAAGGGAATCGCCCAACTGCTCTGGACTTTTATACGTCGAAGAGTGCAGTTGAACAATCTCTTTTGGCAGGCTTTCAGCCATGCGCGGCACTTTAGGCCGGTGGTAGCCACCGGTTGCCACCACCACCTGATCGGCGGTGTAAGTGCCTGCCGAGGTAGTAATTTCAAACCCTCTTTTGGCTTCGAGCCTACGCACCCTGGTAACGGCAACCCCTTCCTGAATATTCGGCTGAAAAGCGTCTGCATAGCTTTCTACATAGTGAACAATCTGATCTCGCTGCATGAAGCCATGAGGGTCATTGCCCGTGTAAGGGTGGCCGGGTAGCGTACACTGCCAGTTGGGGGTTACCAGGCAAAAAGTGTCCCATCGCTGCGATCGCCAAGCATGCGCAATTCTGTTCTTTTCAAAGATAAGATTGTCGATGTTTTTTTGCTTGAGGCAGTAGCTTATCGAAAGCCCTGCCTGACCGCCACCAACAATAACAACCGGAAAGTGCGACTTCATAAGCTCAGCTGCGAGGAGAGTTGCTATCTATATCCTCCAACCATAAGGGCGAGGATTGAAGGCACCTGTATACGGGGTTACCAGAAGCGGCGGACTCGCTGAAGGAACAGGGCGAAAAACCGAAACCCAAGGCAAAAGGCGGTCGTCACCTGCCCTTTTAGACAGGTGGGTAAGAAGGCGGACTGTCTCAACTGTCAGGCTTCAAGCCTTTGTAGCAACAGATACAAGCAAGCGAATATAGACCTTTTAGGCTGTAACCAACTCATACATGGGAGTGACCAAAATGCCTGAAGTAACAGCCCCCGCTCACAAAGCCGGTGACTTTTTCGTCGACTATGAAGAGAAAGTATTTCCCGATGTGCAAGCCGATCCAGGGGAAAAAGCCCTCGTTACCTTCCATACCGTCGCCTTCGAGGGATCCATTGGTCTAGTGAACCTTTTGCAGGTAAGCCGTTTGATTGGGAAAGGATTTGATACCTCGGTACTGCTCTATGGCCCTGGTGTCACGTTAGGCGTGCAGCGCGGCTTCCCAAAGCTAAACGATGAGGCTTTCCCAGGCCATCTGGCGATGAACAATCGACTGGTTAAGATTATCGAAGACGGTGGGAAAGTATATGCCTGCCGGTTTGTGCTTCAGGCCCTGTACGGGCACGGTGAACCCTCGCTAATTCCGGGAATTAAGCCAATTAGCCCGCTAGATGTATTAGATATCGTGTTGATGCATCGCAAAGAGGGTGCCTTCATTCTAGATACTTGGACGATGTAGGAGGAGATGTAGAACAGAACGTTTCTGGGAAATTGCTAGTCTGGGGAAATTGCTATGAAGCCAACCGTGCGGGCTGCTGCCGTACAGATATCGCCCGTTTTACACAGTCAGTCTGGCACCGTAGAGAAGGTGCTGGAGGCGATCACCAGTGCCTACGAGCAAGGAGTGGAGCTGATTGTCTTTCCAGAAACGTTTGTCCCCTACTATCCCTACTTCTCCTTTGTGCTGCCCCCGGTGCTGATGGGCAAAGAGCATATGAAGCTCTACGAGGAAGCCGTCAAGGTTCCTGGCCCAGTGACAGAGGTGATTAGCAGCGCTGCTAGAGTCCACGAGATGGTTGTTGTCTTGGGCGTAAGCGAGCGAGATAACGGCACACTCTACAATACGCAGCTTGTGTTTGACGTGGACGGCGCTTGCGTGCTCAAAAGGCGCAAGGTCACCCCGACCTATCATGAGCGGATGATCTGGGGGCAGGGCGATGGGTCGGGACTCAAGACCTGTGACACAGCAGTCGGGCGGGTCGGCGCTTTGGCTTGTTGGGAGCATTACAATCCGCTGGCTCGCTACAGCCTGATGACCAGCCACGAACAAATTCACTGTAGTCAGTTTCCCGGCTCTATGGTGGGCGATATTTTTGCCGATCAGATGGAGGTGACGATGCGCCACCATGCGCTGGAGTCGGGCTGCTTTGTGGTCAATTCCACCGGCTGGCTGACCGCTGAACAGGTCGCTCAAATTGCCCCGGATGAAGCTTTACAAAAGGCACTGCGAGGCGGTTGCTACACGGCAATCATCAGCCCTGAGGGGGCGCACTTGTGTGAGCCGATCAGAGAAGGAGAGGGAATGGCAATCGCCGATCTCGACTTCTCTCTGATTACCAAGCGCAAACGCATGATGGATTCGGTTGGCCACTATGCTCGCCCTGATCTACTCCAGCTCAAGGTCAACACAGAAGCGTATTCAGTGAGGTGCCCTGGCTCTGTTGCCACGCCTATCCCACCGGTCGAAGAGGCTCTGTTTGCACCCGACGACTCTACCATGCCCTTTGTTCTCGATTCTCCGACTGCTCAGCCGGATACGGAACGCCCCTCGTTATCCTCTTAATTCATGAATCAGCAGCAGGTTATTACTGAACTCCAGGCCAAGGGACTCAATTTGGCGGTTGCAACCGAAGGTGCCTCGGGCCGCAGGGGAGGCGCGGGCCCTTCAGATCACAAAGCGATCACCATCGGTGCAACAACGGTGATGGTACCGGTGTACACAGACGGCGCGGCAAGTTCTCCATATGCGGTGAAGCGCGATCGCACCACCGGCCACTCTACGCTCACCTTTGAGGGCACACCAGTCGCTTCGGTGGGCTTTCCCAAGCAGCCTCAGTTCTATCGCTTACAGACTGCTGAAGGCATTCCCTACTGGAAGATTGCGCTGCTCCACAGCCACAACGTGCTAGCAACGACAGTCCTACAAACCTGCATTCGCTACGAGAACCGTAAAACTGCCTGTCAGTTTTGTGCGATTAGTCAATCGCTAGAGGCGGGTCGCACAGTCGCGCAGAAGACGCCAGAACAGCTCGCAGAAGTTGCCGCAGCAGCAGTGCGATTGGACGGTGTTGAAAACATGATTATGACTACCGGTACACCGAATACGACAGATCGCGGGGCGGCGTATCTGACGGACTGTGCGCAGGCGGTTCGTGCGCGTGTAAAAGATCTCCCTATTCAGGCGCAGTGCGAGCCGCCGGATGACTTTCGCTGGTTTGAGCGACTACAGGCAGCCGGTGTTGACAGCTTGGGAATGCACTTGGAAGCAGCAGATCCAGTGGTGAGGACGCGGATTATGCCAGGCAAGGCAAAGGTGCCGCTGAGCTACTACTTCGAGGCGTTTGCGGCAGCGGTCAAGGTGTTTGGCCGGGGGCAGGTGAGTACGTATTTGTTGGCAGGATTAGGCGATAGTAAGGAGACGCTTTTGGAGATGAGCGATCGCCTGATCGATATCGGCGTATACCCTTTCGTGGTGCCGTTTGTGCCCATTGTGGGAACGCGGCTGGCAGAGCAGTCGCCGCCGGATAGTGAGTTTATGTTCGAGCTGTATCAGGCCATTGGCGCGCGGCTGAAGCAGGCAAATCTGCTGTCTGCTGATATGAAGGCAGGCTGCGCTAAGTGTGGGGCTTGCTCGGCGCTTTCTAGTTTTGAAGCTTAATGCGAGTGTTATGACAGTTCCTAAAACCTACAGCTTTCAGTTAGCGCTCTCAAATGCTGACATTGCTGATTACTTTGCCCTCAGACAACAGATTTTTTGTGAAGAACAAGGGTTGTTTGAGCAGCATGATCGAGACCGGATTGATCAGCGCTCTTATCCGATTGTGGCGATCGCTCACACCCCCAATCAGCCCGACCGGATCGTCGGCGTCGTGCGAATTTACGAGCAGTCGCCTCGGCTCTGGTATGGCGGTCGCCTGGGCGTACATCCGGACTTTCGGCGGGGCTGGCGGATTGGCAAAGGGCTGATCCAAAAGGCGGTGACGACGGCGAATACTTGGGGGTGCGATCGCTTCCTCGCCACCGTTCAAGTCCAAAACGTTCGCTTTTTCACCCGGCTCCACTGGGACAGTCTAGAAACAATAGAAATTCTCGAACGGCCCCATCATCTTATGCAGGCCGATTTGGACTACTACCCTGCCACTGACCAGACACGACCAGCTTTGCCGATAGGACAGGCTGCGTAGGTAGCAGAGACAAACACTATGCTGTCTGATCTGGTTGCCTCGCTTCAATCCTCGCTCAGCATCTTGCATAAACAAGATATTCAAACGGCTGCGAATACACTGGGTCAATATGCTCAGAGCGGCCAGGAACAGATTCGGCTAGGCGACGACTGCGCAGTCATTCCTAATGGAGACGGCTACCTGTTACTGGCAGCAGAGGGCATTTGGCCGCAGCTTGTGGCGCAGGAGCCCTGGTTTGCCGGGTGGTGTGCGGTGATGGTAAATATCTCAGACGTTGCTGCTATGGGGGGCACGCCAATTGCCCTAGTCGATGCGCTGTGGAGTGAATCGGTCGAATCTTGCCAGCCGCTTTGGACGGGAATGCAGGCCGCTGCCAAGGCTTATGGCGTGCCGATTGTCGGGGGGCATACGAACTGTCATAGTCCCTATGCAGGGTTGGCGGTTTCTATTTTGGGGCGCGCTCAGTCTCTGATTACCAGCTTTGACGCTCAGCCTGGAGATAGCTTGGTGATAGTCATCAATATGGAGGGGCAATACTACGGCGAGTATCCTTTTTGGAATGCCGCTACGGAGGCTAATATAGAACAACTTCAGGAGCAGCTCAAGCTGTTGCCGCATCTAGCTAAGTCTGGCCTTTGTGGGGCTGGAAAAGATATCAGCATGGGCGGTTTGGCAGGTACTTTAGTGATGCTGGCTGAAGCTTCAGGCTGCGGCGCAGTGCTCGATTTAGACCGGGTTCCTTATCCGTCTGGAGTATCTTGGGACAAATGGCTCACCAGCTTTCCGAGCTTCGGCTTTCTCCTGAGCATACCGCCCGAAAACGTGACGCAGGTGCAGGCAATCTTTCATCCTCAAGGACTCGTCTGCGAGCCAATTGGGCAGGTAGTTGGGGGCAATCAGATCTACTTTCGGCAGCAGGGAGAACAACAGCTCTTTTGGGAGCTAGCCCGTCCGCTAACTGGTTTTGGCAAGCTGTAGAATGG
>JBARVU010000488.1:0-5714 GCA_049646425.1 Phormidesmis sp. | reverse complement strand
CCAAACACCCTCATGTCTCGACTGCCAAGCTTTTAGCTCGCGAAAAATAGAACTTGTACAGGCATCGACTCTATCTTTAAGGAAACAGCTACGAAAAACTCAGTTGGGTAAAGCTTGGGAAAGACTTACAAATACATATTGACATTCTCTATCGTCGTAATATGTAAGCCATATTCACAAGAGCGTTCATTTTGGCTAGCATCGATTCATTAGAAGCAGCGGAAGACACTGTGTTGCGCTGCCAGCGGGAAATAGAGTGATGCTAGCCATGAACGCACGCCCCTACCACGAGCTGTCTGAGCAGGAGGCCATGCAGCTTTGTGATAGTGATTTAGAGCGGGGCCTAATGGCAGAAGAGGTCGCTCGTCGCTACGAAACCTATGGTTACAATGAGCTACCGGTCAAGCCGGGGAAACCAGCTTGGTTTAGATTTCTATTACAGTTTCACGACCCGCTGCTCTATATTCTGTTGATTGCAGGTGCGGTCAAGGCGGCTTTGGGATCTTGGACCAACGCGGCTGTCATCTGGGGGGTGACGCTACTGAATGCGGTGATTGGCTACGTGCAAGAGGCTAAGGCGGAAGGGGCGATCGCCTCCCTGGCAAAAGCCGTCACGACCGAAACAACCGTACTGCGAGATGGCCAAACGCTACAGATTCCCTCGCAAGATTTGGTCCCTGGCGATATTGTCCTACTAACCTCGGGTGACAAAGTCCCTGCCGATTTGAGACTATTAAAAGCCCGTAGCCTCCAGGTGGACGAGTCTGCGCTAACGGGTGAATCCGTTCCGGTCGATAAAACGATTGTGCCTTTGCCTGCCGAGACGCCGCTGGCGGAGCGCACTAATATGGCTTATGCCGGGAGTTTTGTCACCTTTGGGCAGGGGATGGGAGTGGTAATGGCCACCGCTCAAGCGACAGAAGTGGGGCAAATCTCCGAAGCGATGCAGCAAGGGGTAAATCTGACTACGCCGCTGACCCGAAAATTCGCCAAATTCAGCCGCCTTTTGCTCTACTGCGTTTTAACCCTGGCGACGCTGACTTTTGTCGTCGGGCTAGGTCAGGGCGAGTCGTGGAGCTACATGTTTGAAGCGGCGGTTGCCCTTGCTGTGAGCGCGATTCCAGAAGGGTTGCCTGCGGTTGTCACGATTACGCTAGCGATTGGGGTCGACCGGATGGCTCGGCGGCACACCATTATTCGTAAGCTGCCTGCGGTCGAAGCGTTGGGCAGTGCCACGGTGATCTGCTCGGATAAAACCGGTACCCTCACCGAAAACCAAATGACCGTACAGGCGATCTATGCCGGGGGCCAGCACTATCAGGTCAGCGGGGGAGGCTATAGTCCGAAAGGAGAGATTGAGCTAATGGGCGATCACCTCAGAGAAAGCCCCACAGAAAGCCTCAGAGAAAGCCCCACAGAAAGCCCTGGAAAAAGTCTTTTTCAATCAGGACTGCCCGCTGCGCTAGCGGAGTGCTTGACGGCAGGTGTGCTTTGCAATGACTCCAGGCTAAAGCAAACGGGTGAGCATTGGTCAGTCGAGGGCGACCCCACAGAAGGCGCGCTGATTGCAGCGGCAGCAAAGGCCGATCTCAGTCAGTCTGGGCTAGCGGTGTCAAAACCTCGGCTAGACGCGATTCCATTTGAGTCTCAGTATCAGTACATGGCAACTTTACACGAGGCTTATCCCCAAACGATTTACGCGAAGGGCTCGTTAGAAGCCATACTAAGTCGCTGCGCGCAGATGATGGACGAGAAAGGCCAGCCCGTCCCCATTGATCGAATACAAATTGAACAGGTGGTTGAAACGATGACTGCCCAAGCCTTGAGAGTTCTCGCATTTGCGAAAAAGACAGTCGCTGCCCATCAGCATTCCATCGATCATGACGACCTGGATACGGGGCTGGTGTTTTTGGGCGTGCAGGGGATGATTGACCCGCCAAGGCCCGAGGCGATCGCTGCTGTCCACGCCTGCCAAACAGCGGGCATCCAGGTGAAGATGATCACCGGCGATCACATTGCCACCGCCAAGGCGATCGCCCAGCGGATGGGCATCCAGAAAACAGAACAGGTGCAGGCATTTGAAGGGCGATCGCTGGCCCAGATGCAAGATACTCAGCTCGCTCAAACGATTGAAACGGGCGATGTATTTGCCAGGGTCGCGCCTGCCCAAAAGCTGAGGCTCGTAGAAGCGCTGCAAACTAAGGGTGAGATTGTCGCGATGACGGGCGATGGCGTTAACGATGCCCCGGCCCTGAAGCAAGCGGATATCGGCATTGCCATGGGAAAAGGCGGTACCGAAGTTGCCAGAGAAGCCGCCGATATGCTGCTCACCGACGACAACTTTGCCTCAATTGTCTCAGCGGTAGAAGAAGGACGCACTGTCTATCAGAATTTGCGCAAGGCGATCGCCTTTTTGCTCCCTGTCAACGGCGGTGAATCGATGACCATCTTGCTCAGCGCGCTGCTCGCACGCGACCTGCCGATTCTCTCGCTTCAGGTGCTGTGGCTAAACATGATCAACTCTCTGACCATGACGGTGCCGCTCGCCTTTGAGCCCAAATCAGAAGGTACGATGCGACAGCCGCCTCGCCACCCTCAAGAGCCTTTAATCACCGGCAGACTGCTGCGCCGAATTCTGGTCGTTTCCCTATTCAACTGGATTCTTATCTTCGGCATGTTCGAGTGGGCTAATGCCGCGACTGGCAGCTTGGCCGTGGCTCGCACCATGGCCACTCAGGCGCTCGTGGCTGCCCGCATTGTCTATCTTCTCAGTATCAGCCAGCTAGGCATGAGCCTGTTCCACTACATCAGCCGCAAGTCTACGACGATAACGAACGCACCTATTCTGATCGTAGGCATTGTGGCTGCCGCCGGGCTCCAAATTGTGTTCAGCCAGTGGTCTGTGATGAACGTACTCTTTGCCACCGCGCCGCTGACCTGGAACCAATGGTTGATTTGCCTGCTGCCTGCTATCCCCATGATTCCCTGGGCGATGCTCAGCAACTGGATTGATCCGCCTACAGGCAAACCAGCTACCTACCGTAAATAAGGGCCTTGGATGAGATTTTCCCTGGTAATCGAAGATCGAGCCATACTGCTTTATTGGCAACGCTTGGAGACCCTTGGAAAAGGATCTCTTGAGTGACTGCTGAATGCCTGCCCCTGAGCGCTGCTCAGCCTAAGCAAAAAGGTAGAGACTGTGAGGTGCCGCCCCGACTTGGCTACCGGTTTGATAGCAGCTTGCCTGCCTATCTCAATGCGGGCGCTCACCATGAGCTGAGCCTTTCTCAGTATGGTCAGTGCACCTCATAAGATCTTCACATCTCTTCTGTATGCTGGTGGCGGCGCGGTAAAACAACTAATCTCAACGATCAGTCTCTATTTGCCCACGGTCAATAGAGAAGAACTTTGGAGGGAGCGACGATGATTCTCAGTATCTTCCAGACTTGGTGGCTAAAGATCAGGCAAGATCCAACTGGCTGGGGCGCACTTCTGTTGTTTGCCTGTGGGTTGATTGTTCTACTCACGCTTATGACTATCCTGCCTTACGTCGGGCCAGACCCTGCCTTGTCAGACGCTGCCTTGTAGGTGTCGCCAGCCGGTGCGTGCGGTGTAGAGTCAAGTTTGATGGGGAACCTCAATCCCCATTCCTGCTTTGCGCAGTCGCTCGATCAAAACGTCGCCGAGGCCAGTGGCTGGCGTCAGCAGTCCGCCGCGCTCTGCGCCCCCAGGCAGCGCCTCTTCTACAGCCAGCGCCAGCGCCGACTCACAGACACAGCAAACGGTTGCCCGGTTGGAAGGATCTCCTTGGAAGCAAATCTGGCCGCGCACCTGACGTCCATCTGTTGCTGTTCCGATCAGCTCAGTGGTAAACCAGCCTGACTCGATAGCATCTGCCGATGGCCCGGTTCCTGGCTTTGGCAAAATTTGTTTGAGCAATTGGCGGGTTCCTTCCCACTCGAAAGCTACCTCAGAAAGGCTCATCAGCCCGGTTGCCAGGGTGGCTTTGGCATAGGCCATGGGCGGATCGTATTGGGTGTATTCCTGATAATGGAAGTCTGCGGGGTAGGTATCGCCCCATGCCGCCAGCAAGGCTGCGCTACGGCGAACGACTCGCGTGTTGACAGGCCCCATGACAAAAGGCCCCACCCACGTTCCAATATGAGGATCGAAAACGGGCTGAACCGGGTCGCCATCAATCTCTTTGAGCGAGTGAGATTGCTCTGAGCCCAGGGGAGGATTGAGTAAAAATAAATCGCGGCCGGCTTCTACCTGACCTGATTCATACCGATTGAAGTTGGTCGCGAGCGTACCACCATTGAATTCTCCAGATAGCTGGTAATAGGCTTTAACCTGCGTGCAGGCGACACCGAGCGCGCTGCGCATATAGCGCGCTATCAGATAGCTCCCGATGTCCGAGGGCACTGAGTCAAACCCGCACGCGGGAATAATGCGAGTGCCATCCATAGCTGCCTGATGGTGGTAGTAGGTGATTAAGCTTTTTATCCAGGCTGTTTCCCCCGTGATATCGACGTAGTGCGTTTGAAACCGAACACAGGCATTGACAACCAGGCTGCCATAGAGCGCAAACGGCCCCGCTGTGTTCAAAACGACTCTCGTCTGTGAGACCATCTTGTTGACTGCTTCTTGATCTTGGCTATCGGCAACCAGAATCGGAATCGTAAACGCGCGCGGGCCAATGTTCTGTTGTACCTGCTGCTGTACCTGTTCGAGCTTAGTGCGATCGCGCCCTGCCAAGGCCCACCGCAGTCCGGGCGGTGCCTGCTGAGCTAAATAGCTCGCTGCCTGTTTGCCTACGAAGCCGGTGGCCCCATAGAGCACAATATCGTAATCCTTGTGGAGCATCACTCAGCCTTTTGTCGTTCTGACCTCTACACTTTATAGCGCGGACATATTGCAGCTGCAGCCCTTCCAGTCTACGCAGATTGCCCGTATCAGACCGATTGCATGACAGCGGCTTGGCGCCTCCAGGCGGACGGCTGATAGGTTTTGATGAACTGTTCAATGGTTCTGACAGCGCGATCGCATCCCTGCTGAGTCGTAGAAGAGAGTCCTTTGCCAACCTCAAAGCTTTCGCTAGGCACTTGCAGCAGCCAAGCTTGTGGGCCCCGGCCATATAGCTGCCGGGTCAGGTTTAGCAGCGCCAAAGGCTCATCGCTGCGACTGCCTGCAGGCAGCGTTCGAGGTGCCCGACTGCCCGCTACAATCGGATCGATCTGAACCGTCCGGGCGCAGCTTTTGCCGCTGCAAGCATCAACAAAAATAACGTAGTCGGTGGCCACCAGATCGTTTACCAGATCTGGCGTCAGCTGTTGAACAGCAACCGTTTTAATAGCGGGTAGCTGCCAATTTGCGACAATATCGGCAACTCTAGGGCCGACGGCACCATCGCCCTGGCGTTCATTTCCATAGCCAATAATCAAGAAACGAGACTGAGCGACTGCTTGAAGCGTAGCTGTATGGGTCATATGAAATCCCTCTCCGTTTCGGTACTGCCTTCACTGCTGAGCATAGAAAGCAGATGTGAAGATATTGTGAGGGTTTCCCACGAAACTGCCGATGAAAAAGAAGCTGTAGAAGTGAAAGTTTCCAATGCAGATTGGACAATACGCCTGAGTTCAGGGCAATAATCGAACAGGTTTGGATATCTCTGCTTTACGGCATAGGAGTTAGCAGAGGCTCATAGGGTTCTG
>JBARVU010000487.1:0-4014 GCA_049646425.1 Phormidesmis sp. | reverse complement strand
CGGCTGAACTGCGTAGTTGATTCATGGGAGTTGCTATCACCTGCTCTAATTGCGATTGGTGTTAATAACTCAAAGATACAAACGGATGTGGGGAGCTGTTGTCCCCATATGTGGGGATTGGATGTGGGGATTTATAGATGGGTCTTGTGGGGATGAACTCCTAAATCAGCTCTAGCTCTGTGGCTCGTTTTACAGCGGCCCGACGATTGGTGACATTGAGTTTTCTGTAAATCCGCTTGGTGTGGGTGCGCACGGTACTCAAGGCCACGACCAGTTCACGGGCGATTTCGGGGCCAGAGAGTTCGGTGTTGAGTAATCGGAGAACTTCCAGTTCCCGTTGACTGAGGGGGTCGATCAGTGGTTGGGGAGCAGAGACATCAGCAGCCGTGGGAGCCTCAGCTTGGGGGCCGCCCCAGGTTTCTATGGCGGCCAATAGCTGCCAAGGGTAGGAGGTGGGGGTGATGTCGCGAGTCATTACCTCCCGCAGCAGTCGCGCCATCGGGGTTCCACATTCTGCAAAGATGCGAACATGTCCCTCTGGTTCGGCCAAGGTTAAGGCCGGTTCCAACGAGGTCATCGCAGCCGCAACATCCCCCTGAGCTTCCCTCGCCAAAGCCAGAACCACCAGAACTTTGATAATGCTGCCTGTGCGCTCCTGGGCTTCTGCAGCGGCCAGCAGTCGAGTCAGGAGGCCAATTGTCTGATCAATCACCTCGTCTGTGCCATCGCGCCTGTACTGAGCGATCAAGACTCTGGCCAGGGTCAGGTGTTCGTATTCGCGCCGGTAGCTCGGCGGATCGTCTACCGACAAACTGCACTCCCGTAACCAGTTGAGCGCTTCAGCCAGTCTCCCTTGCCGCAGCCACAAGCGCACCTTTAAGACCTCAGCCGGGCGGACATTTGGAACGGGAATAGGCGTTCGGGCGTAGAGCCGCTCGGCCTCGTGCAGCTGGTCGAGGGCAGTCTTCAAATCGCCCTCGGCGGCTTTTAATCGTGCCTGTACCACCCACCAAAGATAGGCAGCTCCCGATAGAGAAGCCTGCCGACGTAGCGTTTCACCGCTTAGCAACAGCTGGCTGGCAGCCGCCAGATCGCCTTGTTCGTAGCGCACTTCGCTCAAGGCCAAATACAGTTCTGGCGTGCCCGGCAGCACTGGGCCGCCCTGCTCGGTCGCTAGCTGTAAGGACTGCTCACAAATATCAATTGCCCGGTGGAGACGCCCCTGAGCCATGCTCATCTGTGCCAGGATCAAGGTGCCACCAATGGCCATCTGAGGGAGGCCCATCTGCTTGAAAATTGCCAGACCCTCAGCAAAGGAATGGTAGCCAGCTTCTGGCCTGCCGCTGGTCCAGTAGGCGAGCCCGAGCAGGGCTGCGGTCGTGCCTCGCTCGTACTCCTCATCTTCGGGCAACAGTTCGAGAGCCTGCTGAGCGTAAGTTACCGTGCTAGATACATCTCCTAGCGCTTGAGACCGATAGGCACGGGCATTGGCGATGGAAGCGGGTAAAGACTGCAACTGTGCGTCGTCCGTTACAACGCTCCCGACCGCTAGCGGCTCTGAGTCTGCGGCTGAATCTACGGCGATGTCTGCTCCCAGACATCGTTCTGCGTCTTGCAGTCGGGATTCAACCGCGTCTAACTGGCCATCGTTCAACAGCACTAGGGCGTAGGCAATGCTGAGAACGGGCCGGTTGCGAATTAGGGCGTCAGGGAGTGACGTAATCCAGCTCAGTACAGTGGTTTGTCGCTGACGCCGACGCATAGTAGGCCACACCTGCTCAATGAGACCTGCCGCTCGCTCAAAATCCTGAGCAGCCAGGACATGCCGAATGGCATCAGAGAATGAGCCGTTCTGCTCACACCAGTCACTTGCTCGTCCGTGCAGACTGGGTATCTGTTCTGGCCATTCCATTAGGGCATGGGCCTGCAGAACATCGGCAAACAAGTGATGGTAACGGTACCATTGGCGCTTGTTATCCAGCGGAATAATAAACAGGTTGCCACGCTCTAGCGTTTCCAGCATTTCCTGGCCATCGGTTTGGTCGGTAACGGCATTACATAGAGAACCGCTCAAGCGTTCCAAAATGGCTGTTTGCAGCAAAAAGTGACGGATGCGATCTGGCTGCCGCTGCAAGACTTCTTCCAGCAGATAGTCCACAATGTAGCGATCATCTCCCGAAAAAGCTGCCACAAAATCAGCAGCGTCCTCACGCCCTTGTAGGGATAGCGCCGCAAGTTGCAGTCCTGCAATCCAGCCTTCGGTCCGCTGCTCCAAAGCAGAAACATCTTCCGCCGAAATCTCTAATTCCATCACCTGGTTCAGAAAAGCGGCAGCTTCGTTCGGTGTGAACCGCAGGTCGCTCACCCTAAGCTCGGTCAATTCTTTGTGAGATCTTAAACGCGCCAGAGGCAGAGGCGGGTCAGCACGGCTGGCAATAATCAAATGCACTTGGGGCGGCAAATGACTGAGCAAAAAGCCGATCCCGTCATGAATGGCCTGGGTTGAGATCACATGGTAATCATCAAGGATCAGGACAATATCATCTTCAACTGTAGTAAGTTCGTTGAGCAGCGTCATCAAGACCGACTCAATTGGAGGTGGCTGTGGTGATTGCAGTAACGCGAGCGATCGCTCACCTAAGTCGGGTTGAATTTTACGCAGCGCGGTGATCAGGTAGGTCCAGTAAACAGCCGGATCATTGTCGCTCTGGTCTAAGGAAACCCAGGCAACGGGCCTTGTTGGTACAGCGGCTATCCATTCTGCTAGCAGCGTCGTTTTGCCAAAACCTGCTGGGGCTGAGACGAGTGTTAATTTGCGCTGCGGGTGAATGTGATCGATCAGCCTCGGGCGCGAGACCAGGTCAGCAGACCATTGAGGAGGGTAGAGCTTGGTCTCCAGTAAAGGGGGGTCTGAAGTAATCGGTCTTGCCGAGGCAGTCATCAATCTGTAGAAACAGCAGGCGCGTGGTGCGTATGCCAGTGGTGGGCGATCGCATCGCGCCGACAAATCCACACATCGTCAAAGCTCTGCACATAGTCCAGAAATCTGGCTAAGGCGGCAGTGCGCCCTGGCCTACCCGAGAGACGGCAGTGGAGCCCCACACTCATCATTTTTGGGGCGGTTTCTCCCTCGGCGTAAAGCATGTCAAAAGCGTCTTTGAGATAGGTGAAAAACTGATCGCCTGAGTTAAAGCCCTGGGCTGTGGCAAAGCGCATGTCGTTGTTGTCCAGCGTGTAGGGAATAACCAGATGAGGTTTGCCGTAGTCGTGGTTCCAGTAAGGCAGATCGTCGGCGTAGCTATCTGCATCGTACAGAAATCCGCCTTCCTCGACGATCAGACGACGCGTATTAGAGCTCACCCGGCCCTGGTAAATCCCTAACGGACGGTCGCCGGTTGCTTGCGTGTGAATCTTGATCGCGGTTTGAATATGGTCTCGCTCCGTCTCTTCACCGACATACTGATAGTCAATCCAGCGGTAGCCGTGGCTGGCGATCTCCCAGTCTGCTTCAACCATCGCCGCGACTGCCTCGGGATTGCGCGCTAAGGCCATGGCGACGGCATACACTGTCAGCGGTAAATGACGCTGGGTGAATAGGCGGTGAAGTCGCCAGAAGCCCGTCCGAGAGCCGTATTCGTACATCGACTCCATATTCATATTGCGCACGCCTAACAGCGGCTCGGCGCCGATAATTTCTGATAAAAAGGCTTCCGAGGCGGCATCGCCATGCAAAATACAGTTCTCGCCCCCTTCTTCATAGTTGAGCACAAACTGAAGGGCTAAGCGAGCCTCGTTTGGCCAGCGGGGATGAGGCGGCGTTTGGCCATAGCCAATCAGATCGCGAGGATAGTGTGCAGACGGACGACCAGAAGACATGCGCTTACCTTGTCAATGCTGACTAGAATTATTGCATCCCACTACTACGCTGGCTGATGGCGCTGCCTAACTACACACTTAAACCCATGAGCCGCCGTGATTTAGACCGGGCGGTTGACTGGGCAGCCGAGGAAGGAT
>JBARVU010000486.1:0-18795 GCA_049646425.1 Phormidesmis sp. | reverse complement strand
ACTTAGACCAGCTGAACCAGCAGTTTGAGCAGGCAACCCCTCAAGAAATTTTGGCTTGGTGCATTCGTCATATTCCTCAAGGCTTAGTGCAGACGACTTCTTTCAGTATGTTGGCAGTGACTCACATGCTGTATGAGGAGCTTTCTCACCCGGTGCCCGTCATCTTTTTAGATACGCTACATCTATTTGCTGAAACCTTGGCCACAGCAGACAAGGCTAAAGCGATTTACGATCTAGACCTGCACGTTTACCATGCGCTCGGTGCAGATAGCCGCGAAGCCTTTGCTGAGCGCTACGGTGATCGGCTTTGGGAACGCGATATCGATCGCTTTTACGAGCTGACCAAAGTAGAGCCTTTGCAGCGATCGCTCACCGAACTGCAGACGCAGGCTTGGATTACCGGGCGACGGCGCGATCAGTCTCAAACTCGTCAAGCGCTGCCTATTTTCGAGCGCGATGACCAGGGACGGCTAAAGATTAACCCTTTAGCCAACTGGACAAAAAAAGAGATCTGGGCCTACACCTTCGAGCGCAACGTGCTCTATAACCCTCTGCATGACCAGGGCTACACCAGCATTGGCGATCAGCCGCTGACAACGCCGACGCTCTCTGGGGAAGATGAGCGAGCCGGTCGCTGGCGCGGCAGTGAGAAAACAGAATGCGGCATTCACCTATAAGCGGTAGGTAGAAATTAAGCAGGTAGCAATCAGGCAGGCAGAAGTTAACGACGTAGAACTGCTTTGGGCTTAGCCGAAGACAGCACTACGATGCCAACCAGAATCAGGAGCGCGCCACCAATGCTAAGGAGTGGGATGGTTTCTCCTAACAGCAAAAACGCCAGCACAGAGGCGAAAATAGGCACCAGCAAATTGAGTGTGGTGGTCAGGATTGGCGGCAGATGCTTGGCGGCGTAGCTGTAGCAAAATGTCGGGACGATGGTTGAGATGATGCCTAAGCCCAGGGCAATTTTGAGTGACTCAGGCTGAAGTACTTTGGTAATTAAGTCGGGGGAGGTGGCGATCGCTACCGGCGTCATCACTGCCGACCCAATCGCAAACGTCGTGCAGGCAACCACCACTGGGTTCAATCCAGCATGACGGGCCGAATACTGCTTGAAAAGCGCGGCGTACCCGAGTGAAACGCAGGCAGCGAGCAGCGCAAACAGAAGCCCTACCAAATAGGCCGTGCGATCGCCCGAAACGCCCTGAAGCTTCGGCAGTACAAAGAGCACCAGGCCGACAAAAGCAGTCAGCGCGCCGCCGATCTCAGCTGACACCAGCGGCTTGCCCGTTGAGACCTTAAAAGCGAGGCCCATCATCGGCGAAAGCCCAACCATCAGCGTCACATCGCTGACGGGGGCAAGCTGAAACGCGCGCACGGCAAACAGGTAATACAGCACCATCAAACTTGAGAGCAAAATGCCGCTGGGCTTACGAATGAGCATCAGCGATTCTGAAAGCAGTGAAGGCCGCACCAAAAAAATGACCAGCGTTGCACTGAGCGCCGTGAGGATCCGAATAGACAGTACTTCAATGGTGGTGAAGCTGGGCAACAGCTTAATGAAAGTGCCCGTCAGTCCCCAGGTGAGGGCTGCCAGGCAGCCCCATGCAATCGCGGGCGTTTGGGATGGGGAAGTCATAGGGCTGCTCAGGTGACGGCCTCTGTCAGGATACTGCCTCCTCTCAATTCTCACCGCCCAGGCCCCAACGAGTCTGCTATACATTGGCGAGAGCCATTCATCTTTGAGCCTGTGAGTATCCTGCCTAAAACTGCCTTTATCGATCCTGCTGGGGGCAATCGCGTTGAGATTGAAGCGCTGCTGCATCAAACGGTAGCAATGGTGGTTGACGAGATGACTCAGGCCCAGTGCCGCTCACCCTTGCCAACAGCGATTAGCACGGCGCAGTTTGAGCAGTGGGCACGCATTCCTGAGCAATCTGTGGGCGCAGATACGCTGCTGGAGACGGTGCGATCGCACCTGCGCCACGCCATGAACGCCGCCCACCCTGGCTACATCGGTCACATGGACTCTATCCCCACCACCCTGTCGGTGATTGGCGACTTTCTGGTCGCGGCGCTCAACAACAATATGCTCAGCGTTGAAATGTCGCCCGTCTTCTCACGGCTAGAGCCTCTGGTCATGCAGCAAATGGCCGCTCGCTTTGGCTTGGGTAGCACTGCTGGGGGTGTCATGGTCAGCGGTGGTAGCCTGGCCAATCTGCAGGCCCTAACGGTGGCTCGCAATGTCGCTTTTGACGCGGTTAAAACAGGCGTCGTTGGCCTGGGCAAGCAGCCCGTCTTCTTTGTTTCTGAAGTCGCTCATACTTCTATGCAAAAGGCTGCGATGGTGATGGGGTTAGGGTCTCAAGCGGCGATCACCATTCGTACCAACGCCAACTCTCAGCTAGACATCAACGACCTCAAAGATAAGCTGGATGGCGCTCAGCAGGCTAAACAGGTTCCTTTTGCAATCGTCGCCACCGCAGGTACGACTGTCACCGGCAATATCGATCCCATGGCTGAAATGGCGCATCTCGCTCAGACGCATCAGCTCTGGTTTCATGTCGATGCCGCCTATGGCGGGGCGCTGATCTTCTCTCCTGAGCACCGTCATCTGCTAGAGGGTATCGAGCAGGCCGATTCTGTCACGTTTAATCCGCAAAAATGGCTTTACATCGCCAAAACTTGCGCCACCCTGCTATTCAAGGATCCGGATGTGCTCAAGCATCATTTCCGCATACTGGCTCCCTACATGGAAGATCACAGCGAATGGCCCAACCTAGGTGAACTTACCGTTCAAGGCACTCGCCACCCAGATATTTTGAAACTCTGGCTTTCTTTGCAGCATTTGGGCAGCGCTGGCTATGCCGAAATTATTCGCCACAACTACGCCATGACTGCGCAGTTTGTCGATGCCGTCCGAGCCCGGCCCTACCTACAGCTAGCAGGCGAACCGCAGATGAACCTGGTGTGCTTTCGGCTACAGCCAGACTGGGCTGAGGCTGCCGAGTGCGATCGCTTCAATGCTCGGCTTCAGCGCTATTTGCTCAGCGTGGAAGCGCAAACGTCGGCCTTTCTTTCTTTACCCACCTATCGCCATCAGCGGTGGCTAAAAGCAGTCTTGCTCAATCCCTATTTTCATTCAGACAGGATTGGACGGCTCTTCGAGCACATTGACGCTTTCTATGCACAGTTAACCCGCCTCACTAGCCAGTAAGAGGGCCTTCTTTTGCATCGTCTTGAAAATGTTGTAAAACCCGTTAGCTCGTGAAGGCGTCAAGCTGACGTCGAGCTGAGTTTCTTTGATAAAGTCAGGGGTCAGCTGAATGATTTCTTTGGGTGAAAGACCATTCAGCGCTTCAATCAGCATCGCTAGCAAGCCCTTCGTGATCTGAGCATCAGAGTCCCCCTGAAAGGCCACTTTACCCTGATCTAGGCTGGCCGTGATATAAACTTGCGAAACGCAGCCAGGTACCTTGTTCTCGGGTGTTTTACAATCAGCAGGAAAGTCTGCGAGCTTTTTGGCATACCATAGGAGCTGTTCGTAGCGGCGCTTCGGCTCTTTGATGCGAGCGAATCTTTTGACAAGTTTGTCTAGCTGGGCCGGACGGACGGGGGCAGTCATGCGAAGTCTGGTAAGAATGGGCAAGCAAGAACGCTTCTACCATAGCGCCTAAACAAGGTGCTTGAAAGCGCCTGATAATAGATGATTGCTATGGAAGGCAGATCCTTCGATGAGTGGTGGCGGTCGTTACAGTGACTAATGCAGGGAATGGCCATACTTGGTTTAGCACTGACTTCCCCAAGGATCACTGGCTGCTGACGAGCTCCTTTTGAGCGCCGTCCTTTTGGACGACAAAGCGATTAGCCACCGTCTCAGGCTGAATGGCGGAAAGGACGATGTGTCCTGAGTCGGTGATCATGACTGCCCGCGTTCGTCTGCCGTAGGTAGCATCGACAAGTTGCCCGCGCTCCCGCGCTTCAGAAATGATCCGTTTGATCGGGGCTGATTCAGGACTAACGATGGCGACGACTCGGTTGGCAGAAACGATATTTCCAAATCCGATATTGATAAGCTTCATGTCTGTTAAATTACGTGAGAGAGAAAGAAAATGAGCTTAGAGAGCTAGGTCTAGATGCTCCCTCTCGCCCAGTTTTCTTTGTAAGGGCTTTCTGGAGCTTCTTTGAGGCTTTGAAGGGAACCCAGAGGTTTCAAGCAGTAACAGTTGAAGCGCTGGGTAGGTAGATGATATTTCTTCATAGGTAGCTAGCAGGCGACCCCTCCGGCAGTCATCTGGTAGCCGTCTATGTTGATAGCGTATGCTCTAATATTAGCGAAAAAAGAAGGGTTTCGGGTGTACTCAACCAGATATCATTGGCGACCCTAAAAATTCTATAATTTACGTCCTTAAACAAAGTCGTTGTGCAAATATCTTCTGAAAGAATGATTGCAAATGGGCAGGCTACCTAAGCAATTTCTATTAAAAAAGCTTGATATCCTGGAAATGATGGTTGCCCGTACATATTTTCAATAGCTGATGACTTGATCTCGGCTATTTGTTCGTCTTCTTGATTTTTTGCCAGAGTTCATCTGGGCTTTCGCTGGCTTTGTGATCTATTTTCTAAGAGGTCTTTGTGCAACCGGTTGACTTTACAACGCTGGCAGCGGTAAGTGCCGACTTACGATCACGCTGGCTACCGGCAAGATGTGAACAGGTCTATCAGCGTGATCGCTACACCTTATTCATTGCCCTACGTACACTGGAGTCCCGGGGCTGGCTGGCTATTTCCTGGCATCCGCAGGCGGCCAGACTGCACATGGCCGCGCCGCCGCCGAAGCAGCCCGACACCTTCACATTCTCTCAGCAGCTAAAGCACCAGCTAGCAGGCTTAGCGCTCACCGAAATCACGCCCTTGTCACCCTGGGAAAGAGCTCTGGATTTGCAGTTTGCCCGCCGCCCTGATGAACCCGCTCTGTGGCATCTGTATGTGGAAGTCATGGGTAAATACAGCAACGTCATCTTGACGACCGCAGACAATCAAATCGTCACTGCGGCCCATCAGGTGAGTGAGCAGCAGTCGAGCGTGCGCCCGATTCAAACGGGTAAGGCTTACGTTCATCCGCCAGCCATTCGCGGCCATCTGCCAACTGCTAACGAAACGATAGAAGATTGGCGTGATCGCATTGCTCTAATTCCTGGCCAGCTCAAAAAAATGATGGTGGCGACTCACAGCGGTGTGAGTTCGGCGATCGCGCGCCAGCTCATTTTTGCAGCTGGCCTGCCCGGTGATATCGCCACAACCGATCTCTCTGATGCTGACTGGCAAATGCTCTTTCAGCGCTGGCAGCACTGGCTCACTTGCCTGCACAAAGAAACGTTTACCCCAGGTTGGCAAGCGAGAGACTTAGGCGGCTATACCGTCTTAGGCATTGGCATGCGGAAGCCTGCGACCAACGTGCAAACACTTTTAGACGAATACTATCGCCATCAGTTCAATCAGGAAGAATTCCGTCGCCTGCACCATCAGCTCAGTCAAAGACTCAAAACCCTTCTGGCCAAGCTGCGCCAAAAAGCAGATACCTTTACGCAGCGCTTGCAGCAGTCTGACCAGGCTGAAAGCTACCGGCTCAAAGCTGACCTACTCATGGCCAATTTGCACCGATGGCGGGTCGGCATGAGCAAAATCGAACTCAGCGACTTTGAAAGCGGTGAACCGGTTGTACTGCCACTTAATCCTGAAAAAAACGCCGTCCAAAACGCCCAGTCATTATACAAGCAGCACCAAAAGCTCAAGCGCGCCCGCAAAGCTGTAATGCCCCTGCTAGCCGCAGTCAACGCCGAAATTAGCTATCTAGAGCAGGTCGAAGAAAGCCTCGTGCAGGTGCCCGCCTATGCAGAAGAGGCAGACTTGCGATCGCTCGCCGAAACTCGCAGTGAACTCATCTCGCAAGGGTATCTGCGGGATGCCACCGGCTACCAGTCGGGAACTGCGGGCAAAGCCGGTGGCCAAGACATGGCTACCTTTCGCCGCTATACCACCCCCCAAGGACTCGACCTGCTGATTGGCCGTAACAACAGCCAAAACGAACAGCTCACCTTCAAGCAGGCCAGCGATTACGACCTGTGGCTCCACGCCCAAGAAATCCCCGGCAGCCACGTCCTCCTGCGACTCAATGCCGGCCAGGTACCTGACGATGACACCCTCCAGCTAGCCGCGAGCTTTGCCGCCTACTACAGCCGCGCTCGCCAGTCCGAACAGGTGCCCGTGGTCTATACCGAGCCCAGGCATGTCTACAAACCCAAAGGCGCACTCCCCGGCATGGTGATCTATAAGCACGAGCGGGTGCTATGGGGTCAGCCTCAGCAGGCTCAGGCGGCGATGGAAGCGATGGGTGATTAACCCCGGACGACCCAGCCTTCTTTATAGTGGAAGCACCACCGTTTTATATCCCTGGTTTACAGAGAAACTGCCATGCTGCCGCTGAGCATTGCCCCCATGATGGATCGCACGGATCGTCACTACCGCTATTTCATGCGGCAGATCACGCGGCGAACGCTGCTGTACACCGAAATGGTCACCAGCCAGGCGATTCGCCATGGCGATACCGAGAAGCTGCTGGGGTTTGCCCCTGAAGAAAACCCGCTCGTGCTCCAGGTCGGCGGTGACGACCCTCAGCTGCTAGCCCACTGCGCCCAGGTTGCCTCGGAGTTTGGCTATAGCGGCATCAATTTGAATGTAGGCTGTCCGAGCGATCGCGTTAAAAGCGGTAACTTTGGCGCTTGCCTGATGGCCCAGCCCGAGCGCGTGGCTGACTGCGTAGCCGCGATGATGGCAGCGTCCCCTCTGCCCGTTAGCGTCAAGCACCGAATTGGCATCGACGATTTAGACCGGTACGAAGATATGGCTCACTTTGTCCGAACGGTATCGGCAACGGGCTGCCGCCAATTCAGCGTTCATGCTCGTAAAGCATGGCTACAAGGACTCAGCCCCAAAGATAACCGTACCGTTCCGCCCCTGCGCTACAGCGACGTTCACCGCCTCAAGCAAGATTTTCCCCAGCTTGAGATAGAAATCAACGGTGGGTTTAAAACCCTAGCCCAAGCAAAAGCGCAGCTAGGCGTCGTAGATGCTGTCATGATCGGCCGCGCTGCCTATGACAATCCCTATCTATTTGCTGAGGCCGACCAGGCCATTTTCGGTGAGACGGCTGAGCCTCAGACTCGTCCTCAGGCGGTACGGGCGATGTTGCCCTACATCAATCGTCAAGTCGCTCAGGGCGTCCGGCTGCACAGCATTACTCGCCATATGCTGCACCTCTTCCACGGACAGCCGGGCAGCCGCATTTGGAAACGCTACATTACAGAACACGCCTGTCAGCCCGGGGCTGATGCGCAGGTTGTCGTCAGCGCACTATCACTGGTTAGCAAGGCGGCTGAAGCCGCGCTCGTTCATCAGCACACTGCGGATAAAACCCTAACGAATCGTCTGAGAACGTCGTAGCTGCCACCATAAGCTCGAAACAAAGTTAGTGACGATGTGAGCTACCACTGGCACCAGCAAATTGCCCGTTATCAGCGCACTTCCTCCCAGCATCAGGCCAACCACGCTAGCCCAAACAGCGTAAGGCCACTGCCCTCTTCCAGACATATGCAGCACTCCAAAGCACAGGCTAGAAAGGACTAAGCCTGTCGCATTGAGGCCAATGGCCGGGAGCATTACCCCGCGAAACAGGAGCTCCTCACTCATCCCAGGCAATAGCCCCAGCCAAATAGAATCCAGCGGAATTAGCGGTGCTAAAACAAATGCCAGATAAAAATCGGCGCTCTGCCGGTAGGCTGGCCATAAACGATAGACCAACGCGCTGACACCAGAAATACTCAGCCCAATTCCTGCGCCCATACTAGCCGCTCGCCAATCGAGCACCACCGGGAAGCGAAAAGGCTCAAAAAATAGCCATACTCTCGCAACCAGCAGCAAAATTATCGCCGTTGCAGCGATCGCAACTAATAGCTCTAGCCTACTCAAAGCCTGCGCTTCAAGATATTCGGGAGTTTTTTTTGCCACGCTGGCGTTCACCTGCTCCAAACTTTGCCAATGCCCACCATTCTATTAGAAAAGCCATTAAATGTAGGTATCGCCGCCATTTATTAGATAGATAGCCTACTAAAGCAAAGTGTGGAAACAGGTCTGAATGAACTGATTCTACAGGCTGAAACCTTGGTGCTTTCGCTGCCGCCTGAAGGGTTCTCAGCCAATCGCATTCGACGTTGCTGATATCCAGTATTCCTAGCTAAGTCAATTGAATCAAACAACTAATGTTTATCTATACAGCTGTCGACTTGAAAGGTTAGCCTGACTTTTTTAGATACTAACATCAGTGCTTTTAGGTGTTATCAACTGTCTTTAAACGAAAAGCGAATTCATCACTAGGAAATCCGTAAGAAATTCATGAAGAGTAGGTATAAAAACGTTAGAAGATGACTTCAATATGCGCTGTTTAAACTTCAGGTATAGACCTTATAAAAACAATGGAAAGTCTCTTTTGAAAACTCCTTCAGGTGTTACCTCCATAGAGATTAAGGGAATTCAATAGTTATTCAGATAGTCTGGACTTTGATAAGTGATTGGTTAGTAACTCCAATCGCTGAACAGATACTCAGAAAGCTGATTTAGGCCCGCTGAATTTTTAGACTTACACAGCCTGCGGAACCCAAACTCAAGATATGGATATTTCAACGAATCGATCTTTACCTGATAGCGATATCGACATTTACGAATGTGAGGTACGTCTGAGGTTTCGAATTATTGAAGAGCAGCTCACCATGACAGACCCCGAAAAGTTGGTAGAGACGCTGGTAGATGCCTTTGCCTACGGAAGCGATGAATATCTGGAGGAATTAGACAGTCATGTTGCGATTGAGCGGCTTCAGGATGTGGATCAAGCATCTCCGGCCATGAGGCGACAGCTGATTCGCTTACGCAACTCTCCTCGTCTAGCATAGGTCGCTGAGGCAGTGGGTTCGATGTTGCTGCCTCAGCCCAGCTCAGAAAACAAGTCTCCGGTAAGCGCTTAGCCCCTAGATACGGCAAGAGATACGGCAGGCCGGACGCTTAGAAAAGATGCTTTTTAAGTTTGACAGTGCGTGCAAACAGCAGTTACCCTTATAAAGGTTCAAATCTAAAGGTTCAGGCCATTGTTTGAACGCATGCGCCCCCATCGTCTAGAGGCCTAGGACACCTCCCTTTCACGGAGGCGACGGGGATTCGAATTCCCCTGGGGGTATGTAAAAGGTTCCAACTGTCATTGGGCGGTTGGAACTTTTTTGAGTGTGTATCTCTTCGGTTAGATGGGTATCGGATAGCGCCTTTGCACACTCAGTAAAAAGCCGCTCTCGCAGCGTAAAGTATGCTGGGAGCGGCTTCTACTATTTTTCTACTATTTATTGACTGGCTAGCTATTTCGCTCAGGTCGCTGGCTCTAGGGCGCGCTGGCGAATGGCGAGTAGGTTCAGCGTAAGGTTGCGGCAGAGGTGATGCTCAATCAGTCCGGCGGGCATCGCTCTAGGGGCCTTGACCGATAAATCGTAAGAGAGGTGAGTGCTCTGAGCATCCTCTGAAGGCTGAAGTTTCCAGCACCCCTCAAACGTCTTGAAGTCGCCATCCTGCATAGCAAAACTCAGCTCGTGAGGGAAGTTTTCTGTCATGTCGAGGACAACACGCGCACAAAACTTGATTCTTAAGAAGCACTGAGTCCCTACCTGCTCTAAGCGAATGCGTCCCTCTGAGTTGGGCAGCAGTTTGCTAGAGGTCATGCTAGGAATAAAGTCGGCCAGGCGCTCGTAATCCGTAATCACCTGCCACACCCGCTCTACCGGCTGAGGAATGGTGACTGAAGCGAGAATGCGCCGCCCCTTTTCAGGGCGCTTTTCGGTAATAATGTTAACGCTGTCGGTATCTAGCTCGATATCCGACCGGGCAGCCGCTTTTAGCTCAGCCGCCTGCTGAACCCTGAGGTGATCTTCGGGGCCGCCTTCTAGGCTATCGGGCGCTTCGTAGGAAAAAGGCATGTTGTGAATCACAGGCGTTTCCAAGATCTCAAGAATCTGCGTTACTACGCTTTTAGTATTCTCAGTTGGGTGCCGAGCAGCACTCAGTAATTCAGCGGATTTGTGCTTTTGCTAACAGGGTAATCATTCCCTATAGGGCAGCTTACTGGCTCCGCATACCTAGTTTATCAGTCAAAACCAGAGAGATGCTGCAGCATAGATGACACTTTATTTAGCGGGTTTCCCCTCAATACGTATGCGATTGCGCATAACCCAGGCAAAACCTTGCAATAGAATAGCAATATTTTTCACCCAAGACGACTACTTTATAGAGATATCTCCAAAGTAGCGGCGCTCGAATAGTAAACTTGTATTAGCTCAGGTATGTGTACCCTGGCTGAACCTGCTATAAACGTCAGTAGCAAAGTCAGCAAAACCTTGTGATTGAAGTTTTGAGCGTGAAGTTTTAGAGCGGCTGCCATGGTTAAGTCTCCGAAAAGTGTTCAGCCCTGTGTGATTGGTACCGTCAAGGGGCCGGGGGAAAATGGCAATCAGTACCTCTTCATCACTGCGGACAATCGCCATGTCAAGATTGGCGAGTTTGTCTACTATCAGGTCGCTGCGCCGGATGGCAGTGAGCTGCAAATTCTAGGTAAGATTTCCGACCGTCGCCTCAGCGACCATCTGCCAGATCGGATCTTCGCCGATACTGAAATTAGTCCCGAGGCGATCGCTGCCCTCGTCGGCTTTTCTCATCCCAGCCCCGAAATCTACGAAGTCACCGTCGACGTTATCGGCTACTTTCACCCGGTGCTAGGGTTTATCAATCCCCGGCTGACGCCCGATCCGGGTGCTAAGGTCAGCATCGTTGACGATGCCACCTTACAGCAGGTGGTGAACAAAAAGCAGCCGGGCGAGGTGGGATCGGCTCAGGTCGGCTCGCTGCTACTGCGGCCCGGCGGGGCGGTACCCGTGGCGCTAGATGTAAAGGAGCTCGTGAGTACTCATATGGCAATCCTGGCGGGCACTGGCTCAGGCAAGAGCTACACAGCCGGGGTGCTGATTGAGGAGTTTTTGCAGCCATACAACCGGGCAGCAGTGCTGATTTTCGATCCGCACGGGGAATATGGCACGCTGGCGGAAATGCGAGGGCATCCCAAGTTTCAGGCAGCGGATGGCTACGCGCCTGACGTGAGGATTTTGACGCCTGCCGATATTACGATTCGGATTTCGTCGCTAGATTACTATGACGTGCTGACGCTGCTGCCGGAGATGAGCGATCGCCAGCAGTCTATCCTCAACAAAGCTTTCAGAATTCTTCATCGCCACAAAAGAGGCGAGTACCGTTGGAATGTCGATGACCTGATCGCAGCGGTCAATGAAGCCGATACGGCTGAAGACGACGAAGGCAATCTAAAAATCGGATCTTCAGCGCCCGCGCTTGCCTGGAAGCTAGAGCGCTTTGCCAACTCGCCTTACTTCCACCAGACCCATCACCTCGCTCCCAAAGATCTCTTCGAGCCGGGACGGGTGACGGTGCTGCAAATGAATGAAATCAGCCAGGAGGAGCAGCAGGTGATCTGTGCGGCAGTGCTCAGACAGAGCTATTTGGCCCGGATCAATACCGAAAAGGATAAGATTGCTACCGACGATGAGAACTATCTGCCCTATCCGATCTTTACGCTGGTCGAAGAAGCGCATCGGTTTGCCCCCGCCAGTGAGCCGTCTCGCTGTAAGGCCATCTTACGGACGATTCTTAGCGAAGGTCGTAAGTTTGGCTTAGGGGTCGGGCTGATTACGCAGAGACCAGGCAAGCTCGACTCAGACGTACTCAGCCAGTGCATGAGCCAGTTTTTGATGCGAATCGTCAATCCGGTTGATCAGGAGAGCCTGAAATATGGTGTAGAGGCAGCCGGGCGGGATCTGCTGAAGGAGCTGCCTGCCTTGACCAAGGGACAGGTGATTATCTCAGGCGCCTGCGTCAATACGCCGGTGCTGTGCCAGGTGCGGCAGCGGCTCACAAAGCATGGCGGCGAAACGCTAAATGCGCCCAGCGAGTGGCAAAAGCACTTTCAAACCCATCGGATACAATCGCAAGCTATTGAGCGATCGCCAGTGGCAGCTAAAGCTAAGGCCACTACCTTTGGCGGCGTCAGCATTGAGTAGTCTATCTAGGGCCATGCCCGCAGTCGCTAAAGCTCTCTCCCTCTCCAAAACTTCAGACCTAACGCTGCCTTCGCGGACGACCCGTACAAACTAACTAATCTTGACTAACTAATCTTGATTGGCAGACGCAGCAGCAGCTTCCTGAAGTGCAGCCTTGCTGTTGGCCCGATAGGTTTTGACGCGATCCTGGGCAACGGTATACTGCTGCGCGCCTGTGGGAATATCGCCCATCAGATCGGCGGCTCGCTGCCAGTCAGCGGCAAGTTCCAGCCAGTCGGCGGTGGCGGTTGCCGTTTTGCCCTCGACGGCGGCTTGCTGGGCGAGCCGAACCGCTTCAGCAAAAGCATCGGTCACCGGCCCCGCGCTACTGGGTCTGACAGCTTCTAGAGCGATCGCTGGCTGATTAGCAAAACGCTCAGCCGCCGGTATGTTCGTGGGCGGCGTGATGTCGGCAGTATGATCGCCCGCTGGCGGCACTGCGCCGGTTCCTAAGCGGTCTTTGGATGCTGTGGCCAGTGGCTGATCGCCCTCAGGAACAGGGATGGTTTCAGTCGCCTGCCGACTCTGACTGAGATCTTCTCGAAAGAGCCAGCCTGCGGCCAAAATCAACAGCAGTAGTGCCACGCCAGCTGCTATTTTGCTGGGAAGCGCATTCTGCTTAGGGGGGTGGGTGGCCAGATCTGCAAAGATAGGGCCAGCGGGTTTGAGATGGCGATCGCGAATCCAGCGCTTGACAAAGAAGGGACGCTTGAGCGTAATTACCTCAGCCCACAGCAATGAATTCTCCGGGTCTCGGTTGACTTCTTCGAGCCATAGCAACTGTTGTTCTTTGACGATGCGGCTATTGATTTTGACTTTTTTGATCCGGTGCGGACTGATCGTTTCTAGCGCCTGACGAACGCGCTCGACCACTATCTGCTGATTGAGCTGCTCGGGTGTCGCCGCCTCACACAGGAGCTGCAAGAATCCATCTGCAACCATCGCTCGAGTGCGAATGCCCGCATCGGCCAACTGTTCGTTTAAGACTTGAATGATGGCGGCAACGCTGCCCTGGCGAGCTTGTCCCAAGGTTTCGTTGGCAGAGTGAGTCATACTAGTTCCTTCAGCTCCCATCGGCAAATGGGTGTTTCATTGCGCAGTAGAGCTAAACGCTATAGAGAATACCTGAAATCGGGTCGGGCCGTTTCAGTAAGGCCACGGGGCAGATATTGGTAGAATTTACACGTCGAGCTCGTCTGTAAGGTGGGAATGGTCGTTAAAACGACGGATCTGCCAGTATTCCGCATTGAATCTGTCAGCAGCTGGTAGATTGTTCGCCAGTGGGGCAGCTACCAAAGCTAGAGAACTCGCTTCTGGTGAAGCGGCAGCTAGCCAAAACTCAAAAAGAGCGGTGTGGGCAACAGGGATTTTCCAGGTGCGATCGCAGCCCATGATGACTGCAATTATCTGCTGCAAAATTCCCGCATGGGAGATCATCCAAACCACGTCGCCCGGCGAGTGGAGGCTTAAAATATGGTGAATCCAACGGTGCGATCGCACCCGCGCTGCGACCAAAGACTCTGCTTGAGGCACCGGCTGCCAGCGCAACGAAGACAATAGTTGCGCGCACAGCTCAGGATACTGGGACTGTGCCTCCAGCCAAGTTAGCCCTTGAAAAATGCCCTGGTGCATTTCCTGCAAGGCCTCTGTCTGCTGCGTCTCAAAAGGATGCCGAGCCTGTTCAAGCGCAGCTATGAGGACGTCGGCTGTCTGCCTGGCCCTCAGAAGCGGACTGCTGTAGAGGTGGGTCGGCCGACAGCTCAGATCTTTGATCAAATGACGGCTCAGACATTGCGCCTGTCGCTGCCCTAGATCCGAGAGCGCTGTAGACTGCTGGCCCTCCATTTGCCTTTTAGCATTGCCCGTAGACTGGGCGTGACGGATCAATAGCAGCTTTAGATAGGTCAACGGCGATTCCCTCTGAGAGACCGTGAGCGCCTACTCGCAAAGTCCTCTGGAGAATAGCCACCGACTCGCAGGGTAACCGTTTACAATAGGGGCTAAGTTGGGGGGAGGTTGGGCAACCATGCGGAATTATTCCGCTAGCAACTGATTTTGACCTGACCCTTGGCCTTTGTTGAATGAGTCTTTAAGTATGCTCATTACTGCCCACTATAAAGCCTTTGTGAGCCTCGATCCATGCTGCTAAAATCTACGACCCGCCACGTTTTAATTTACGCGGCAACCGTTGAAAACAACGAGCTGGTGCCCAGCGAACAGGCACTGACGCTAGACATTGATCCTGAAAACGAATTTGTCTGGAATGAAGCAGCCTTGCAAAAGGTTTACCGTGAGTTTGACCGGCTGGTAGAAGACTATGACTCAGAAGCGTTAACGGACTATAATTTGCGCCGTATTGGTTCAGACCTGGAGCACTTTGTTCGGGCCTTGCTACAGTCGGGAGACATCAGCTACAACCTGGAGAACCGGGTGCTGAACTATAGTATGGGCTTGCCCCGTGTGGTCGAAGCGGCCAAAGACTCCTCATCCGACCAGGCAAATGCGAGCGCTGCGGTCGCCGAACCGGCATCGTCGTAATCTCAGATTCTTTGTTGCCTTTGGCGAGGCCTGTTATTCAGTGATTAACTGCCCCAATCCTAGCTGCAAAACGGTCAATCCTGAAGGGGCCAATGTCTGTCAGGTCTGTCAGAGTGCGCTGCCCCATTACTATCTATGGGGGGTGGGCGAGCTGGTGGGCACAATCAGACCTGGCACGCTACTCAATCAGCGCTATTTGCTCAGACATGACCATATTTTCTTAGATACCAAACCGGGTCTAGTGCCCGAATCCCTGCCGGATTTGCCTGGTTTTTTACAGCCCTATTTGCACCTGTCAGTCTATCCTTTGCACGTGCCTCGGCCTTATGCCGTGATGCGAACACCGGACGAAGATCACGTGCTGATGCTAGAGTCTGGTGCTTTGGCAATGGCCGCTCCAGACGGCGGATCGACCGGGAAATTTCCGAGCTTATTGCCCGGGCTGACGAACTGTTGGCCTGATGCCCCCCCGTTGAGACAGCTCAACTGGCTTTGGCAAATTGCCCAAATGTGGGATGCCTGCCAGTCTGAGGGGGTAGCGGCTACTCTCCTAGATCCATCGCTGGTAAGGGTGGATGGTTCGATAGTCCGCCTGCTGGCGCTGGTTTCGTCCTCGGAGAATCTAGAGACAAATTCAGCGGCGGGCATAGGCGCTGGTAGCCAAACAGTGGAGCCTCAGCCAACGCTGGTAGATCTTGCTCGCAGGTGGCAGCCTCTGGCAGAAACGGCCCGCCCGGCGGTGAGCGCCTTTCTAGAGCGCCTGTGCGAGCGCCTAGAGCGGCAGCAGCTGACGGCTGAGCAGCTAGCCGAGTGCCTGAGTCAGGCGATTACGGTTTGCGGTCAACGTCAGATGGTGGGCTATGACCTAGCGGTGTTTACCGATCAGGGCCCCACCCGCAAGCGCAACGAAGACGCTTGCTATCCGACCGGTGGTACTTATGAAACGCTGACCGGTGAAGCGACTCAAGCGGCGCCTCAACTGCTGATCGTTTGCGATGGCATCGGCGGGCATCAGGGCGGGGATGTGGCTTCTAAGCTAGCGATCACCACGATTGAGTCACACCTGACCCCCCTTCTGCAAGGTAACGAGGCCGAGCTGACGGCGACTGAGCTGAGCTTGGTGATAGAGGCGGCTATTTGCGCGGCTAACGATGAAATTTCAGCCCAAAATGACCAGGCCCAACGTCAGGCACGCGATCGCATGGGCACTACCCTAGTGCTCGCGCTGGTCAAAGGGGCGGACGTCTACATCGCTCATTTGGGCGACAGCCGGGCCTACCGCATCAGCCAGCAAAACTGTCAGCAGGTTACTCTCGATGACGATGTCGCCTCCAGACAGGTGCGCTTAGGCGGCAGTCTTTACCGCGACGTGCTCATACAGCCGGGGTCGGGGTCGTTGATTCAGGCTTTGGGGATGGGTTCGTCGCAGTCGCTGCGGCCTACTGTGCAGCGCTTTGTAATCGATCAACCCTGTGTATTTCTGCTGTGCTCGGATGGGCTGAGCGACGGTGATCGAGTCGAACAGTTCTGGCAGCCAGTCCTCCATCCGCTGGTGAAGACGGCTGACTCGGCAGCGGATTCAGTGGCTAAAGCCGGCCAGCATCTGGTCGATATCGCCAATAAGTACAATGGCCATGACAATGTCACGGTTGGCCTCCTGAGTGCTCAGGTTGTGAGTGCTTCTGAGCGGATCGTGCCCAGAGAGCTAGCTAGTCCTTCGGACAGCCTTTATTCAACTGCTGGGACGAGCGGAAGTGTGGAGACAGCCCTGCCTGGCGATCACGCCCAAACCCAGCAAAGACGGCCTCAAACTCGACTGATGGCGACTCCAAAGGAAACGCTAGATCCTGCCTCAGATCAGTCTCCGGCTGTTGGCAGCGACGCTAAAGCCCACCGAGCTAAACCGGCGGCAAGACAGCCTGTTCTGGCACTGGCATTGGCAGTGCTCTTGCTCGTCGTGGGAGGCGGTATGCTCTATCGGTTGCTTCCCCGGTTGAACGGAAAACTAGGATTTCCGGTCGCCGATAGTTCTAGTCAGCAGGAACTGCCGGACGAGCCGCCAGTGGCTTCCCTGGAGACAGCAGTCGGTGTGCCTGCTGACCTTGCTGTGGGTGCCTATGCGCGCATTCGTCAATCGCAAGTCCCTCAGTCGCAGCCATCAGATACCGATCTTTCGTCTGGTGGCGGATTCACGCCGCTGACTTTGTACCCCAATCCGACTGCAAGTGAAAGCCCCAATGCGATCGCAGGCACGCTTCCGACTGGCGCGATTGTCCAGGTATTGAGCAAGCAAACCGCTGACGACCAGTCCCAGTGGGTACAGCTCAAGCTATGTTCTATTCCTTCTGGAGAGAGCTTGTCAGACGCACCCGCCGAGACCGATGCCGGCGGTGAAGATGCCGGTGCACTCAATCTGCCGGAGACAACCCAAACGGATCAGCCGATGCTCCTAGCACCCGGTAGCGCTGGCTGGATTGTAGAATCTGAGGTGGCGGCGGTTTCGCAGCGGATTCAAAATTTGGAACCCACTCAGCGGGGAAGTTGTCAAAGCTGATGGCTGAAAAGGATTCTCTATGCCTGTGGTTAGCGATAGATAGCCTGCGGGGAGAAGGCGATCGCTTTGCCATTTGGGTGCTCAGAGCGCCTCATCCCAGCGGACATGTGCACCATGACTGCGATTGGAGCCCGCAGCTCACCCATGCCTGGCAGGGCTGGCAGTCGATCTTTTCATTGCGCGGACTGCCTCAGGTACCACATATTCCGTCGGCTTACGTGCCTCAGTTTGTGCTTAATGATATCGACAATCTGGCAGACAACGCAGACATTCGTACCCAGCCTGCAAGCTACAGCAGTCGGTACATGCAGCATCTAGGGGTGAGCCTGTGGCAGTGGCTGTTTAGTGGCCCGGTAAAACGCAGCTTCGACCGGTCTCAGGGCATCGCCATTGGCCAAGAACTGCCTTTGCGGCTGCGGTTGGAAATTCGTGATCCGGGCCTAATTGCGCTACCCTGGGAGATTATGCAGCCTCAGCCGGGCAGCCGAGCGCTGTCGCTGAGCCGAAAAATTTTGCTTAGCCGCACTAGCAGCAATGTCGACAAGCTAGAGCCCCAAACGCTTGACAAAGCCCTCAAAATTTTGCTGGTGCTGGGTAAAGATAGCCCAGGCCAAGAATCAGCTGTGGCTGAATCTGACCGGCTACAGCTGGCGCAAGAGGCGGCGCTGCTCAAGCAAATTTTGGAACAGAGTAGTGACCTGAGCCTGCGGCCAGCCGCTAGAAGGCAGGTGGACATGCTGCTTCAGCCCGATGCAGCGGAGCTTATCCAAGCGTTGAAGCACGGTGACTACAACGTGTTTTTTTATGCGGGACATGGGGTGCCCGGGCCAGACGGTGGCCTGCTGTTTCTGTCGGATGTGGCGATGAGCGGCAAAGAGCTCTCTGAGGTGCTGCGGCGAGCGCAGGTAAAGCTGGCAGTGTTTAATACTTGCTGGGGCGCGCAGCCTGAGGAGGATCAGCAGCAGGCGATGCCTCGCAGCAGTTTGGCTGAAGTTTTACTGCATCACGGACTGCCCGCTGTGGTAGCGATGCGCGACTCGATTGCCGACGAGGAAGCGATCAGCTTTATTCAGGTCTTTGCACAAACCCTGGCCGAGCGTAAGCCAGTAGACGAAGCGGTGGCGATCGCCCGGCAGCATCTGCTCACCCTTTATCACTTCAATCAGCCTGCCTGGACGCTGCCCGTCCTGTACATGCACCCTGACTACGACGGTACGCTGCTCTCTCTAGAAACTGAAGATACCACCCAGATTAACGAGCACAGTGATTTCCGTCCCCGTCAGCAGCAGGCGGTGCTGCGCGACTCACACAATCCGCAAGAGGCATGGCCAATTTACAGTGACATCATGCGCATTGGTCGCAAGCCAGAGGAGAACGACTTGGTGATTCCAGATCCTTGGGTTTCGAGCAGTCATGCCGAAATTTTTCACCGGCGGATGGCCGCTCAGC
>JBARVU010000485.1:0-4363 GCA_049646425.1 Phormidesmis sp. | reverse complement strand
CAGGCTGTTGGCGAAGTAACCCTCATCGCCGCTCTTTATAGTATGAGCGGCGGTCGAGATAAGTATCGCGCTGGGGATGCCGCTAGCCGAGCAAACCGGCTATTCTAAGAAGGGTAACTTCGAGCGGAGATAGCTGCTGGCTGCGAGCTAGAGCAGGTGTCCTGGTGGGTGTTTTAATCGGCGACAATAGGCGGGGCAGCAGGGGCAGGCGCTGGGACAACTAAAGCTACTCCTGCTATTGCCCTCACACCTAGCCTATCTATCGAAGTCATCGATCAAAAGCAAGCCTCTGAGCCGCTAACCCCGTTAGAGTCGTCATTATGAAGAAAAAAGTCCTGCATTTCATCCGCATCGCGGTGACTGCCGCCTTGCTTGCCTATGTTTTTCACAAAGCAGGGCTATTGAGCGTCACGGGGTGGCAGGAATTATTTAAAACCTTCTCGCAGGCAAACAAAGGGCTCATCCTTGTTTCTATATTGCTGGTGCCGGTGACTGACTTCGTCAGTACGGTGAAATGGTATTGTCTGGCGCAAGCTTGCGGCTTGCCCGTGGGCCTGTGGCGACTGTATACCTACTACGTGATAGGCACCTTTTTCAACCTGATACTGCCTAGTAGCATTGGCGGCGATGTTGTTCGCATTCACGAGCTAGGCCGCTACACGGGCCGCTATGCAGACTCGGCGGCGGTTGTATTTGTAGAGCGGTTTAGCGGGCTAGCGATGCTGGTGTTTTTAGCAGCGATCGCCGTCATCGTCAACTTGCAAACATTTAATATGCCCTGGTTGACAACTGCGCTGCTAGTCGGCATCGTTGGTGTCGCGCTCATTTGCTGGATGATCATTGACAAGCGCCCCTTCAACTTCGTCAATAAGCACTTTGGGCACAAGCTCCCTTTATTAAGCTCCTTTTTGAAAAAGCTGAATAAATTTAGGGAAGCTGTTTTAGTCTACAGAGATAAGCCAGGAGCGCTATGGCTAGCCGTCTTCAACTCTTTATTGTTTTACTTTATAGCCATTTGCAATGTTTGGGTTAGCGCTTTAGCCTTCGACAGCAGCGTCAGTTTTATCAGTATGGTGGTCGCGGTTCCTATCCTCATGTTCATCATGAATCTGCCCTTTTCAATCGGTGGTATTGGCCTGATGGAATTCGCCTATAGCTTTACCCTGAGTCTGTTTGGCATCAATCCAGCCGTCGCCATTTCAACCGCCTTGCTGATGCGCCTCAAAACATTTATAAGCGCTGGCATGGGCAGCTTGATGTATCCGCTGGTCAGCAAAAACATGTCTTCTCCTCAGCAGATGGCTGAAGACATCGGCGGTTCTTCAGAAAATAGACCATGATTCTTAGCTGCTGAGTTTAATCATCGGATCATCCTCAGCGCAGTAGACCACGAGCAATACAGATGACTAAACTGAGTATCGTCGGCGCTTTAGCCTGCTCCGGTTCGAGCTACAGCTCACCCAATAGACCGGTTAAGCGTCTCGGTGACTCGCTATTTCCTGGGCAATCCGTTTAGATAAAAACCGTCAGGCTATACGTACGCTTGCTATAGCTTACTTTTGTCCCTACTCAAAGGATGGCGTGCTTCCCTATCAGTGAGTCGAAATCCCTTCGAGAGCCTAAAAGAAATGCCCTGGAAAACCTGTTTGTTAGCAAAATTTGATGTAAGACGTAGCATAACAGAGTCACAACAGCCGCCATTAGCCAAGGCCATCTTTCTAGCAAAGAACCCGGCGGGATGTATTGAAAGATTCGATGTGCGAACATAATCGTGATTGAGGCTCCTCCAACAGAGCTGATAGCGGCTCTTGGCAAATCGATTCTTGCCAAGAAACTCGAACCGTACATGAGTATCTTTGTCAGAGAAAAGGCCGTGAGAGGAGAAAGAATAAAAACACCGTAGTGGGCAAGTTTCATGTTGAAGATAAGCGCAGGCCCTGACACTGTCAGAATCACCGCTAAGATTGAGACCATCGCTGCTAGGAAAAGCAGGAGCTTAGTATGCTGCTTGAAGATGAAATCACCATAGAGTGACCCAATCGCATAAAACACAAAGGCACCGCAAACCACATTGATGTTCCAGGGCAGCCCCCATGGCAGCGGAAATGCCGTAGCGGTAATTTGATCGAGCAGGGCTATTCCATACAAAGCTACGGTAATCCCCAAGATGAGCCGTTTATCTTTTATGCGAACGCCGATGAAGTTAAAAAGCTGTTGAGTCAAAAAGAGAGTGGTAACAAACCAGAAAACGCCCACAGTGCCAGTCAATGCCTCGCCACCATAGAGCATTCGAAACGTATATTTACCAAAGGCAACCAACGAAGCGTTTGAAGGATGCTCTACCAGCTTCAGAAAAAGATCCAATACTGGCAACCCTCTTAAGAGCAGCAGGTAGCTGAAATACGGCACGAGTAAGGATATGCATTTTCTCTTAAGGTATCTGCCTTCTTCATAATCTAAGTGGTGGAGATGACCGCTCACGATAAAAAAGAAAGGCATATGAAATAAATAGATCAGATCATGTGTAATTCCAGGTACAACGTGACCGACAACCACGGAGGTGATCGCGATGCCTCTGGCAATATCTATAGATAAATTCCTATCTTCCATCTTGCCCTACCGAATTACACTGAGGTTTTCCTGATTTCCTCTTAATTTACTGATTGTCCGAAGCATCTGCCAGTGAGCTTTATAGGCTTTACAGAGGATTCATCCTTAGCAAGCGAGCACTTTAAGGGGAATCACCCACAGCAGCAGTGGGCTACTCGCCTGGTATCCGAGCAGGTACACTCTCTGACAGTGTCTAACTTAGACAGGGTCGCTCAGAAAAATCGCCTATCGTGAGCGTACGGATGCATACTTGCAGAGAAAGCTACGCCTACGTACGCTCGCGTGCCACTTTGCTCACAACATACAACGGTTCTAAGGTTAGCGGAGCCTCTCCACAGGAGAACCGCTTATGTCGTAAGCGAGGTGGTCAAAGCGATTCGCTCAATTTTTTGAGCTGTGGTCGGGGCTCAGCTGTTACCCTCAAGCCACAATGTCTATCTGGTTACTTTGCAGCATATACCCGTTGGTCAGCGTGGCGATCCCTAGAGCCGCAGTATTTCCCGTACCATCTTGATCAAAACTGAGCGTATTGCTGTTTGTATCGTATAAGAAGGTCGCTTTGCTAGCGATCGCGACAGGATTACTGCCAAGGATAAAAGACGAACTGTCTAGCCCTATGTTGTTGATCAATCCGCCGCCAAAGCCAGCCGCTGAGATACGGAATATGTCATCACTGCCAAAGTCGGTGATCTTATCAGTACCCTCTGTAGGCTTCTTATAGTCAAAAACATCTGAGCCGCCGCCGCCAGTCAGCTGATCTTGGCCGCCGTTTCCTCTCAAAATATTGCTGCTGCCATTGCCGATCAAACGATCTGCAAATTGAGTGCCTTCGAGGTTGCTACCAGTCAGCGGCTTCGGATTAAACACTAGGTTGTACCAGGCATCTCCGAGCTTGTCGTACCCCTTAGCTGAAGGATGTATTCCATCGTCAAGGTCGGTGGTAAAGCTATTGTCGCCATTGATATCGCCAACACTCAAACTACCTCCGGCGTTGACATAGGAGACTTGCTTGCCCTGTGACGCTTTCTGCGCCACTAAGTCAGGGATTAAAGCGTTGTAGATATCTGCATTTTCCGCTTCTTTTGCAGTACCTTTGGGCGTATCAAAAGGGGGAATCGAAGATACAAACAAATGGGTATTCGGAGCCTTGCTGCTAATGGCATCGATCAGTGTGCTGAGGCGACTGCGCATGTTGGCACCAGAGATGCCGCTGTTAGCATCGTTGGTGCCGATCATCAGAAGAATAGCATCAGCGGGATAGCGAGAGAGATTACCGCTGTTGACCCAGTCGGTTGTTTGATCGATTCTACGGCCAGGAAATCCGGCATGGGCACCATCGGTTAAGCTGCCAGACTTACTGTTTTCACTGCCGACAAAATCGATGGCAAGACCGTCTGCGACCGAACGATCCCAAAATTGGATGCGATAGCCCCCAGGCACCGATGAAGCGCCATGCACACCAGCGGTGATGGAGTCTCCTAGGGGCAAAAGTCGGGGGGTATCCGCAGCGCCAAATATTGGCGAGAGCGCCACGTTCGTCTGGAGGTTCAGGATGACACCGCTACCGTTCTCAGGCGTAGGACTAGGTCCAGGACTAGGCGCAGGACTAGGTCCAGGCGGCATATCGCCAACGCGCTCTAGCTCTATATAGTCAACCCGGGCAAACTCGCCCTGGTTCTTCGTACCCTTCAGCTCGATAGTCGTACCAGTGGCAAGCGCCAGACTAGTCGCAACCGTTCGCTGCACTGTCACA
>JBARVU010000484.1:0-6512 GCA_049646425.1 Phormidesmis sp. | reverse complement strand
GAGAAGCACAGATTCATCTTCTGAACTTGAACAAAGTTCGAGTGTCAAAACTTGTTACTCTGGCCGACTTTTTGGCCCTTTTGCGGAGTTGCTAGGCAAGGCTCAAAAGCCTAGTCAGACCTGAAATGAAACTGGATTAACTTAACTGCGCGTGTCAACAACCTCAGCGGAGCGGAGTAGATTGGTTACAAACTTAATAAACTACCCTGGTATATTCACTGTAGTGGCTAGTCGCTACACATATTTGCGAGCCTATTGGGTTTTACATTTTCTTCATGGGACTTTGAAGGATTGATCCCTGGAGATCCTGAGCAGGCTATCTCGCCAATTTGATAATTGAGCTTGTGTCAAATTATCAAGCTCAAATTTTTAATATCCGCCTAGATAATAACCATAGTCGGGCTGGCGAATCATATCAACGACAGCGAGATAAGAAAGTAGGGTAAACACTGCCGCCCCGATGGATAGACCAAACACAGCAAAGCTCGCATCTAAGAGATTAGCCAAGATATAACCCGACACAAGATTGGCTCCTAAGCCAGGTAAAACAGATTTCAAGACTTTAAGGGGTAAGCTGAGGCTAAATAGCACTATAGAGTTGAGCAGCCCAATCGAGAACAGCAGATAGCTAAAGCTGCCTACCAGGGTTTGCCAGAGGTTTAAGCTGCCCCAGCTTAAAGGTGCCAAAACATAGATGACGAACGTGGTCAATAGGCAAAATAGTAGAATGAGCAAGCCAATCATTGCCCGGTAGAGGCCCTGTAGCTCTCGCGATCGCCGCTGATTGAGAAAGCCTTGCTTTTGAGATTTATACCAGTAGCGGATATAGAGATAGCTTAAGTACTCTACGACAGGAACCAGCAGCAGAAAGACGAGTAAAGCCAAGTCCAGGCTTCGCTGGTATTCAGAGTCAATCGCAAATAGCAGACCTAGCTCAGGCTTTAGGGCCGCTCCAGCGATAACGCGGTCTAAGAATATAAAGCTGAAGTAGGCTATTCCATATCCAAAATAGGGGGCTAAGATAAAGACTTGAGCGCTCAGGCGAGGTAATGAAACCCCCGCTTGATCGCTGCTACGGTTAGCGGCGAGGTGGTTTCTAAAATCAATTAGAACGATGCCGCTAATGACCAGTAGAGTTAGCCCCATCGCCACTAGCTGAGACTCTATAGCGCCCAGTCCCAGCCATAGTCTCAGGATCAAGAACAGGCTGGAGAGTCCGAGTAGGGCCAGCAGTGTTCCCCAACTGAAAAACACAGAGAGAATCGAAAATAGCATCCAAAGGGTGCTAAGCGCTAAGTAATAGAAGTTTGTAATTATTAAGTATTCGTCTGGAAATAAATTTCGGTAGAAGCCAAACCAGATGCCGATCAAACTCAGCGCTAAATTTGTGACCAGGCCGACTTTGAGCAAACTCAGGCAAACCCGTCGGGCCAAAATGGGTTCTTCGAGCTGCTGGTAAAAGCGTCCTCTGCGGCTAATAATCTGTACAAAGCCGCCACTGGCGATCATGCTGGAAATCGTCGTTAGCGTGATCAGCGCCGACAAATCTGGATCTAGCCATGTAGAGTCTTTTGCTGCCGGTAAATAGCTGATCACCAGCATCACCAACAGCGGTAGAGCGTAGACAAAACTGCGAGAAAACTCGGCTAGAAATGTCTTGATTTCTGCCGCAATTTTTGCTTTCCACTGAATCGGCTTTTGGCGTGGCTTGAAATAGGGTCTAGGCGAATGATTCTCATAGACATAACAGCCCAACGCCAGAGCGTTTGGAAAGCCAAACTCCGCTTCGATAATATGGTCGGTATAGCCCAAGGACTCAATGATGGCTGTAGCCTGCCAAAAGTCTGCTAGCTGAGGGGCGATTTCCTCCACTTTTAAGATGAGGGCTTGAAGCTGCGAGTTTTCAACTGTGCTCATTAGCTCACACCAGCACCGGTCAAAGCTAACAAAGCCTTTGCAAAGCCAGCATCGTCAGGCTGCTGGCGGTCTTGAATGAGCTGATAGTAAATCGCTCGGTGAGCATCTAAAAGAGTCTGCTGCGAAAACAATCGCCGCGATCGCTCAAGGGCTTTTTGGCCATACTGTGATCGTTCGGTCTCAGGCATTTCTAATAGCCGTAAAATGGCTGCGGCCATCTCCTCAGGGCGGCTAGATCGCACTAGCAGGCCAGTGTCAGCAATGGCTTCTCGAACGCCTCCCACATCTGTCGACACAATCGTCGCCCCCGACAGCATGGCTTCGATTACCGCAAACGGAAATCCTTCAGAAATACTGGACATGGCTACTACGTCAGCATCGCTGTAGGCCCGCCAGGGCTCACTGGTAAAGCCTGCCCAATTAATATTGGGCTCCAACCGATGCTGTTGAACCCGTCGCTGGCATTCTGCAAAGTAGTCTTCGTCGGAAGGGCGCCCATAGAATCGAAATTCAACATTGGGAATGCGATCGCGAACAGTCGCGGCCGCTTCGATCAGGTCGAGCTGTCCTTTTAATGGAAAAATCAGCCCCATGTTCATCACAACCGGATGATCTTTTGCTTGGGCTGGAGAGGGATGAAATTTCTCGGGATCGGCTCCGTTATAAATGACGGTAATGTTTTCTGGTTTAACGCCCCACCAGCGCTCCCAGCGGGCGTTAAATTCACAAACTGGGGAAACCTGATCGGCAAAGAAGAAGTTCAGTTTGACGATGGTTCCCATCAGCCGGTATAGAAACAGCTTAGCGAAGCCCGAAAAGTCGCTGCGGTTGAGATTCAGGTATTGTTCTCGAATATTGATGCCATGCTCAGTTAAGAGGTAGGGCCTATTATCCTCAATTTTGGCGATGATACAGGGCAGACCGCAAAAGGCCGCCGCTGAAGAATGCATAATATCGGCTTTTGGAACCGGATGCTGAATGGGCAGCAGCAGTCGATACAGCAATCGCAAAATATCCGATAGCTCAGATGAGGTAATGTCCGTGGTGGAATGATCTTGCTGCCAGGGCGCTAAAATCACCTGTTTGAAAACCTGCCAAACGCCTGGCGATCGCCAGGTGCGGTGATAGTCATAACGCAAGAAGTAGCGGTGGATAGCCACCACCGTATGTCCTAATTTCTCGATATCGGCATCGGCGAACAAAACGGCCGCTAAAAAGTCCTGGAGCAACGGCAAAAACCGACTACGGATAACTTCCTCAGTCGTCGCCAGCTTGCTTTTAATCGCTTGAGAGAAGGGCAACCGGCAGGTATACTCGGCAGGATCCTCGGTTCCCCAGAGGGGAATTTTGATCACCTCTCGGACGTTGTCCGATAGATCATAGCGTTGGGGCAGGTAGGGATTAGCCACCACCGCTAAAACCTTGAAGTCAATCTCTGTGAGGTTTTGGGTCAGTACATGACACCAGGTACTAACCCCTCCCTTGTGACAGGGATAAGTTCCCTCCGTAGCCAAAAGTACGCTGAGTCTATCCATGCTTGCTTTACTTAATGTCAAAGTGTACCTTTGCAGGCTGTTTCACCAGAAGATAGTGGTTGGGGTTCTGAAATTGAACTTTGACCTGATGAGTTAAATCGTCGCTTGGAATAGGCTGAATGGAGAATACCTTAGCGGTAAAGCTCTGAGCCTGGCCACCAGCACCTAAAGAGACTACTGCCTGTTGATTCAATTGCAGAGCATTAATCAAACGGGCATCGACCGGGACAATCGCATCCAAAATATCTAACTGAGCGATTTCGATCAGAGCCGTGCCCGCGAAAATTTGCTCACCCATGGTGACGGGAAGATGGGTGACCACACCACTTTCAGTCGCTCGGATGACCATACGCCCAGCGCTATCCTCTTCTCCAGGCTCACTCCCCCATCGCTGTTGAAGTTGCACTAGCTGAGCTGTCCACTGCTCATACTGCAGCTGAGCCGCAGCTAGCTGTCCCTGCATTTCAACCAGCTGCTGATTCTGCTGGGACTTAACGAGATCCTGACGCACCGCTCGCTGATTTTGCTGTTCCTGAAGAACTCCATAGGCAGTGAAATTCGCCTGTTTAGCACTGGCAAGGTCTGCTTCAGCCACCTTGAGTTCGGCCTGAAAACGCTCCAGATCGGCTTGAGACAGCGCTCCCTCTTCGTACAGGCTTTTCATGCGATCAAACTGAGCCGAAGCCAGATCGTAGGTTGCCTGGGCTCGCGGAATCGAATCCTGACGCTGGGGCAGGGGTACCTGCTGAGACTCCAGCTGAGCCGTAGAAAGCTGATTTTCCGAATCAGCCATTTGAGCATTCAGCGTAGCCACTTGATAAAAGCTGGCCATCTGCTGTTGTAGCTGCTGTATTTGCTGTTGGGCTAAACGCCGCTGCTGACGAACGTGATCAAACGTTTGATCGAAGTCAAGGTTTTCTAGCATCACCAGAGGTTGATTGACATCGACTTGGTCGCCTTCCTTTACTAGAATCTGTTGGACTACGGCAGGTACTGGTGAAGCAATTTTGAAAGCGTTGGCAGGGCTAACTGATCCGATAAACTCAGTCTCCGTCAGCAAAGACATTTGCGCTTCAGGATTCAAAGCATGCAATGGCTGCCGCAGGTACTGGCGAACTCCATAGACAGCTGACGTTAAGGTCACTGCAAAGGCGATCAGTAACCACATTTGAAGTTCGCTTTTGCGCTGCGTAGGCAGCTTTTCAGTTTCACGGCCCAAGATTCGAGAATCTCCATCAGCGGTCAGCGAAGAATTTAATTTTTTATGAATATGCATTTGATTGCCACGAAAACTTTGATACTTCAGCCTGCTGGCGCAGTTTTTTAGCTTTGAACCTAGCGCTAAGAGAATGCTTTAAAAGTGCTAATAGTCACTGCGTGGCCTCCCGACCCCCAATCCCGGAGACTCTGAGTTTGCGGGCTAAACGTCTCAGTTTCAGACAGCTTAGCTGCGCTTTAGCTTCCCCCAGGATGGGGACTGAGGGGCAATACAGCAAGTCTGATACTTTTCATACAGCCTCTAAGTGCTGATGATAAGGAAAATGACTGATGCGAACCTGAAACGAAAACCGAAGTAAAGGTTTGATTGCTGTTCTCCATGAAAGATCGTAAGCCAAACATCAAGGATTCTGGAACGGACTTACGAAAACTTGATAGCATAGCTGTATCTTTTAGCACTTTCTTAAAGATTCTGTGAAAGTCTGCCTTCCATAGCTGAACAGCTGTCGTATACTGATATTAATGATAGATGTAAGCGTTTATACGGTCTTGTCTGACATTCCCAGGTGTTGCTCGTCTCTCCTATAAGCGTTTTCCTTAGCAAAGGATATGTCCTCCTGGGTCGTCCGCCGTTTCCCAAACGGACTTCCAATAAGGACAAAACATTTCAATAGCCTCTAGTCTGCTAAAACATTTGCTTCAGATTTGTCGCTCAGGGTTCCCCTAAGTAAGCCTACCCAAGGGAACAGGGATTCTGTATGACCAGTCTGTAGCGGTTGAACTTGATCTGTTTAAGTATTTCAAGAAAACGCCCCTTCGTCTGCTAAGAAAAGGGCGAATAGTGCTGCATGGTTATTGCGGCTGAAGGAGTACTCCAGCAATCTAACTGGTTTTTTACAATCTAGCTCCTGGAATTAAGGTATTAAAATATGTTTAAGCAAATTTTGGTGACAGGTGGCGCTGGCTACATTGGTTCCCATACCGTTCGCCAGCTGGGGGAAGCCGGCTATAACGTGGTTGTCTATGACAATCTCTCGACGGGCAATGCTGCTGCGGTGCTTCACGGCAAGCTAGTTGTAGGCGACTTGGGCAATTTAGAACAGCTACAGCAGGTCTTTTCCCAGCACAAATTCGACGCGGTTCTGCATTTTGCTGCCAGTATTTCTGTGCCCGATTCAATTTCTCTGCCGCTGCAATATTACGCTAACAACACCAGAAATACGTTGAATTTGTTAAATTGCTGCCAGGTATTTGGCGTGGAGAACTTTATTTTCTCCAGTACCGCTGCAGTCTACGGTGAGTCGCAAGATAACCCTGTCACCGAAGAATCTCCGACTAATCCGATCAATCCCTACGGATATTCTAAGCTGATGAGCGAACGAATTATTCAGGACTACGGTTCGGCTTCTCAGTTGAAGTACATTGTTCTCCGCTACTTCAACGTTGCAGGAGCTGAGCTAGAGGGCCGTCTCGGTCAATCTTCTGGTAAGGCGACTCATTTAATCAAGGTTGCTTGCGATGCGGCTCTCGGAAATCGTGAATCGGTCGGGATCTTTGGTACTGATTTCTCCACTCCGGATGGAACTGGTATTCGCGATTTTATCCACGTCGAAGACTTGGCAATGGCCCATATCGATGCTCTAGCGTATCTAGACAAGGGCGGTGATAGCCAGATTCTCAACTGTGGCTATGGTCGGGGATACAGCGTCCGGCAGGTAGTTGAAAGAGTGAAGCAGCTTTCTGGTAGGGATTTTCCAGTTCTGGAGATGCAGCGCCGGGCTGGAGATCCGGCCTGTGTAGTCGCCTGTGGCGATCGCATTCGTCAGTTACTGGGCTGGCAGC
>JBARVU010000483.1:0-4112 GCA_049646425.1 Phormidesmis sp. | reverse complement strand
GGGAAAGGCAATAAGCGACGCTGGTGCTTTTTCAGTGAGGATGCCGCTCAGTTACTGATCCAATATCTGAAGCATGACCGCCATCCCAGCAGCTCGGCGCTGTTCACCGCACAGCAACCGATAGCAGGCTCAGTCGGTCGGATCAGATATCGCACGGTTCATCAGAACTGGCGGCGATTGATTGCAGAGATTCCCGAGCTAGAGGGCGCTAGGCTACACGACTTGCGTCATACCTTTGCGACAGAGCGAGTGGGGCTGATGGGTATGGAGGAGCTGAGGGCATTGATGGGGCATGAGTCGATTATGACCGCGTTGCGCTATCAATAGGTGACCTCAGCGAGGGAAGAAACGGTGGCTCAAAGTGCGCTACAGGCAATAGCTAATAAAGCTGACAAACTATAGGGCTGGCCTATCTCTCAGCATCAGATCAGCAAAGTACGTCAACTACTCTGCGTCAGTAAACTATGGCTTAAATCATATGTACTACTGACTACCTGCATAGGCAAAGTGCTGAGGGAACGGGTTCTCAAGGCTGATCAACGAGTTTCCGAGCTTTGTTAGGGTCGAGTGACAGGTCACCCCGTCACGATGCCTAAGCGAAGGAGGTTACCCTCCTCCGCTCGGCTACAAAACCGTGCTTGAATCTTTCGATTCACACGGCTCCTCAGCAACTTAATCTCTGTCATAGATACCATTAGCCGCAAGCTGTTGGTCAGCGGCTGTTTTCTGGTGGTGACAATGTCGATGCAGTACCTGTTGGTTACTCATTAAATCCTTTCCGCCGTAGGCTTTAGGTTTAACGTGGTCGATTTCCAATAGGTCTCCAGGGTTGAAAAACAATCCACAACCAAGACATCGTCCCTTTTGTCGCTTCAGGAGTTTCGCCTTTCCTTTAGACAACATGGGGTCTTTGCCTCGACGGGTTGCCCAGTAGATAAAGTCACCGTCATAAGGGCTTTTCATTCCTCTCACTTTGGTATGCCGCACAATGGGCGTCTTAGCGTGATTGAAAAGTGTCGCCCCATCTTTGGTGGCAAATCTCCATCCCTGTCCGGCATCCAAGGCCCAGTACTTATGACTGACCCAGTGGCCTGATTTCTCGGGATGTCTCCGCTTCGCCCAGGCCCGAAGCTTGCCATACAGTTGGTTATGGAGCTTGCTGTAAGTCTGCTTACTCACCACTGTGGCATAGTAGTTACACCATCCTCGAATCACCGGGTTTAGATGGCGAATCAAGGCAGCCTGTGGGGCTGCTTGATGGGTCTCTACGATGCTTGCAAGTCTTTCGTAGTGAAGTTTCACCTTTGCCTTAGCGGGCTTGATGATAGTCTTGAACCCCTGTCTTGAGTGAGTTTTACCGACTTTGTATTGTCGGAAGTCAAATCCAAGAAACTCAAATCCAATTTGGCCGTCCACTTCTTTTAAAGTGTGACCAATTCGAGTTTTGCTGGGCTTCAGTTCTAGTCCCATGCCTTGAAGCCAATCTGACGCTATCCGTTGACATTGCTGGATAACAGAGACATCTCGGTGTAAGACGACCAGGTCGTCCGCATACCGAATCACCTCTGGTTTCCAAGTATTAATCGCTTTCCCTCGAACTCTGATTGAGGCGGGGAAAGCCGACTTAATCTGGGTCTCCAGTCCGTGTAGAGCTACATTCATTAACAAGGGCGAAATCACCCCTCCTTGCGGTGCTCCCTGAGTTGTTGGATATAGTTGGCCCTGATCCACGACCCCAGCTTTCAGCCAGGTTTTAAGCACCCGACGAAGCTTGGGAAATGTCTCCAGTTTGTTCAGTAAGGCTTGGTGATTAATTCGGTCGAAGCATTTGCAAATATCGGCGTCTAAGCAATACTTAGGCAGCTGATTAATTGCAGTAAAAATGGCTTCGACCGCATCATGACATGAGCGTCCTGGCCTAAAGCCATAGGAATTGGGGGCAAACTTGGCCTCCCATTCTGGCTCTAACGCTAGCTTGACACATGCCTGCTGTGCTCGGTTTACCATCGTTGGTATTCCTAACGGACGCTTTTCCATGGAGCCAGATTTGGGAATCCAAACCCGGCGGGTGGGCGTCGCCCGTGGTTCTATCTTCAGATTATTGACCAGGGTTAACCGCTCTTTTTGGGATAGTGACTTGACGCCATCCACCCCCGCAGTGCGCCGACCTTGGTTATCCTGACTGACTCTTCGCACCGCGAGACAGCGAGCTGACCAGGACTTCATCAGAAGTTTCTGGAGTCGATGGACTGTTTTGACATCGCCACGACTAGAGGCTCGAAAAATGCGCTTTTGGAGCTTGAAGACAGTCTGTTCTAGCTGATGCCAGGGAAGGTCTTTCCATTCATATGCTGATGGTGAAATCGCACTCATGACTTATGAACTCTTACTTACACCTTAATCATTCAAATTGCCGTGTTTCTGTCTGCTTATCCCTGGCATTACCCAAGGCATTTGCTTCTGAAACTATCCCACCCCAGTCCTGCATATGGCTGACACCTGCTTGGAATATTCGACCTTTCCAAGAGCAAGATTGGGGTTACTTCGTTCCTGATAGCCGTGCTCTGTTGTCTGAAGGGTGGTACTGTCTGCCGGGGTTAGTGGGAGTGAAGTACTGGTCACGGAAGGAATTGCCAGCCCCTTATCCTTTGCCTTTTGGCTCCAGCCTGTCAGCCTGATTTGGCTGGTTTTCTGATTACGACAGTTCAGACATACCTTCATGTGATTACCCATAGACAACGATGCTCGACGTTGACCCCATTGGGCTTGGAGCTGCCGCCTTTTCATCCTGCTTCAAGGATTGATGGTCAGTCGCTACCTTGAGGATGATGCTGTCACCGCCTTCACTTGCGGGGAAGGTCTTTCACCTTCACGGTTATCAAGTTGTCAAAGTTTAGAGCGTTACCTCCTTGTTTTACTTTGCTGTCCATCCCTGAGCCATAGCTCATTTCGGACAAACGAATCGCACCCTCCCATTCAAAACCGGACGTGCTCGTTTCCGTGCATCCGGCTCCTCAATAGCACGGCTGTTGTCATCAGTACCGTTAAACGCTGCTAGAAGATAACGCTTGACGCGCTATGTCCCGAGCAGTTTTGACGTCGTGACAATGACGATGAAGCGGTTGCAGATTATCGAATTTATCTGCGCCACCCTCCTTTTTAGGAATGATGTGGTCAACTTCTATCAGGTCGTCTCCGATAAACCTGAACCCGCATTCGGGGCATTTCCCTTTATACCTTTTGAGTAGCAGCGCTACTCGATTCGATAATTCAGGGTGTTTCCCTTTCCGGGTTCCCCAGTAGATGATATCGCCGTCAAAAAAGCTTCTAGTCTTTTTCACCTTTACATGGCGTCTGATGGGGGTAGCGGCATGAAACCTAAGGCTAATGCCATCCTTCGTTGAGAAGGTGATTCTATCTCCAATCGGGTGCCAGTATTTGTGATAGGTCTCTAGCTTAAATTTGCCGGTTCTACGTCTTGCCCAGGCTCGTAGCTGTGAGAACAAGAGAATGTGGTCACAATGTGCGAACACCTGTGTACTACATACCGTTGAATAGTAGTTACACCATCCCCTAATGATAGGGTTGAGCTTACGAATCAGTAGCACTTGAGGCGCACTTTTGTAAGCATCAATGGTGTCTCCTAGTTTGCGGATATGTAGGGCAATCTTTTTCTTGCTGGGCTTGATGATGGTCTTGAAGCCTCGCTTTGTACCGTATCGGTCGGCACCAGACTGGTGTTTCCCCACTGGATATTGTCGGAGATTAAATCCGAGAAAATCAAAGCCGACGTTGCCGTCATACGGGGTTAGAGTATGAGAGATACGAGTCTTGCCAGGACTCAGTTCCAGAGACACTTCTTTTAACCAGTCTGCGACTACTGATTTACACTCTAAGATGACATCCAACGACTCATGGAGAATGACAAAGTCATCAGCATAAACGCACACACAGAGTGCTTGTTGTGCTTTTTTACTTTGGCCAATACTCCTGCGAACCGTTGTCTCTAGACCATAGAGAGCCACTAAGGCGAGTAACGGAGAAACCGTTCCGCCTTGGGGAACCCCCTCATGGGTCGGAGATAGTTTGCCACCAAATACAACGCCTGATTC